>DATJQH010000122.1:0-16437 GCA_035505955.1 Rhodocyclaceae bacterium
ATGCGCGCCTCGAGCGCGTGGCCGCGGATCGCCAGCTGTTCCTGGGTCAGCGGCAGCGGCTCGCCGGCGGCGACGCGCAACTGCCACTCGACGAGGTCGAGGCCGGTGATCATCTCCGTGACCGGATGCTCGACCTGCAGGCGCGTGTTCATCTCCATGAAGTGGAACGCGCCAGACGCATCGACGATGAACTCGACGGTGCCCGCTCCGACGTAACCGACCGCCTTCGCCGCATCGACCGCCGCACTGCCCATCGCGGCGCGCCGCTCTGCATTCATGCCCGGCGCGGGAGCTTCCTCCAGCACCTTCTGGTGGCGGCGCTGCACCGAGCAGTCGCGCTCGAACAGATGCACGACGTTGCCCTGCGCGTCGCCGAACACCTGAATCTCAATGTGGCGCGGCCGCTCGAGGTACTTCTCGATCAGCACGCGATCATCGCCGAAGCTGGCCTTCGCTTCCCGCTGACAGGACGCGAGCGCATCGGCGAAATCATCCGCCGCGCGTACGATGCGCATGCCCTTGCCGCCGCCGCCCGCCGAGGCCTTGATCAGCACCGGCCAGCCGATGCGCTGCGCCTGCCGCGCCAGGAAAGCGGCGTCCTGGTTGCCGCCGTGATAGCCGGGCACCAGCGGCACGCCGGCTTTTTCCATGAGCGCCTTGGCTGCCGACTTCGAGCCCATGGCGCGAATCGCAGCCACCGGCGGGCCGATGAAGACGAGCCCCGCCGCGGCACAAGCCTCGGCGAATTCTTCGTTCTCCGAGAGGAAGCCGTAGCCGGGATGGATTGCCTGCGCGCCGGTCTGTCTCGCCGCGGCGAGAATGCGATCGAGGTCGAGATACGACTCGGCCGCCGGCGCCGGCCCGATGCAGATGGCCGCGTCGGCGAGCCGCACGTGGCGCGCCCCCGCATCCGCCTCTGAATAGACCGCCACCGCGCGCACGCCCAGCCGCCGCGCCGTGCGGATCACTCGGCAGGCGATCTCCCCTCGATTGGCGATCAGGATGGTACCGAACATGGGCCCTTCAGCTGATCCAGTTGGGCTTGCGCCCTTCGAGGAAGGCGGCGACGCCCTCGCGCCCCTCCTCGCAGGCACGCACGCGGGCAATCCGACGCGCCGTGTCGGCGATTACCGCCGGTTCCAGGCCCCGGTGCGCGACGCCGCGGATCAGGTCCTTGCATTCGGCCAGCGCGTCCGGGCCGTTGTCGAGCAGCGCGCCGACGATCTGGCCGATCGCCAGGTCAAGCGCCGCTTCGTCCGGCACCATCTCGTGCACGAGGCCAATGCGATAGGCCTCGGCGGCCGAGAAGCGCTCGGCGGTGAGCATGTAGCGACGCGCGTGGCGCTCGCCGATGGCGGCCACCACGTGCGGCGCGATCGTCGCCGGAATCAGCCCGAGCTTGACTTCGGTCAGCGCGAAGCGGGCTTCGAAGGTCGTCACCGCGATGTCGCAGGCGGCAATCAGCCCCACGCCGCCGCCGTAGGCCGAACCCTGCACGCGCGCCACGGTCGGCTTCGACAGCGTCGCCAGCCGGTGCAGCATCTCGGCCAGCACGCGCGCATCGGCCTCGTTCTCGGCCGAGGTCCATTTCGCCGCCGTGCGCATCCAGTTGAGGTCGGCGCCGGCGCAGAAGCTCTTGCCCGTCGACGACAGCACGACGACCCGCACAGCGTTGTCGCCCGCCATGCCGGCCAGTGCCTGGATCAGTTCACCGATCAACTGCCCGTCGAAGGCGTTGTGGCGATCGGGGCGGTTCAGCGTGATGATGCCCACGCCCTGGTCGACTTCGGTAACGATGTTCTTGTACATGGCTGGCTTTCCGGTTTCTACATCCTGAACACGCCGAAGCGCGTCGCGGCGATCGGCGCGTTCAGCGCCGCCGATATGCCGAGGCCGAGCGAGCGCCGCGTTTGCGCCGGGTCGAGCACGCCGTCGTCCCACAGCCGGGCGGTCGCGTAGTAGGGATGTCCCTGCGTTTCGTATTGCGTGCGGATCGGCGCCTTGAACGCCTCCTCTTCCTCCGCGCTCCAAGTCTTGCCCGCGGCCTCGATGCCGTCGCGCTTCACGGTGGCAAGCACCGATGCCGCCTGCTCGCCGCCCATCACCGAAATGCGCGCGTTGGGCCAGGTCCACAGGAGGCGCGGCGCATAGGCGCGCCCGCACATGCCGTAGTTGCCTGCGCCGAACGAACCGCCGATGATGACCGTGAACTTCGGCACCGCCGCGGTCGACACGGCGGTCACCATCTTGGCGCCGTCGCGGGCAATACCGCCGTTCTCGTACTTCCTGCCGACCATGAAACCGGTGATGTTCTGCAGGAACACGAGCGGCGTGCCGCGCTGGGCGCACAATTCGATGAAGTGCGCACCCTTCTGCGCCGATTCGGAAAACAGGATGCCGTTGTTGGCGACGATGCCGACCGGGTAGCCGTGCAGGCGGGCGAAGCCGGTCACCAACGTCGCGCCGTAGCGCGCCTTGAATTCGTCGAAGCGCGAACCGTCGACGAGGCGCGCGATCACTTCGCGCACGTCGTAGGGCTTGCGCGTATCCGCCGGAATGATGCCGTAGAGCTCCGCGGCGTCGTAGAGCGGCTCCTCCGGCGCGGCGAGGTCGAGCGCGACATTCTTGCGATGGTTCAGGTTGGCGACGATGCGGCGCGCGATCGCCAGTGCGTGGTGGTCGTTCTCGGCCAGGTGGTCGGCGACACCCGACACGCGCGTGTGCACGTCGCCGCCGCCGAGGTCTTCGGCGCTGACCACTTCGCCGGTGGCCGCCTTCACCAGCGGCGGGCCGCCGAGGAAGATGGTGCCCTGGTTCCGGACGATGATCGCCTCGTCGCTCATCGCCGGCACGTAGGCACCGCCGGCCGTGCACGAACCCATCACGACCGCGATCTGGGGAATGCCCAGCGCGCTCATGTTGGCCTGGTTGTAGAAGATGCGGCCGAAGTGGTCGCGATCGGGGAACACCTCGTCCTGCATGGGCAGGAAGGCGCCGCCGGAGTCGACCAGGTAGATGCAGGGCAGCCGGTTTTCCTGCGCGATCTCCTGCGCGCGCAGGTGCTTCTTCACCGTCATCGGGTAATAGGTGCCGCCCTTGACCGTCGCGTCGTTGGCGACGATCACGCACTCGACGCCCGAGACGCGCCCGATACCGGTGACGATGCCGGCTGCGGCGATGTCGCCGCCGTAGAGGTTCCACGCCGCAAGCGCGGATAGCTCAAGGAAAGGTGCGCCCGGGTCGATCAGGGCGTTGATGCGATCGCGCGCCAGCAGCTTGCCGCGCCCGAGATGCTTGTCGCGCGCTTCCGGCGTACCACCGAGGCTGACTTTGGCGCTGGTTTCGTGCAGGTCGTCGACCAGCCCGCGCATGACCGCGGCATTGAGGCGGTACTCGTCGGCGCGCGTGTCCAGCTTCGAGCGGATAACGGACACTCAGAAGCCTCCGCGCTCGAGCCAGCGCTCGACCTGCGGCAGCCGGTCGGCGCCCCAGAAGTGCTCGCCGTCGACGGTGACCCAGGGCGCGCCGAAGACACCGAGCGCGATCGCCGCGTCGGTCTCCTCGCGCAGCTTGTTCTTGATCTCGGGATTCTCCATGCCGGCAGTCAGATCCGCTGCGGCGATGCCGAGGCCGGCCGCGACGTCGAGGATGACCGGAGGATCGGCGATGTCGCGCCCGTCGACGAAGTAGCACCTGAATATGCCATGCGCGAAGCGCCGCGCCAGCGCGCAGTCCCGGCCGTGCAGCCAGTAGTAGGCGCGGGACGCGGCCACGGACGACGCCGGGAAGCCCGCCGGCATGTTGAGCGGAAGGTTGTGGAAGCGCGCCGAACGCGCGAAGTCGTTCGTGCTGTAGTCGTGCAGGCCCGGCTGGCGCGTCAGCGGCAACGTGCCCAGGTGCTTGAAGATGGCGCCGAGCAGGATCGGCTTCCAGATCACCTTGCGGCCGAAGCGTTCGGCAATGGCGTCGATCTTCTCGCTGGCGATGTACGAGTAGGGCGAAACGAAATCGAAACGGAACACCAGGGGCTCGGGCACTTCGTTCCTCCGTCAGCCGTCTGCAATTGCGCGCCCGATCACCAGCCGCTGGATGTCGGAGGCGCCCTCGTAAATCTGGCAGACCCGCACGTCGCGATAGATGCGCTCGACCGGGAAGTCGGCCACCACACCGTAGCCGCCGTGGATCTGGATGGCATCAGAGCATACCCGTTCCGCCATCTCGGAGGCAAACAACTTGGCCATCGACGCCTCCTTGAGGCAGGGCTCGCCGGCGTCGCGCAGGCTGGCCGCGTGCCACACCATCTGCCGTGCCACCTCGATCTGCGTCGCCATGTCGGCCAGCCGGAAGTTCACGGCCTGGTGTTCGATGATCGGCTTGCCAAAGGCGACGCGCTCCTTCGCGTAGCGCAGTGCCGCTTCGAGCGCCGAGCGCGCCATGCCCACGGACTGCGACGCGATGCCGATGCGGCCCGCTTCGAGGTTGGACAGCGCGATGCGGTAGCCGTCGCCCGCGTTGCCCAGCAGGCAGTCGGCGCCGACATGACAGTCCTCGAACAGGATCTGCGCCGTGTCGGAGGCGTGCTGGCCGAGCTTGTCCTCGATGCGCGCGACGACATAGCCCTTGGTGTCGGTCGGCACGCAAAAGCAGGAAATGCCCTTCTTGCCCGCGGCCGGATCCGTGACGGCGAAGACGATCGCGATCTGCGCGTTCTTGCCGGAAGTGATGAACTGCTTGACGCCGTTGAGCATCCAGCCGGTTTCGGTCTTGACTGCGCGGGTCTTGATCGCCGCCGCATCCGAGCCCACGTGGGGCTCTGTCAGGCAGAAACAGCCGAGCAGGCTGCCGGTCGTGGCGCCCTTGAGCCAGCGGTCCTTCTGCGCATCGGACCCGTAGCGGTTGAGGATGCCGCAGATCAGCGAGTTTTGCACGGACATGATCGTGGACGTTGCACCATCACCGGCCGCAATTTCTTCCAGCGCCACGGCGAGCGACACGTAGTCGAGCGCGGCGCCGCCCCAGCGTTCCGGCACCACCATGCCCCAAACGCCGAGTTCTGCCAGCGCCGCCAGCGCCTCGCGCGGGAAGATTGCGTGCCTGTCCCAGTCGGCCGCGTTCGGCGCAAGCTGTTCGCGCGCGAAGTCGCGCAGGGTGTCGCGGATCAGCCGCTGTTCCTCGCTCAGGATCATGGCAGCATTTCCACCGCCACCGCCACGGCCTCGCCACCACCGATGCAAAGGCTGGCAATACCGTGCCTGCCGCCGTACTTCTTCAGCGCACCGAGCAACGTGACCAGGATGCGGCAGCCCGAGGCGCCGATCGGGTGGCCGAGCGCACACGCGCCGCCGTGCACGTTCACCTTCTCGGCCGGCAGTTTGAGGTCGTGCATCGCCGCCATGGTGACGACGGCGAAGGCTTCGTTGATCTCGTAGAGGTCGACGCTGTCGGTCGTCCAGCCGGTATTGGCGAACAGCTTCTTCATCGCGCCGACCGGCGCGGTCGTGAAGAGATTGGGTTCCTGCGCGTGCGTGGCGTGGCCGACGATGCGCGCCAGCGGCTTCAGGCCGAGCGCCCTGGCCTTCGATTCGCGCATCAGCACGACCGCCGCGGCGCCGTCGGAGATCGAGGAGGAGTTGGCCGGCGTCACCGTGCCGTCCTTCTTGAAGGCGGGCTTTAGGTTGGGGATCTTCTCGATCTGCGCCTTCGGCGGCTGTTCGTCGTCCTTGACGATCACGTCGCCCTTCTTGCCGGCGACGGTCACGGGCGCGATTTCCCACGCGAAGGAACCGTTCTTGATTGCTTCCTGCGCCCGCGTCGTCGAACGAATCGCGAACGCGTCCTGATCGGCGCGCGAGAACTTGTAAGTCTCGGCGCATTCCTCGGCGAACGTGCCCATCAGACGACCCTTCTGATAGGCGTCTTCCAGTCCGTCGAAGAACATGTGGTCGAGGATCTGACCGTGGCCGAGGCGGTAACCGCCGCGCGCCTTGGGCAGCAGGTAGGGCGCGTTGGTCATCGACTCCTGTCCACCCGCGACGCCGATCTCGTAGCTGCCCGCGAGGAGGCTGTCGTGCATCAGCATCACGGCTTTCAGCGCCGAGCCGCAGACCTTGTGCACCGTCGTGCAGCCGGCCGAAAGCGGCAGGCCGGCGCCCAGCGCGGCCTGGCGCGCGGGCGCCTGGCCGACGCCCGCCTGGAGCACGTTGCCGAACACGACTTCCTCGACCTGCTCGGGCTTGATGCCGGCGCGTTCCACGGCGGCCTTGATGGCGGCGGCGCCGAGCTGGGGCGCGGTAAGCGTGGCTAAGTCGCCCTGAAAGCCACCCATGGGCGTGCGGGCGGCTGAGACGATGACGATGGGGTCGTTCATGATGCTTTCCTTCATGTGGTTTCGTTGAAAATTTCCCGTCCGATCAGCATGCGGCGGATTTCACTGGTGCCGGCGCCGATCTCGTACAGCTTGGCGTCGCGCCACAGGCGGCCGGTGGGGTACTCGTTGATGTAGCCGTTGCCGCCGAGCACCTGGATCGCCTCGCCGGCCATCCATGTCGCCTTCTCGGCCGAATAGAGGATGGCGCCGGCAGCGTCCTTGCGCAAGGTGCGCACGTGGTCGCTCGAATCGCAGGCGCGGCCGACGGCATAGACGTACGCCCGGCTGGCCTGCCAAGTGGTGTACATGTCAGCGACCTTGCCCTGCATGAGCTGGAACTCGCCGATGGCCTGGCCGAACTGCTTGCGGTCGTGCAGGTAGGGCACGACGACGTCCATGCAGGCCGCCATGATGCCGAGCGGCCCGCCCGACAGGACCGCGCGCTCGTAGTCGAGGCCGGACATCAACACCCTGGTGCCATTGCCGACACCGCCGAGCACGTTCTCCTCGGGCACTTCGCAGTCCTCGAAGAAGAGCGGATAAGTGTTCGAGCCGCGCATGCCGAGCTTGTCGAGGTGCGAGCCGTGCGAAAAGCCCTTGAAGCCCTTCTCGACGATGAAGGCGGTCATGCCTTTGGCGCCCGCCGCCGGGTCGGTCTTGGCGTAGACGACCAGCGTGTCGGCGTCGCCGCCGTTGGTGATCCACATCTTGCTGCCGTTGAGGACGTAGCGGTCGCCCTTCTTCTCGGCCTTGAGCTTCATCGAGACGACGTCGGATCCGGCGTTCGGCTCGGACATGGCCAGTGCGCCGACGTGCTCGCCCGAGATCAGTTTCGGCAGGTACTTGAGCCGCTGCGCTTTCGTGCCGTTGCGGTTGATCTGGTTCACGCACAGGTTCGAGTGTGCACCGTAGGAGAGGCCGATCGACGCCGAGGCACGCGAGATTTCCTCCATGGCGACGATGTGCGCGAGATAACCCATCGCCGTGCCACCGACGTCCTCGGGCGCGGTCATGCCCAGCAGGCCCATGTCGCCGAACTTGCGCCACAGGTCAGCCGGGAATTCGTTCACGCGGTCGACCTCTGCCGCGCGCGGCGCGATTTCCCCGACGGCAAAGTCGCGCACGGCATCGCGCAGAGTGTCGAAGTCGGAACCGAGCTGAAAGTTGAATGGGCTCATTTCTCTGGCTTCCCGTGCATGGTCATGAGAGTCTGCTGCATCGTCGAGCAATGGGTCGTCTGTCCTCCCTTGACGACGTAGGCCTCACCGCGGGTAATCACCAGCGTCTTGCCCGGCTTGATGACTTCCCCCGTGGCGATCAGGAGTTCGCCGTCGCCCGGCGAGAGGAGGTTGAGCTTGAACTCCACGGACAGCACCGAACTGCCGGCCGGCATGAGCGTGAAACCGGCGTAGCCGGCAGCGCTGTCGACAACGGTGGCGATCACGCCGGCGTGAAAGTAGCCGTTCTGCTGCGTCAGGTCGGTGCGCCAGGGCAGGTGGATCTCGCAGTAGCCCGGCCGCAGTTCGGCCAGGCGGGCGCCGATCAGGCGCATCACGCCCTGCTTTTCGTAGCTGGCCCGGACCCGGACTTCCCAGTCCGGATCTTTCGGCTCGAAGGTCCGCGTCTTGTGCATGTCGTCTCCTTCTGTCGATTTTAGGTTGACGTTGACGTCAACGTCAATATATCGTAGCCGACTGTGCCCGGCGCGTGGTCGCTCAGGCGGCCTTGCGGCGCCGGGGCGGTGCGTTCTTGCCGGTCAGCAACTGCTGGCACTGCTGCTCGAAGCGCTCGATCTCGGCCAGCACGGCTTCGATGTCCTCGCGCTGCTGTTCGAGTGCCGCCTTGCGTTGCGTCAGCACGTCGAGGAACTTGAGCAGTTGCGGGTGCTCGCCGGCCGTCGCGTCGTACATGTCGATCAGCTCGCGAATCTCGGCCAGCGACAGGCCCAGGCGCTTGCCGCGCAGGGTGAGCTTGAGGCGCGTGCGGTCGCGCTTGGAGTAGACACGCTGCAACCCCCGGCGTTCGGGGGCGAGCAGGCGGTGGTCTTCGTAGTAGCGGATCGCGCGCGGCGTGACATGGAATTCGCGCGCAAGATCGGTAATCGTATAGGTGGACTCAGTCATGGAGCGCAAAACATGAAAACGGGTTATTGCTGCAGTGCACCATCCCGCACGGACTCAGGTAGAATATTGTCTTTGCTGGATTTTCCGCGGCCAGTTAAGCAGATTTCACCCGGCAAATCAATTCGGCAGCCATACCCCACAATGCCATGATGAACGCCATCGCCTACGCCCACGACGCGCCGCCCGCAACCGGCACGCCGCTGGCTGTCGCGCCCGGCATCGAATGGCTGCGCATGCCGCTGCCTTTTGCCCTCGACCATGTGAATCTGTGGCTGATCGCCGATGGCGACGCCTGGACGGCCGTCGATACGGGCATCGCCCTCGATCCGGTGCGGGCCGCGTGGAAGTCAGTCCTGATGGCACGCCGCGTGGGCCGCCTGCTGGTGACGCATTTCCATCCCGACCACCTGGGCCTCGCCGCCTGGCTACAGGAGGAAACCCGCGCCCCGCTGTGGATGACTCAGGGCGAGTACCAGACCGCCCAGCTCGTCAAGCACCAGATCGGCAACTACGGCGTGCCGGCGATGTGCGACTTCTTCCGCCTGCACGGGCTCGACGCCGACCGCGCGCAGGCACTGCAGGACCGCGGCAACGCCTACGGCAAGGTCGTGCCGACGATCCCGGCCGCCTTCCACCCGGTCTGGGAAGGCGAGGACATCGACATCGGCGGTCGCGCCTGGCGCGTCATCGTCGGCCACGGCCACGCGCCAGAGCACGCCAGTTTCTACTGCGACGAGCTGCGCGTGCTGATCTCGGGCGACATGCTGCTGCCGCGCATCTCGACCAACATCAGCGTCTTCGCCGGCGTGCCGGATGCCGATCCACTCGCGTGGTTCCTGGCCTCGCTCGATCGCCTGCGCGCACTACCGGCGGACACGCTGGTGCTGCCTTCGCACGGGCTGCCGTTCCGCGGCCTGCATTTCCGTGTCGACCAACTGCACGCGCACCATGCCGACCGCTGCGCCGACCTGCTGGCGGCCTGCGATGCTCCGAAGACCGCGGCCGAGCTGATCCCCGTGCTGTTTCCGCGCGAGATCACCGATCCGCACCAGACCATGTTTGCGATGGGCGAAGCCATCGCCCACCTGAATTACCTGCAGCACCAGCGCCGCCTAGAGCGCACCGAAGAGAACGGCATCATCCGCTACGTCAGAATCCATCAGGAGTGAGCCATGGCCGAAGCCCCCCGAGAGCATCCCGAATTGCCAGACCCGAAAGAGATCGCCAAAACCTACGCCGAGGTTGCGAGCCGCGCCTCCAAGTTGTTGACCGACCATATCCAGCGCCAGATGAAGCACGGCGTGGCGGCGCCGGCCGATGAACTGGGCATCGCCCAGGCCTTCATGGACATGATGGCAAAGATGCTCGCCAACCCCTACAAGCTGGCGCGCGCGCAGATGAACCTGGTGTGGGACTACTTCTCGCTCTGGCAGCATTCCAGCCTGCGCTTCCTCGGCATGGAAGTGCCGCCCTTCGCCCAACCGGCCAAGGACGACAAGCGCTTCAAGGACGAACAGTGGGAAGAGCATTTCCTGTTCGACTTCATCAAGCAGTCCTACCTGATCACCGCACGCCACATCCACGACACGGTGCGCAACGTCGAGGGCATGGACGAGACCACCGAGAAGAAGGTGAACTTCTTCACGCGCCAGTTCATCGATGCGCTGTCGCCCTCGAACTTCGCGTTGACCAACCCGGAAGTGTTTCGCGAAACCGTGAAGTCGCACGGGCAGAACCTGGTCAAGGGCTTCAACAACCTGCTGCGCGACATGGAGGAAGGCGACGGCCAGTTGCGCATCAAGATGACCGACACGACCGCTTTCGAGCTCGGCAGGAACGTCGCGACGACGCCGGGCAAGGTCGTCTTCCAGAATGAGCTGATGCAGCTCCTGCAGTTCGAGCCGACGACCAAGGAGCAGTTCAAGCGGCCGCTGCTGATCTTCCCGCCGTGGATCAACAAGTACTACATCCTCGACCTGCGCGAGAAGAATTCATTCATCAAGTGGGCGACGGACCAGGGCCACACGGTATTCGTGATGTCGTGGGTCAACCCGGACGCCAAGCTCGCCAGGAAGAGCTTCGAGGACTACCTCACCGATGCCGCCATGACCGCCGTCGACAAGGTCTGCGAGCAGACCGGCGAGAAGGAGATCAACGCCGCCGGCTATTGCCTGGGTGGCACGCTGCTCGGCTCGACGGTGGCCTACATGGCCGCCAAAAAGGACAAGCGCATCGCCTCGGCCACGTTCTTCACGTCGATGCTCGACTTCTCGATTCCCGGCGAACTGGGCGTGTTCATCGACGAGCAGCAGGTGACCAACCTCGAGAAGAAGATGGCCGAGCGCGGCTTCCTCGAAGGCACCGAGATGGCCGGCACGTTCAACATGCTGCGATCCAACGACCTGATCTGGTCGTTCGTGGTGAACAACTACCTGATGGGCAAGGACCCGTTCCCGTTCGACCTCCTGTTCTGGAACAGCGATTCGACGCGCATGCCGTACGCGATGCACAGCTTCTACCTGCGCAACATGTACATGCAAAACCTGCTCAAGGAGCCGGGCGGCATCACCCTCGACGGAGTCGCCATCGACCTGGGCAAAATCAAGGTGCCGAGCTACTTCATCTCCACGATCGAGGACCACATCGCGCCGTGGAAGAGCACCTACCTCGGTGCGCAGCGCTTTGCCGGCCCGGTGCGCTTCGTGCTCGGGGGCTCGGGCCACATCGCGGGCATCGTCAATCCGCCTGCCGCCAACAAGTATGGCTACTGGCTGAACGACCAACTGCCTGAAACCGCGGACCAATGGCTGGGCTGCGCCAAGCAGCAGCCCGGTTCGTGGTGGACCGACTGGCAGCAGTGGGTCACGGGCCAGGACGATCGCAAGGTGCCGGCGCGCAATCCGGCCAAGGGCAAGCTTAAGGTCGTCGAGGACGCGCCGGGTTCCTACGCCAAGTTCCGACTCGACACGCAAAAAAGGAAGTCCTGACGGTGGGTGCAGTGCGGGTGGTGCTCGACACCAACGTACTGCTTTCACTCTTCGTCTTCGCCGACAGCCGCTTCGCGCCCCTGCGCGAGCGGCTGGAGGGCGGCGCCTGGCGCGCGCTCACTGATGCGCGCTGCCTGCATGAGTTTCAGCGCGTGCTGGGCTACCCGATGTTTTCGCTCGATGCCGCCGCTCAGGCTGCGGCCTTCGACGCTTACACGCGCCTTGCGGAGACGGTCGCGGGGGTGTCGGGTGCGCTTGCACTGCCCGAATGCGAAGACCCCGACGACCAGAAGTTCCTCGAAGTCGCGCGCGACGGCGGCGCGAGCCTGCTCGTCACTTCCGACAAGGCGTTGCTGAAGCTCGCGCGACGGCGCAAGCTCGCGCACCTGTTCGGCATCGTCACGCCGGAGAAGGCGATGACGGTCGCCGCCACGACGTGACGGCGCGCACGGAAAAGTCAGCCCCTGTGGTACGCCGTGCGGACGCTACTTCTTGCCGCGGTCGGCGCGTGCCTTGTCGATCAGCTGGTCGAGGATGCCGATGATGTCCTCGTGGCTGCCGATCTCGCCGTTGACCAGCGCGTAGCGGCCGTTGACGAACAGTGCCGGCACGCCGTCGAATCCGTACAGGCCCGACAGTTGCTGCGAGCGCGCCACTTTCGACTGCACGGTGAAGGAGTTGAGCGTGTCGAGAAACTTCTGCCGGTCAACGCCATGGTTCGCCATCCAATCGGCGGCGACGTTCTCGTTGCCGAGGTCCGTCCTGTCCATCTGCACGGCGTCGAACACGTCACCGTGGAGACGGTCGGCCTGTCCCAGCGCCTCAAGCGCGTAATACACCTTCGCGAGCGGCGCCCAGGCGCCCGGGCGACCATCGCGACCCGGGAAGACTGCAGGTATGCGCCGGAAGGTGACATCCTTCGGCATGGTCTTCAGCCACTTCTTCAGGATCGGATCGAGATCGTAGCAATGCGAGCAGCCGTACCAGAAGAACTCGGTGACTTCGATCTTGTCCCGGGCTTCGACCGGCCGCGCCGGATTGAGCACCCGATACTGTTTGCCCTCGACCAGCGGTGCCGCAGCCGCCGCTGCCGTCGCGGCGGCAAGAAAGACCAGTCCGACCAGCCAGATCAGCTTGCGCATGAAGCGTTCCTTTCGTTATTTACCCTTGACCGGAGCGGCCTGGATCCCGTTCTGAGACAACAGGTCGCGCGCGCGGTTCATTGCGTCAACGTTCGCGAACGGCCCCGTGCGGACACGATACATGCGGCCCTTCTCCGGCACGTCGACTTCCTGCACACCCGCCTCCAGCCCGATCAGCGCCAGCTTGGCCTTCAGGTTGTCGGCATCGACCGGCTTCTGGAATGCGCCGACCTGCAGGTACAGTGGCTCGGAAGACGAGGTCTTCGACTTGGAATCCGCCGGCGCCTTGGTCTGCGCCGGAGCAGGCGCGGGCGCCGCCTCCTGGCTGCCCGGCAGGATCTTGTAGAACTCGAAGCGCGGCTTCTCGCCGACCTTGTCGCCGGGCTTGCCCGGCAGCGGCGCCGGCGTCGCCGGCGGCTCGGTGGAATCGCCGTTGCCGGGACGATCGGTGCGCGCGCCCTTGTCGCGGAACGGCGGTGTTGACTTGTTCATCAGGTACACCACGCCGAAGGAGATCAGCGCGCCCAGCACCAGGCCGATCAGAATGCCCAGCAGCGTGCCGCCGCGCTGTCCGTGAATACGCTCCATCACATCGCCTCCGGCGCCGAAACGCCCAAAATGCGCAGACCGTTGCGCAGAACCTGACGCACGGCAACCGCCAGCGCCAGCCGTGCCCGCTTCACCGCCTCGTCGTCGACCAGCAGCCGCTCGGCGTTGTACCAGCCATGGAAATCCGCGGCCAGATCGCGCAGGAAGAAGGCCAAGGCATGCGGCGCGAAATCCGCCGCGGCCTGCGCCACGACTTCGGGGAAGGACTGCAGCCGCGCGCACAGGCCGAGCTCGCGCTCTCCTGTCAGCGGCGCGAGATCGGCCGCCGGCAGTTCCGCCTCGCGGCCGCCCCACTGGTTGAGGACGGACGAAATGCGCGCATGGGCATACTGCACGTAGTAGACCGGGTTGTCGCTGGATTCGGACTTCGCCAGCGTCATGTCGAAGTCGAGCGCCTGGTCCTGCTTGCGTAGCAGGTAGAAGTAGCGACAGGCGTCGTTGCCGACTTCCCCGCGCAGCTCGCGCAAGGTCACGTAGCTGCCGGCGCGCGTGGACATCGACACCTTGGCGCCGTCACGGAACAGGCTGACGAACTGCACCAGCGCGACGTCGAGCCTGGCCGGATCAAGGTCCATGGCCTTCAACGCGCCCTTGACGCGCGCGATATAGCCGTGGTGGTCCGCGCCCCAGATGTCGATCACGCGGTCGAAGCCACGCTCGAACTTGTTGGCGTGGTAGGCGATGTCGGATGCGAAGTAGGTGTAGAGCCCGTTGTCGCGCTGGACGACGCGGTCCTTCTCGTCGCCGAAAGCGGTGGAGCGGAACCACCTGGCGCCGTCCTGAAGATAGATGTGGCCGCGCTTCTCGAGCTCGGCGACCACCTTGGCGACCATGCCGGTGTCGTAGAGCGAGCGCTCCGAGAACCAGCAGTCGAAATGCACGCCGAAGCCTTCGAGGTCTTCGCGGCAGTCGGCCAGCTGCTCGGTCAGCGCATGCTGGTGAACATACGTCCATTCCTCGCCGAGCAGGTCCTTGGCGACGGCGATCAGGCCGTCCAGCCGACGCTCGAGCTGTTCCTTCTCGTCCGGGGTATAGCTGCCGTCCTCGCGTGCGGCCGGCGCCGCCGGCACGCTGGCCAGCACCGCCGCGGCGGGGTGCCGAAAGCGCTCGCCGTGCGCCTCGCGGATCTGCTGCGCCATGTCGCGCACGTAGTCGCCCTGGTAGGCATTGGGCGGGAAGGGCACCCACTCGTCGAACAGTTCGAGGTAGCGCAGCCAGGTCGACACGCCGAGGATGTCCATCTGGCGGCCGGCGTCGTTCACGTAGTATTCGCGGCACACCGTGTCGCCGGCAAAGGCGAGCAGGCAGGCGAGGCTGGCGCCGTAGGCGGCACCGCGGCCGTGGCCGACGTGCAGCGGCCCCGTTGGATTGGCGGAAACGAACTCGACCTGCACGCGGCGCCCCGTGGGCTTGCCGCGGCCGTACCCCTCGCCGCGCTCGAGCACGGCCTGCACCACGCCGGTCCTGGCCGTTGCCGCCAGGCGGAAATTGATGAAGCCGGCGCCGGCGACTTCGGCCTTCGCGACCAACGGCGAAGCCGGCAGTTCCTTGACCAGGCGCTCGGCGATCTTGCGCGGGTTGTCCTTGAGCGCGCGCGCGAGCTGTAGCCCCAGGTTGCTGGCGAAGTCGCCATGCGTGGCGTCGCGCGGCCGCTCCAGCTGAATCTCGGCCGTGGCGCCGGGCGCCACGCTCTCCAGCGCGACGCGCAACAGTTCGGCCAGATGGGCCTTCGGGTCGGATGACATCGACAATTCCAGTGGGCAAAGCGGCATTATAGCGGGCCGCCTTTGCCGGCACTCTTCCGGCAGCGACGGAAACCGGGCAAAATCGGCCCTCTTCCGCATTGCCGGCATTCGATTCCATCTTGCGCTTACTGCGACTCGCCCGCATCGTCCGCGTCGGCCTCGGTTACGGCCTGGACCAACTGGTGCTGGACCACGACCCGACGAACCGCCCGGCGCGACTCGTCGGCCGGCTGCTGTTCTGGCGCGACCTTTCCGAGCCGCGTGCCGTGCGCCTGCGCGAGGCGCTGGAAGCACTGGGGCCGATCTTCGTCAAGTTCGGCCAGGTGCTGTCCACGCGACGCGACCTGCTGGCCGAGGACATCGCCGACGAACTGGCCAAGCTTCAGGACCAGGTGCCGCCGTTTCCTTCCGTGCAGGCGATCGCAGAACTGGAGCGGGCTTACGGCAAGCCGGTCGATGAGGTCTTCAGGACTTTCGAGGACGAACCGGTCGCCTCGGCCTCGGTGGCGCAGGTACATTTCGCCACGCTGCCGGACGGTCGTGAAGTCGCGGTGAAGATCCTTCGCCCCGGCATCGAGCCGGTGATCGCCCACGACATCGGGTTGCTCGATGCCTTCGCCGGATTGCTGGAACGCCTGTGGGCCGACGGCAAGCGGCTGAAGCCGCGCGAGGTGGTCGGCGAGTTCGCCAAGCACCTGCACGACGAGCTCGACCTGATGCGCGAAGCCGCCAACTGTTCGCAGTTGCGGCGCAACTTCACACCCTCGCCGCTGCTGCAGGTGCCGGAAGTGCACTGGGACTGGTGCCGGACTTCGGTGATGGTGATGGAGCGCATGCACGGCATCCCGATCGCGCAAATCGAACGCCTGCGCGAAGCCGGCGTGGACCTGAAGAAGCTGTCCCGGGCCGGCGTCGAGATCTTCTTCACGCAGGTGTTCCGCGACGGATTCTTCCACGCCGACATGCATCCGGGCAACATCCTGGTCGCACCCGACGGCCGCTATGTGGCGCTCGACTTCGGCATCATGGGCACGTTGAACGAAGTCGACAAGAACTATCTCGCCATCAACTTCCTCGCCTTCTTCCGCCGCGACTACCATCGCGTCGCCACGGCGCACATCGAGTCCGGCTGGGCGCCCAAGGAGACCCGCGTCGATGAGCTGGAGGCGGCCGTGCGCGCGGTCTGCGAGCCGATCTTCGACCGGCCGCTGAAGGACATTTCCTTCGGCCACGTCCTGCTGCGCCTGTTCCAGACCTCGCGCCGGTTCAACGTCGAGATCCAGCCGCAACTGGTGATGCTGCAGAAGACCCTGCTCAACATCGAAGGCCTCGGCCGCCAACTCGATCCTGAACTCGATCTCTGGGACACCGCCAAGCCTTTCCTCGAGCGCTGGATGAAGGACCAGATCGGCGTGCGCGGCCTCATCAGCCACCTGAAGCACGAGGCGCCGCAATGGGCGGCGA
>DATJQH010000123.1:0-6685 GCA_035505955.1 Rhodocyclaceae bacterium
CTGCACGTAGTTCTTCACGGCGCCTTCGATGCTCTGCGCCTCGGCCATGAAGTCCTTGGCGAAGCGGCCCTTCTTGCCCGGGTAGAGGCCCAGCATGTCGTGCAGCACCAGCACCTGGCCGTTGCATTCAGGACCGGCGCCTATGCCGATGGTGGCGCAGGCCTTGAGCGAACGCGTGATCTCGCCGGCGAGCTTCGATGGCACCATCTCCAGCACCATCATCGCCGCACCGGCCTCTTCGAGCGCTACGGCGTCGTGTTTCATGCGGATAGCCGAGGCTTCGTCGCGGCCCTGGACCCGATAGCCGCCCAGCGCGTGGACCGACTGCGGCGTCAGGCCGATGTGGGCGCAGACCGGCACGCCACGCTCGACCATGAAATGCACCGTCTCGGCCATCACTTCGCCGCCTTCGAGTTTCACCATTTCCGCGCCGACCGCCAGCAGACGGCCGGCATTGCGGATCGCCTGCTCCTTCGATTCGTGGAAGGCGCCGAAGGGCAGGTCGGCCACCACCATCGGCCGCAGCGTCTGGTGCGCCACGCATTCGGTGTGATAGACCATGTGCTCCATGGTCACGGGCAGCGTCGAGGTCTTGCCCTGGATGACGTTGCCGAGCGAATCGCCGACCAGCACGACATCGACGCCGCAGCGGTCTTCCAGCGCGGCGAAGCTGGCGTCGTAGCAGGTGAGCATGGCGATCTTCTCGCCCTCGCGCTTCATGCGCGCCAGTTCGGGCAGGGTGATGGGCTTGTTCGAGGCCAAGTAAGTCATCACGGTCCCCTGAAGATGAAGTAGACGGCGCCCAGAATACACAACCCCGCCCACAGGTAGTCAAGCTTGAGCGGTTGTTCCATGTACAGGATCGCGAACGGCACGAACACGGTGAGCGTGATCGCCTCCTGCAGGATCTTCAACTGGCCCAGGCTGAGCTCGGCGTAGCCGATGCGGTTGGCCGGCACCTGCAGCAGATATTCGAACAGCGCGATGCCCCAGGAGGCGAGCGCGGCGATCCACCATGGCTTGTCGTTGAAGTTCTTGAGATGCGCGTACCAGGCGAAGGTCATGAAGACGTTCGAAGCCGCGAGCAGTAGCGCCGTCTGCAGGACCACCGGCAGGTTGTTCACGATCGCGCGATCAGGTGGATGCGCTGTCCTGCGCAGGCTGCGAGGAGTTCCACGACCGGGCCGCGGCCGGGTACGACGACATCGGGCGCGATCTCGGCCAGCGGCGCGAGTACGAAGGCGCGCTCGTGCATGCGCGGGTGCGGCAGCGTGAGTTCGGGATCGTTCATCACCGTGGCGTCATGCAGCAGCAGGTCGAGGTCGAGCGTGCGCGGCGCGTTCCGGATGCTCCTTTCCCGGCCGAAGCGGGCTTCAAGAGCAAACAGCTCGTCGAGGAGCTCGCGCGGCCCGAGCCGTGTGTCGAGTGCGACCACGGCATTGATGAAGTCAGGCTGGTTGCGCAATCCGACGGGCGCAGTGCGGTAGAGCGAGGACATGGCTTTCAGGAGCGAACCGCGCAGCCCGGCCATGGCGTCCATGGCATCTTCGATCGTCTGTACGGGGTTGCCCAGATTGGAGCCGAGGGCAACGTAGGCCCTCTTCACGGCGTACCACCGGGGCTGACTTTGGGATCGGGATCTTCGTCCGCCTTGCGCCCGCGGCCGCGCGAACGACGGCGGCGCTTCTTGTCGGTGTCGGGCAGCAGCATCTTCTCGCGCTCCTCGTGGCTGCCGTCCTGGAATTCGCGCCACCAGTCCGCGAGTTCCTGCGGGGCCTCGCCGCTCTCGGCACGCAGCACCAGGAAGTCCCAGGCGGCGCGAAAGCGGGGCTGCTCGATGAGCCGGAAAGGCGCGCGGCCGGCCCGCTTCTCGAAGCGCGGCTGCAGGAGCCAGATGTCCTTGATGTCGGAGGCGATGCGCTTCGTGATCGCAAGCTTCTCGGCCTGCTGGTCGAGCACTTCATCCATGGCGCCGAACATGGCCGGCACCGGCGGTTCGTCCCGCTTCTTGCGCGCTTCCCAACTCGCCAGCACTTCGTGCCAGAGCAGCGTGGCGAACAGGAAGCCGGGCGAAACCGACTTGTCGGCGCGTACTCGTTCGTCGGTACTGGCCAGCGAGAGCATCACGAACTTCTCGCCGATCGGCTGTTCGAGGATGACGTCGAGCAGGGGCAGCAGGCCGTGGTGCAGGCCGTCGTCGCGCAGCCGCTTGACGCAGTCGACAGCGTGGCCGGAGAAGAGCAGCTTCATCATCTCGTCGAACAGTCGCGCCGTCGGCACGTTTTCGATCAGGTCGGCCATGTCGCGGATCGGCGCCTGCACCTGCGGGTCGAGGCGCAGGCCGAGCTTCGCCGACAGGCGCACCGCGCGCAGCATGCGCACCGGGTCCTCGCGGTAGCGGGCGCGCGGATCGCCGATCATGCGCAGCGTCTTGCGCTGGATGTCCTGCACGCCGTTGTGGAAGTCGAGCACTTCCTCGCGGCCGGGATCGTAGTAGAGCGCGTTCATCGTGAAGTCGCGGCGCGCCGCATCCTCTTCGATGCTGCCCCAGACGTTGTCGCGCAACACGCGGCCGTGCTCGTCCTTCAATGTGTCCTCGTCGTGGGCAGCGCGGAAGGTCGAGACTTCGAGCGTCTCGGGGCCCTGCATGACGTGCACGATCTGGAAGCGGCGGCCGATGATGCGCGAGCGCCGGAACTGGCCGCGCACGTCGTCGGGCGTGGCGTCGGTGGCGATGTCATAGTCCTTCGGTTCGATGCCGGCGATCAGGTCGCGCACCGCGCCGCCGACCACATAGGCCTTGAAACCCGCCTTCTGCAGCGTCTCGCAGGTACGTCGCGCGCCCATCGACACCTGCTCGCGGCGGATGCCATGGCGCGACGCCGGAATGACTTCCGCCTTGCGTTGGATGGGATTCGCGCCCCGGAAGACGCGGCGCAGCAGCTTGCGGATCATGCAGTCGAGGTATGCGAAAGGGCCGCCATGATACCCGATCAGGCGCGCAAGCTCATGATCGGCCAGCCGTTTTCCGTTGCCTTGGTCTGCAGCGTGTCGTCGGGGTCGACCGCGACCGGATCGGTGACGAGCGACATCAGCGGCAGGTCGTTGTGCGAATCGCTGTAGAAAAAGCTGTGCTCGAAGGCGCCGAGCCACAGGCCGAGCGACTCCAGCCAGGCTTCGACGCGCGCCACCTTGCCCTCCTTGAAGGCCGGAACACCGCGCGCCTTGCCGGTGAAGCGGCCGTCGGCGAATTCGGGCACGGTCGCCACCAGGTGCGCGATGCCGAACTCGCGCGCGATCGGGCCGGTGACGAAGCTGTTGGTGGCCGTGACGATGGCGCACAGGCTGCCTTCGTCGAGATGGCGGCGCACGAGATTGCGGGCAGGCGCGCCGATGATGGGCCGGATGCGCGTGGTCATGAATTCGCGGTGCCAGGCGTCGAGTTCCGCGCGCGCGTGGCGCGACAGCGGCGCCAGCTGGAAGTCGAGGAAGGCGTGGATGTCGAGCGTGCCGGCCTGGTAGTGCTCGTAGAACTCGAGGTTGCGGGCTTCGTGCACCTCGCGGTCGAGGACGCCCTTCGAGATCAGGAATTGCGCCCACTCGAAGTCCGAGTCGCCGGCGAGCAGGGTGTTGTCTAGATCAAACAGGACCAGATTCATCGTCTTCTTCGAATTGCAGTTGCAGGACTTCCTTCAAGAGCGGCAGTGTCACGGGCCGCTGCTGCTCGAGCGTCGCGCGGTCGAGGCTGTCGAGGATCGCCATCAGCGTGGGCAGGTCGCGCCGGCTGTGCGTGAGCAGGTAGCGCACGAGGCTATCGTCGACCTTCATGCCGCGCATCAGCGCGTGGCGTGCCAGCGCGGCTGACTTTTCGTCGTCGGTGAGCGGCTTCATTTCGTAGATCATCGCCTGGCCGATGCGCGTGCGCAGGTCCTCGCGCAGCGCGAGACGCGCCGGCGGCTCGTTGCCGGACAGCACCAGCGTCAGGCCGGCCAGTCGCGCGGTGTTGAACGTGCGAAAGAGCGCGACCTGGGCCGGTTCGCCCAGCCCCTGCACATCGTCGATGGCAAGCAGGCTGCGGGGCGTGGCCAGGATGTCGGCCTCGATGTCGGTGGCAGTCATGAACGCTGCGGGTCGATGGCGGATGGCAGCCGTCGCGACGCCGGCCAGCAAATGCGACTTGCCGCAGCCTTCCGGGCCCCAGAGGTAGACCGCCTCGTACGCGCGGCCGTCGGCGAGTGCGCGCAGACGGCTGATGAGTTCCGTGTTGGTGCCGGCGACGAAATTGTCGAGCGTCGGTGGCTGTTCCGGCTTCAGGTCGAGGAGCATCTGACTCATGCGTCAGGCCCCCGGTAAAGGCGGCTGGCGAGATAGGCCACGCGCAGCTCGCGCAGGCCCACCAGCAGCGCGGCGGAGGCCGGCAGCGCCAGAAGCACGCCGAAGAAGCCAAACAGCTGGCCGAAGGCCATCAGGGCGAAGATCACGGCCAGGGGATGCAGGCCGATGCGCTCGCCGACCAGGAAAGGCGTCAGCAGAAAGCCTTCGAGGACCTGGCCGATGCCGAAGACGACGAGCACGGCGATGATCGGCTCCCAGCCCGCGAACTGCAGCACCGCGACCAGCAGCGCCAGCGTGAAGCCCGTGGCGAAGCCGACATAGGGAATGAAGATCAGGAGCCCCGTCAGGAGGCCGATGGCGATGGCCGACGGAAGATCCGCGATCGACAGCGTGATGCTGTAGTAGGCCGCGAGGATCAGCATCACCAGCACTTGCCCGCGCAGGAACTGCGACAGCACGGCGTTGACCTCGGCGGCCATGCGTACGGCCTTGCCGTGCAGCGGGCGCGGGATCGCGTTCTCGATGCGTTCGAGCAGCGGGTGCCAGTCGAGCAGCAGGTAGAACATCACGACCGGCGTCAGCAGCAAATTGATGAACACGCCCAGCAGCGCAACGCCGCCGATCTTGAGCGACTCGTAGGCATGCCGGGCGACCGTCTGCACGCTGCCGACATTGTCGGTTGCCCACTGTTTGAGCGTCGCCGCGTCGAGTTGCATCTGGATGCCGAAGGTTTCCTGCAGCCAGGGACCGAGTCGCTGGTCGGCGAGGTTCGCCGCGTCGGGGATGCGCGCCGTCAGCATGCTCGCTTCCTCGATCAGCAGCGGAACCAGGATCAGGGCCAGGCCGACCAGGACTGCCAGCCCGGCGAGGAGCACGAGCAGAACGCCGACAAGACGCGGCAAGCCGAAACCCTGCAGGCGATCGACGAGCGGATTGCAGGCATAGGCCAGTATGCCCGCCAGCAGGAAGGGCGTCAGGATGGGGCCGAGCAGGGCCAGGAGCCAGAGCGCCAGCAGGCCGAGGCCGATCCAGAGGGCGGTTTGCAGGCGATGGGTGATGGGCATTTGCGGTAAAATCGCGCCACAAACCGTTATTCACGGTGATTGCGGCCGGAAAGTCGCAACTTTATCCGTGCGGCCCGAGGAACTCAACTTGAGCACACCGCTGACCTACCGTGATGCCGGCGTCGACATCGATGCCGGTGACAGCCTTGTCGAACGCATCAAGCCCGCTGCCAAACGCACCATGCGACCGGAAGTGCTGGCCGGAATCGGCGGCTTCGGCGCCCTGTTCGAAATCTCGAAGAAGTATCGCGATCCCGTGCTTGTCTCCGGCACCGATGGCGTCGGTACCAAGCTCAAGCTCGCCTTCGAACTGAACAAGCACGACACCATCGGCCAGGACCTGGTCGCCATGAGCGTGAACGACATCCTGGTGCAGGGCGCCGAGCCGCTGTTCTTCCTCGACTATTTTGCCTGCGGCAAGCTAGACGTCGACACTGCGGCACAAGTGATCGGCGGCATTGCCACGGGTTGCGAACTCGCCGGCTGCGCGCTGATCGGCGGCGAAACGGCCGAGATGCCCGGCATGTATCCGCCCGGCGAATACGACCTGGCCGGCTTTGCGGTCGGCGCCGTGGAGAAATCCGAAATCATCGACGGCACGCAAATCCGGCCCGGCGACATCGTCATGGGCCTCGCCTCCAGCGGCGCACACTCCAACGGCTATTCGCTGATCCGCCGCATCATCGAGCGCGCCAGGCCGGACATGCAGGCCGACTTCCACGGCCAGAGCTTCGCCGAAGCCGTTCTCGCGCCGACGCGGATCTACGTCAAGTCCGTCCTCGCGCTGATGCAGGCGATGCGGGTCAAGGGTCTCGCCCACATCACCGGCGGCGGCCTGGTCGACAATGTGCCGCGCATCCTGCAGCCCGGCCTCAGGGCCGTGCTGGAGAGCGGCAGCTGGACGCTGCCGCCGCTCTTCCAGTGGCTGCAGAACGAGGGTAACGTGGTCGACGCCGAAATGCACCGCGTCTTCAACTGCGGCATTGGCATGGTGGTCGTGCTCGCGCCCGAGCACGAAAGGCCCGCCGCCGAACTGCTCTCCGCCGCCGGCGAGCACGTCTTCCGCATCGGCACGATCGGGACCTGTGCGCCCGGCGAGGCGCAGACGATCGTCGTCTGAATTCACGATTACAAGAAATTGCCGGCCCGCCGCCGGACCGTCATGGCGACGAGGCGTAGCTCAGCGTACCCGCGAGCAGAGAGAACCGGGAAGTTCCTTCAGATTCCAGTTTCTCCAGGGAGATGGCAAAGATGTTGCTGCGCTTGTTCAGAACGATTGCGTTCAC
>DATJQH010000124.1:0-14857 GCA_035505955.1 Rhodocyclaceae bacterium
ACCGGAGTTTCCCCATGCGCAAGCTATTCATCCTCGCCGCCCTGCTGCTGTCTTCCGCGGCCCACGCCCTGTCGCTCGACCAGCTGACCAACAAGGATGCCGCGGGCGGCCTGAAGGAAGCGCTGACACAGGGCGCCGGCAAGGCGGTGGATGTGCTCGGCAAGACCGACGGCTTCCTCGGCAACCCGAAGGTGAAGATTCCGCTGCCCGGCAAGCGGGAGAAGGCGGCCGACACGCTGCGCAGCTTCGGCATGGGCAAGCAGGTCGATGAACTGGAAACGACCATGAACCGCGCTGCCGAGGCCGCCGTGCCGGAGGCGAAGAAGCTGCTGGTCGAGTCGATAAAGAAGATGTCGGTCGAGGACGCCAAGGGCATCCTGACCGGCGGCGACAATTCCGCCACCGAGTACTTCCGCAAGAATACCTCTGCGCAGCTCGGCGAGAAGTTCAAGCCCATCGTCCAGAAGGCGATGGCCAAGGTGAAGCTGGCCGACAAGTACGACCAGTTCGCCGGCAAGGCCGCGAAGTTCGGGCTGGTCAAGGAAGAAGACAGCCACATGGACAACTACGTCACCGAGAAGGCGCTCGACGGCCTCTACCTGATGATCGCCGACGAGGAGAAGGCGATCCGCGCCAACCCGGTCGGCGCCGTCGGCAGCCTGGCCAAGAAGGTGTTCGGCAGCCTCGGCCAGTAATCCGCTTGGCCGTCGATACCCTCAACGCCCCGCAACGGGAGGCGATCCGCTACCTCGACGGTCCGTTGCTGGTGCTGGCCGGCGCCGGCAGCGGCAAGACGCGCGTCATCACGCAGAAGATCGCGTACCTGATCGACGAGTGCAAGGTCGCGCCGGAGAAGATCACCGCCATCACCTTCACCAACAAGGCCGCGAAGGAGATGAAGGAGCGCGCCGCGAAACTCGCCGGCAGCCGCGGCGAAGGCCTCAACATCTCGACCTTCCACGCGCTTGGCGCGCGAATCCTGCGCACGGAGGCGCGCCACGCCGGCCTCAAGCCGGGCTTCTCCATCCTCGATGCTTCCGACACGATGCAGCTCTTCCAGGAGATGCTGAAGGATGCCGACAAACTGCGCATCCGCATGATCCAAAACCGCATCTCGCTGTGGAAGAACGCGGTGGTCGGCCCGGAGGAAGCAGCGAAGATCGCCGAGGACGACCTCGAAGCCGGCGCGGCGAAGGTCTATGCGGAATACGAGCGCACGCTGCGCGCCTATCAGGCGGTCGACTTCGACGACCTGATCCGCCTGCCCGTGGTGCTGTTCGAAAGCCACGACGATGTCGGCACGCGCTGGCGCAGCCGCATCTGGCACCTGCTGGTGGACGAATACCAGGACACCAACCGCTGCCAGTACCGGCTGATGAAACTGCTGACCGGCGCGCGTGCCGCCTTCACGGCGGTGGGCGACGACGACCAGTCGATCTACGGCTGGCGCGGCGCCGACATCGAGAACCTCAAGCTGTTGCGCGAGGAATATCCGGCGCTCAAGGTGATCAAGCTGGAACAGAACTACCGCTCGACGACGCGCATCCTGGCCGCCGCCAACGCGGTGATCGCGCACAATCCCAAGTTGTTCGACAAGAAGCTCTGGTCGGACAAGGGGCACGGCGACGCGATCCAGGTCGTCGCCTGCCGCGACAACGAGCACGAGGCGGAATGGGTAGTGTCGCGCCTGCAGGCGCACCGCTTCGAGCATCGCGGCAAGTGGAGCGACTACGCCATCCTCTATCGCGGCAACCACCAGGCGCGCGCCTTCGAGGAACAGCTGCGCGCGCAGAAGATTCCCTACGTGCTGTCGGGCGGGCAGTCGTTCTTCGAACGCGCGGAGATCAAGGACATCACGAGCTACCTGCGCCTGCTGGCGAATCAGGACGATGATCCGGCCTTCATCCGCGCCGTGACGACGCCCAAGCGCGGCATCGGCGGCACGACGCTGGAGGCGCTGGGTTCGGCGGCCGGCAAGCGCCACCAGAGCCTGTTCGCGACGATCTTCGCCCCGGGCATCGAGGCCGAGCTGTCTGCCAAGCCACATGTAGCGCTGCGCGAGTTCGGTAACTTCATCAACCGCATCGAATTCCGGGCCGGCAAGGAACCGGCGGGCCGCCTGCTCGATGACATGCTGCGCGCCATCGGCTACGAGACCTGGCTCTTCTCGACGCTCGATCCGAAGGAGGCCGAAACGAAGTGGCGCAACGTGCGGGACTTCGTCGAATGGCTCGGCAACAAGGGCGTCGAGGAGAACAGGACGCTGGTAGAACTGGCGCAGACCGTGGCGCTGATCTCCATGCTCGACAAGCAGGAAGGCGAACAGGAGTCGGTGCAACTCGCGACGCTGCATGCCGCCAAGGGTCTGGAGTTCCGCCACGTTTTCCTGGTCGGCGTCGAGGAAGGCCTGCTACCGCACCGCGAGTCGCTCGACGCGGCGAAGCTGGAAGAGGAGCGGCGCCTCATGTACGTCGGCATCACGCGCGCGCAGATGAGCCTGACGGTCAGTTGGTGCGAAAAGCGCAAGCAGAACCGCGAGGTGATGGAGCGCGAGATTTCGCGCTTCGTCGCCGAGATGGGCGACGACCTGAAGCGTATCGGCGGCAAGTCGGCGGCGCAGGGGGAGGAGGACAAGGCGGCGGGTCGCGCCAAGCTCGCCCAGTTCAAGGCAATGCTGGCGAGCCAGAAATGAAAAGGGCGGGTGCCCGAGAAGGCGCCCGCCCCTGACCGATTCAGTTCCTGATCAGCCGCCCGAGCCGACCCGCTTCAGCATGTAGGCGATGACGGCCTTCAGTTCGACATCCGTCAGGTCGGCGAGCCCACCGCGCGCCGGCATGTTGCCGTGGCCGCGAATGACGGTCTTGGTCACGGCATCGAGACCCTTGGAACTGCGCTGCGTCCAGGCGGCGGTGTCGGAAAGCTTGGGTGCGCCCTTCTCGCCGGTTTCGTGGCACTTGAGGCAGGCCGACTTGGCGATTTCCTCGGGCGGACGGTCGTTGGAGGCAAGCTTCACGCCCGCGACCGGCTCCTTGAAGTTGGCGCCGGACTGATTGGTCATGTACACGATGGCGCGCGCGATTTCGATTTCGGAAGCGTCGGCGGCACCGCCCTTCGGCGGCATGGCGTTCTTGCCCGCGATGGCCGACTTGGTCAGCACGTCAAGGCCGACGCCGATGCGCGGTGCCCACGCGGCCTTGTCGCCAAGCTTGGGCGAGGTCGGGATCGCGGCGCCCTGCGCGTGGCAGGCAAAGCAGATGGTCTTGTACATCTGCTCGCCGGTGCGGCTCGTAACGCCGCCCTTGGGCGGCAGCGGCGCCATTTCCAGCTTGGCGACAGGCTGGATCCGGCTCGCCACGTCGTCGTCTGCCTTCGGGCTGCTGCCCATGGCGAACGCCAGCGGCGCAAACAACGCGATCATGCTTCCCAGAGCATAGGGGCGGGGATTCATGCTGAACATCACTTCACCTTTTCGAATTGGAGTCTTGGCTGCGGCCGAAGCCCATTGATAAGTGTCTAATTATAGCGATTTTATCGGCGGCGCTGTAGAATCGCCGGTGTTGGTGTCGGTTATCCCTCAGCGCGCCTGTAGCTCAGTTGGATAGAGTACAGCCCTCCGAAGGCTGGGGTCGCACGTTCGAATCGTGTCAGGCGCGCCAATTCGCCCGCGGGAATGGCCGACCGCGCACCCGGCAGGTGGCAGTGCGCCGTGTGATCGTCTAGACTGCACCCCGTTCACATTCGTCAAGGAGTCTAGCAATGCTGGACCTCGATGTAGCCCGGTCTCGAATCCACGCCCATCCCGATGGCAAGACCGAACGCGTGTTGCGCGAATTGATCGTCGCGCTCGAAACTGGGGGCTCGATCAAAGTGGCCGACCTGTACCGGCTCGACTACGAGTCGTTCAGGCTGGCCATTGGGGTCCTGAACGGTTGGTGGTCGCAGCGGCATATCGGTGTCGCCAGAAACGGCATCGCGCAACACGCCGTCTCGGTCGAACAACGCCAAGCTCCTGGCGCGCCGGTCGCGTAGCGCGGTCGGTCTTGTCCGCGATCGCGGCAGCTACGCGCCGCCTCGCTCGTTGACCACGGAGCCGTCACAGGCCCTCGGGCATTCCGAGCGCGATCAGACCCCGGTCGAAGACGTCATCGATTTGCCTTTGAATCCCCAATGGATTTTGGCGGCGCCGCCGCCGGTCTGTCGCGGGTCGGGCCTGAGCGCGCGGGCGCGGCATCAAACGGGATGCACTCCACGCAATGACCGCCTGGATGTTCACATGCACGGCATCTTCCTCAGTTGGTCTGGGTAGGGGCGATCGTAGCAACGGCGTGTGACTCGACGATGACACGGCTGGCCGCGCGTGCCCGCCTGCGGCGTCCCGCCAGAGCTGACTTTGCGTCGCCGGTCAGATCTTTGCCAGCAGCTGCTTCGCATCCTCCCTGCCGGGGAAATCGACCTGCGCCGATGCGGCTTCGCGCAGCAGCGGCAGCGCCGCCTGGCTGTCGCCCTTGCGCTGCAGGCCGACGCCGAGGTGATACTTGAAGACGGCAACCTTGGGCGCTTTCTCAACCACCTGCTTCAGGACCGTCACGGCCTCGTCCACCTGGCCGGCCCGCACGCCGGCCCAGCCATAAGTGTCCAGGTAATTGAGGTTGCGCGAGTGCTTGAAGCGGGTCGCCAGCGTCAGCGCCCGATCTGCGCTCGCCTGGTCCTTGCGCGTGTCCAGCAGCAAGCTCGCAAGGTTGTTGGTGGCCACCGCATTGCCCGGCTGCTGCTTCAGCACCGCTTCGTACTGGGCGATGGCTTGGTCGCTGGCGTTGGCTCGCGTGTAGTAATCGCCCAATTGCAGCAACACCGCCGTATTGCCGGGTAGTGCCGCCAGTGCCGCCTTGAGCGCCAGTTCCTCATCGGCATCCCGCTTGTGCGCCCTGAAGAAGCCCGCCAATTCCAGCCGCGGCGCCGGCGCCTTCGGATTCAGCGCGATCGCCTTGCGCAATTCCTCTTCCGCGGCCGCGGCCTTGCCCGTACGATCGTCAACGCTCGCAAGGAGCAACTGTGCGCCCAGGTTGTCCGGACGATCCGACATCTCCCTGGTCAACCGCTGGACCGCAAGATCCGGTCTGGACTGGGCCATGCGCACGTTGGCGATGCCGGTGAGCGGTTCCATCGCGCCCGGGCGTAGCACCAAGGACTGCTCGAAGCTCGCCAGCGCGGCATCGAACTTGCGCTGCGCCTGCTGCGCAATACCCAGCCGGAAGACGGCCTGCGGATCGGCCGGGTAATCCTCCACGAGCGCCGCGAGGGTCTTCTCGGCGCCGCGCCAGTCCTTGTCTTCGGCTTCCAGGTTCGCCTTGGCCAGCCGCGCCGGGTAGGACTTCGGCTCGTTCTTCAGGACCGCCTGGACTTCATCGCGGGCCCCCTTGCGATCGCCGCTCGCGGCCTTGATTTCGGCCAGCATCATGCGCGGGTTCGCATCCTTGGGATTGAGCGTTACGGCGTTACCCATCGTCTGCACCGCCATCTCCGGCTCGCCGTTGGCCAGGTGCGCGCGCGCGAGCTCGTTCATAAGCTCGATCGACCCCGGCTGGTCCTTGAGCACGGACCGGAAGTCGGCAATCGCGGCGACGGCATCGCCGGCAGCCATCTCCATCCGTCCCCGCAGGAACAGTGCATCGTTGTCGTGCGGGTTCTCCTTCAACACCTCCGCGACCAGCGTCGTCGCATCATCCGGCCTTTCCTGGCGAACGCGCAGGCCTGCGAGCTGGACGCGCGCGCGCAGGCCGTCCGGGCCGATCTTGTCGCGCTTGATGATCGCGTCAAGCGCTTGGGCGGCGCTCTCGTCCTTGCCGGTCGCGAGGTAGAGCGCCGCCAGCCGGAACCGCAACCGGTAGGCTTCGGGCGTCGCCTCGATCGCGCCCAACAGCTCCTTCTCGGCCAGGTCGGCCTTGCCCGTGGCGGCAAGGAAGTCTGCCAGCAGGATGTACCGGAAATCGTCGCCCGGGTCGGCCTGGATCGCCTCCCGCAAGGTCTTCTCGGCGCCGTCGCGATCGCCGTTTGCAGTCTGAAGCCTGGACAGTCCCACGCGGTAGTCGCGCGCCTTGGGGTCCAGGGTGATCAACTCGCGGTACAACTGAATGGCGCGCCCGGACTGTCCGTGGCTGGCGGCGAGGCTGGCCAGCGCCAGCCGCAATTCGACGTCCTTCGGATTTGCCGCAATCCCGCGCTCCAGCGTTTGGGCCGCTTCCGCCGTCTTGCCCTGGTTGGCGAAGATTCCGCCCAGCAGCGCATAGGCCTCGGTATGCGTGGGCGCCAGGGCAATCACCTTCTGCGCAGTCTCGATCGCCGCTACGGTGTCGTTCTTCTGGCTCTGGGTCGCTCCGAGCAGGGTCAGGGCAGCCGGATCGTCAGCGCGCTTTGCGAGAATCTCGCGCGCCGTCTGCTCAGCCTTGTCGAAGTCGCGTCCGAACAGGTAGAACCGGCCCAGGCGTGTCTTGGCCTCGAGATCGGCCGGATCGAGTTCCGCGGCTTTCAGGAAGTTGCCGAACGCCAGTCGCACGTTCTGTTGCCGTTCCTCGATCTCGCCGGCAAGAAGATAGGCGCCGGCGTACTTGGGGTCGATTTGCAGGACGTTCTTCACCTCGACGCGCGCCTTGTCGATGTTGCCCTGGACGAAGTAGTCGCGTCCCTTCTGCATGTGGCTTTCGAGGCGCTCCGCCTTGCCGCCGCAACCAAACAGCAACGAAGAGGCCAGCAGCACTGCCAGCGAGCGGGGAATAAACTGATGGCGATTCATGGAGATCTCCTGGGAATTCCGAATTAACCTGGGACGACGACCTGCTCGGCATTGACGATTGCATCCCGGCGCGCCAGGAAGTCGGCAAGCGCGAGGCGCACTCCGGTGCGCAGGTCGGTGGTGTGCCGCCACCCGGCGGCCTGGAGACGGCTCACGTCGAGAAGCTTGCGCGGCGTGCCGTCCGGCTTGCTTGAGTCGAAGACGATCTTGCCGTCGAAGCCGACAGCGTCGGCCACCATCCTGGCCAGGTCGGCGATCGCGATGTCTTCGCCGGTACCGACATTGATGAACTCGCCAGCGGCGGCCGAGTCCATGCGCTCCATGACGAAGACGCACGCATCCGCCATGTCGTCCGCATACAGAAACTCGCGGCGCGGCGTCCCGCTCCCCCACACCTCCACGTAGTGGTCCCCGCGCTCCTTGGCCTCCTGGAATCTGCGAATCAGCGCCGGCAGGACGTGTGAAGTGCGCAGGTCGTAGTTGTCGCCCGGACCGTAGAGATTGGTCGGCATCACCGCAAGAAATTCGGTGCCGTGCTGCCGGTTGTAGGCGGAGCACAGCTTGATGCCCGCGATCTTGGCCACAGCGTAGGCCTCGTTGGTCGCCTCGAGCGGGCCGCCCAGGAGGTATTCCTCCCGCAACGGCTGCGGCGCCATTTTCGGGTAGATGCAGCTCGAGCCAAGGAAGAGCAGTCGTCGAACCCCGCTTTGGAACGCGGCGTGGATCACGTTGCACTCGATCATCAGATTGCGGTAGATGAAGTCGGCCGGCATCGTGGCATTGGCCAGTATCCCGCCGACCTTGGCTGCCGCCAGAAAGACCGCCTCGGGCTTCTCGCTGCGGAAGAAGCTCTCGACCGCCGCCTGGTCCCCGAGGTCCAGTTCGGAATGGGTGCGCAGGATCAAGTTGCCGTAGCCGCCGCCCTGCAGCCGACGCACGATTGCCGAGCCGGCGAGTCCGCGATGCCCTGCGACGAAGATCCGGTCACCGACTCGCAGGAGGTCACTCATGGTAGTCGAACACCTTGAAGCCCTCGCGCCGGCAGAGTTCATCGCGCTGCGATGCCGCCAGGTCCTCGCGCACCATCTCGGCCACGAGTTCGTGGAACTTCACCCGCGGTCGCCATCCGAGACGCTCGCGCGCCCGGGTCGGGTCGCCAAGCAGCGTTTCCACTTCGGTGGGGCGGAAGTAGCGCGGATCCACCGCAACGATGCAGTTGCCGCGGTCGTCGAACCCCTTTTCATCCGCGCCCGCGCCGCGCCATTGAATTCGCATGTCGAGTTCCTTCGCCGCGGCGTCGACGAACTCGCGCACGCTGCGCTGCTCCCCGGAGGCGATGACGAAATCCTCCGGCGTGTCTTGCTGGAGCATCAGCCATTGCATCTCGATGTAGTCGCGCGCGTGCCCCCAGTCGCGGCGGGCGGAGAGGTTGCCCAGATACAGGCAATCCTGCAGGCCAAGCTTGATTCTCGTCAGGGCGCGCGTGATCTTGCGCGTGACGAAGGTCTCGCCGCGCAATGGCGATTCGTGATTGAACAGGATGCCATTGCAAGCGAACATCCCGTAGGCCTCACGGTAGTTGACCGTGATCCAGTACGCGTAGAGCTTGGCCACGGCATATGGCGAGCGCGGATAGAACGGCGTCGACTCGGTCTGCGGCACCTGCTGCACGAGGCCGTACAGTTCGGAGGTCGATGCCTGGTAGAAGCGCGTCCTCTTTTCGAGGCCGAGGATTCGCATCGCCTCCAGCAGCCGCAGCGTCCCCAGCGCGTCCGAGTTGGCCGTGTATTCCGGCTCCTCGAAGGACACGGCAACGTGGCTCTGCGCCGCCAGGTTGTAGATCTCGTCGGGCTGCACTTGCTGCACGATGCGCACGAGGCTGGACGAGTCCGTCATGTCGCCGTAGTGCAGGATGAAACTGCGGTTGACCAGATGTGGGTCCTGATAGAGATGGTCGATGCGGTCCGTGTTGAAGAGCGACGTTCGCCGCTTGATGCCGTGCACCTCGTAGCCCTTCTCGAGGAGAAAGCCGGCCAGATAGGCGCCATCCTGTCCGGTGACGCCGGTGATCAATGCAACCTTTTTCGATGTCATATCAGCATCCAAGATTAATGGCGAATTGAGAGAACCGGCTCATGGCAGGGACAGGGCCTTGCCGAGAAGTAGCAGCGAGACTCCGATGAGCGACCACTGTGGCACACGGCTGGCGTTGGTTGAGCGGCCCGTGATGGCCAGTTCGGAGGCGTAGAAGAGGACGGCCAATCGCACGATGACCTCCGCCCCCAAGTGACTGCCTGCAACCACGCGATCCGACAGCGCCGCCGCGGCGACGACGACGAACGCGAGGAGGAAATCGAGAGGCGTAGTGCGAAAGCCGTCTGCGCCCGCCATGCGCAGCGCAGCGGCGACGGCAACCGCCAACATGACGAAGTACACGGCCTCCCCAGCAAGCGCCCATTCGGGTAGTTGTCCGCTCTCCCCGTGCCAGAGAAAGACTTCGCACGCCGCGCCAAGATACAGGGACAGTCGCAGCAGCATCAGCCTCGGCGGGTCCGACTTGACTAGAAGGCTCAAGGCTGCAAAGGCAAACACCGGAACCGTGACGGCCGCAACGTCCAGGGGAACCTGGGCTGTCGCCAATCCGCCGAGAAGCAGATAAAGCGGAATGGTCGCTTGGATGAATTGCATTGCGGCTGCGCGAAAGTACCTGCCTAACGCGGCACCCTTGGCCATGGCGCCGGCTTCCGGGGGCTGGCCCGATCTTCCGGCATTGACACGCCAGCCCGAACGCTCGGCCACAACCAGAAAGGCGAACACTGCACTACAGACAACCGCAAAGATCGCCAGCACGGCAACATCCGACTCGTAGGCGGCGATGATCGCGCTGGACACCAGTAGCGCCTGGACGGAATAGATGATGACCACGACCTGGTGGTGCTGGAAGCCGAGATCGAGCAGTCGGTGATGGATGTGGTTTCGCGTCGCGCGGAACCAATTCATCCCCCCCTGCACACGCTGTCCGAAGACCGCGAGAATGTCCACGACCGGCAAACCGATGATGAGTGCCGGCAAGGCCATGCTGAGGCTCGTGTTGGCGCTTTGGGTCAGCAGCACCACCAACACTCCCACGGAGAAGCCGATGAACTGACTGCCTGCGTCGCCCATGAATACCTGCGCCGGATGGGTGTTGAAACGGAGGAAGCCGAATACGCCGCCCGCAACAGCCGCAGCGAGCAGGACGACGCTTGTGCCGCCCGCCAGGTAGGCCAGATAGGCGGCCGCACCCATGCTGAGAAGCGCTTCGCCACCCGCCAGCCCGTCGAGCCCGTCCGAATGATTGATGGCATTCATGACCCCGACCAACGCAAACACCGTGAAGACCTTGCCGTATTCGGAGGGAACCGGCTGGGAAATGAAGGGGAGATGGGAAACCCAGACCCCGCCCCAATAGACAACGGCTGTTGCCGCAACGATCTGGCCCACGAACTTTGTGTAGTGGCCCAGCTCCATGCTGTCGTCCGCGGCACCAAAGACCAGGAGAACCAGCGAGCCAATCAGGTAACTGCGCGCCCAGGGCTCCGAGGGGAGCCAGAGCAGCAGAGACGCCATGGCTCCAAGAATGATGGCGATGCCACCGATGCGGGGCACCGCCCTGGCATGCACCTTGCGCGGATCGGGCAAATCCACCATGCGCAGGTAAGGTGCCAGGCGGATCATGACCGGCATCGTCGCCATGCTGATTGCCAGTGCCGTCAAGAGAACTATCAGGACCATTCGGTGCTGTTCCGTCGCAAAGATTCCGCCGACTCGATCGTCAGTCCGGTATGTAGGCGCCGAGCATCGGCACCGCCCTTGCCGCGAACTCTTCCAACCGGGCGTCTGCCCTTTCGAGCGGTTCGCCGGGTAGCGTGCGCGCAACCAGACGCACCATGGCGCCATCGGTCCGCTGGCGCGTCACGGCATCCCAGAATATCTGCAGCTTGACCAGATACTCGCCGGTGATCGAACGGCCGTGCTGCTGGAACCAGTAGTAGACAAGCTGGCGATTTTGGCCGCGCTGTATGACTACGCGATTAACATTCAGTGACTCGGTGCCGACCTTCACACCCGGCAGCGCGCGCTGGCTGAAATCGACGATTTCCCAGCCGTCACCGGGGATGCAGGCTTTGGGCGAGTGCGCCGAGTTGCCGTTTGCCTGCGAAGCGTAGTACGAGACATACAGATTCACCGAACCCGGTTGGTCCCGCATATAGTCCGCGAGCAGGTAGTCGTCCAGCTTCAGCATCTCAAGGTATTCGCGTTCCATCCGCGACGGCACGCCGTGCCAGCCCTCGAGGCTCATCGGAAATGCAGCGAAATCGCGGCGCTCCGGAAGGTCGGCCCGGGGAATCGAAACAAACTGCGAGATCGTCGCCGCTGCCGCCACCAGAAGCCCAGCGACGAGAAACGGGCGGGAAATGACCCGGTCCTGCCGCAGCGCCGAGTGATCAACGCCAGTCGCCGGAACCGACAGCACCTCGGCGAGCGACACGCGGTCTCCACTCATGCGAGTCAGAATCGCAATCTCGCCGACCAGCAGCGCCATGCAGGCCATGAACACGGCCCAGCCCTCGAATTCGTGAAGGAAGCCTTCGGCCATCGAGCGTCCGAAATGCTCAGAGAGGACGCCGATCAGACCGATGCGGACGCTGTTCATCAGGAGCGTGATCGGAATAGTTGACAGGAACACCACGGCCCGCTTCCAGGGCGGGGCTTTGAACAGGTAGGCGATAATGAAGCCGATGGTCATGAGCGGCAGCAGATAGCGCAAGCCGTTGCATGCCTCCACCACTTGCAGTCGCAAGCCCCCGAGGTCGATGACGTTGCCTTCGAGGTAGACGCTGATGCCGAAGGCACGAATGATCATGACGCCGATTTGCGATGACCACAGCTGGAGCGCCTGCGAAATCTCGCGCAACAAGTAGTTCGGCAAAGGCACCATGAAGCAGAGGATCACGAGCGGCATCGCCATGACCTTGAAGGCTTGCCAGCCGGTGAATGCAGCCACCAGACCGAAGAGGCACATCAGGAACGAGTATTGGACCACGGTGCCCAGGGTGGCGATCTGGCCGATGCCGAGGGCAAGCAGGGCAACGGCCACCAGAAGAGTGCCGCTCCAGGCGCCCGCAAATCCCGTGGCTGCGATATCGCCCCGCCGCTGCCAAAGCAGGTACAGGGTGACGGCTGGAATCATGTAGCCGAAGCTGTATTCCTCCTGCGTCGCCCAGATGTTGGCGAGGTCGCGCAGGCCAGGATAGAAGCACACGCCCAGCAGTATCGCAACCGTGGCGACGACGAGGCGGTCTCTTGGTGCGATGGTCCAGTGTATGCCGTTCGCAGGCGCGGCAATCTGCATGTCTGTCGGACCTCGGGGATGGAATCGACGGCTGAATATAGGCACCCAGTGTTACCTTTTCTTTTCGCGATTCCGCCCAGGCTTCGATATCACACTCCTGCAACGTAGGGCCACCTATACTGCGACGTTTCCACGGTGGCCGCGCCAAATGCGGGCCACTGCGCGACGCTGGTGAGGCGTCTGACTCCTTGCACATTGCAACCCGGCAAACTTGGCTGATGAAGATCCTCCACGCCATACAATCGGCCGATCCGGCGGGCGGCGGACCCATTGAGGGCATCCTGCAACTCGCGAGCGCGACGAGGTCGAGTTGCGAGCATGTTGTCGTCAGTCTCGACCGGCCGGATGCGGAATTCCTCAGCAAGCTTCCCGTGACTGTCCATGCGCTGGGACCGGCGGGATTCCTCGGCTATTCCTCTCGCTTGCTGCCTTGGTTGCGGCGTCATAGAGCCTCGTACCGGATCGTCATGGTGCACGGGCTATGGCGTTACGTCAGTTTCGGCTGCTGGCGCGCATTGCGGGATGGCAACGTGCCGTATGTCGTGTTCCCGCACGGGATGCTCGATCCGTGGTTCAAGCACCGCTATCCGCTTAAGCACTTGAAGAAGCTTGCCTTCTGGCCGTGGACCGAATACCGGCTGCTCAGGGATGCCCGTGCCGTGATCTTCACCTGCGAGGAGGAAAAGCTACGGGCGCGCAAGTCGTTCGGCCTGTATCGCGCCAACGAGGAGGTCGCCGTGCTCGGCATCGGCCACCCGCCCATGGACGTCGAGGCGCAGCGGAAGGCCTTCTGCGATTCGTTCCCGCACCTGGCGGACAAGCGCGTCCTGCTGTTCCTCAGCCGCATCCATCCCAAGAAGGGTTGTGATCTGTTGGTCGAAGCGTTCGCCAGGACCGCTGCGCTCGACGAGCGGGTCCACCTGGTCGTCGCCGGCCCCGACGCCACTGGTTGGGGTGCGACCCTTCGGCGCGACGCGGAGAATGCGGGCATCGCCCACAGGATCACGTGGACTGGCATGCTCACCGGTGCCGTGAAATGGGGCGCCTACCGATGTGCGGACGCATTCATCCTGCCGACCCACCATGAGAACTTCGGCATCGTCGTCGCGGAGGCGCTTGCCTGCGGCCTGCCGGTCCTGATCTCGGACAAGGTCCAGATCTGGCGCGAAATCATCGGTCATGATGCCGGCTGTGCGGAGTCGGACACCCTGCAGGGTACGGAGCGGCTGATACGCCGGTGGCTCGAATTCTCGCCCGCGGAATGGAACGCCATGCGCGCGCACGCGCGCGCCTGCTATACGAGCGAGTTCGATGTCGATCGCTATGCGGACCGCATCCTGGCCCTCGTGGAGTTGTATGCACCCGAGCGCGCGCCGGCGTTGAACCTCGCTCCGCAAGCGTAGTCATGTCCTCCCCGTACCGACGCGCCAACACGTCGCTGGCCAACCGAATCGGTCGTTCGGCGTGGGGTCTATGCGCACTACTGCTTTTCAGGCCAACGCTGCGGCCGATGCACGCGTGGCGGGCTGCGTTACTGCGTGCCTTCGGCGCACAACTCGGCCGTCACTGCCACATCTATGCCGGCGCCCGCATCTGGGCTCCCTGGAATCTGGTCTGCGGCGAAGGGGTGGCCATCGCAGACGGCGCCGAGATTTACAATCCGGCGAAAGTCGTCATTGGCCATCATGCGGTCATATCGCAGCAGGCATTCCTGTGTGGTGCAAGCCATGACTACGGCCACACGGAGTTTCCGATGGTCTCGAAGACGATTCGCGTTGGTGCCTACGCCTGGATAGGTGCGCGCGCGACGGTGCAGATGGGGATCAACGTCGGAGAAGGAGCCGTTCTCGCGCTGGGTTCCGTAGCAACGCGAAATATGGAGCCGTGGAGCGTCTATGGAGGCGCGCCCGCCCGGAAACTGAAGGCCCGGCCGCGGCTCTACCATTCGGCCTGCCCGCCGATGGAGGCAACGGGATGATTTCCGTCCTGATCCTGACCCGGAACGAAGAACAGGACTTGCCCGGATGTCTTCAATCCGTGCATTGGAGCGATGATATCCACGTCTTCGACTCGTTGAGCTCTGATCGGACCTGCGTCATCGCTCGAACATTCGGAGCCACCGTGACGGAGCGCGCATTCGACGGTTATGCCAGTCAGCGCAATGCGGCGTTGCACGGCCTGGGCTTCCGCCACGACTGGGTGCTCATTGTCGACGCCGACGAGCGCATTCCCGAAGCTTGCGCCGCGGAACTGCGCCGCTTCGCTGCCGACCCGCCCGCCAAAGCCTCGGCGGCAAGACTGCGGCGGCGAGACTTCCTGATGGGAACTTGGCTGCGCCACGCACAAATATCACCTTTCTACATCCGACTGGTACGTCCCGGACGCGTCCGCTACGAGCGTGAAGTCAATGAAGTGCTCCGGGTCGAAGGGGACGTCGTCGACCTCGACGAGCCGTTCGATCACCATCCGTTTTCCAAGGGCATGAAGCACTGGCTCGACAAGCACAACGTCTATTCGACCATGGAGGCCAGCCTTGCACTTGTCGCGAGACGCGGGCGCGGGAAGGCGTCCTGGCGGAAGGCGCTGCTCGCGCCGGACTTCAACGAACGGCGATTCCATCAGAAGGAGATCTTCTACCGCTTGCCGCTGCGTCCGCTCGTCAAATGGCTGTA
>DATJQH010000125.1:0-3126 GCA_035505955.1 Rhodocyclaceae bacterium
GCTGCCGTTGGAGCCGAGCGAGCGGCCGAACTCGGACATGGTGAACAGCGTGACGTTGTTCTGCATGCCGATTTCGTTCATGGCGTTCGAGAACGCATTGATGTTGCTGCTGACGACGTTCAGCAGCGAAGCCTGCGTCGCCAGTTCGTCCTGGTGGGTGTCGAAGCCGCCGACCTGCACGAAGAAGATCTGGCGCGCGTCCAGCGCGGCATGGGCCTTGATGGTGAGCGCGACCTGTTGCAGCTGCGTGCCGAGGTCCCAGTCGTCGGGGAAGGTGGGGAAGGTGGTGGCCAGCGTACCGGCGCCGGCGAGGGCGTTGTTGACGATGGTGACCTTGTCGCCCGAACTGACCAGCAGGTTGGCGAACTCGGCGGTCATCAGGTTGCTGTCGGCGCGGGCCTGCGCGATCAGGTCCAGCGCGGCCTGGCGGCGCGTGCCGTTTCGATAGTAGATGTCTTCGGTCACGCCGATGACCGGGGCGCCGCCGGCGCTCACGGGGTAGGGCTGGGTGAGGTTGCCTTCCTGCCAGTAGTTGGTGCCGTCCGTTGTCAGGTTGATCGCCAGTCGGGGCGCGAAGCCCTGCTGCACCAGCGCGTCGGCCATGCGGCCGGCCCAGCCCGTGCGCGTGGCCTGGTCGGGCAGGCTGGTCATCCATTCGGTGGTCTGGTCGAGGTGCGAGAAGAGTTGGCGCGGCAGCGTCACCGATTCGGCCTTGGCCTGCGCGAGCGTCGTCGGTTGCACGAGCGTGCCGACGTTGCCGAGGATGGCCACGTGTCCGGCGTTGAACAGCGCCTGCGTGGCCGCCATCGAAGGATGCAGGCCGTAGGCGTAGCCGTCGCTGGCCGTGCCGTTCAACGGCAGCAGCGAGGCCTGCGGGATGGCGAGGTTGCTGCGGCTGGCGGCGTATACGTTGTAGCCCGCGGTGGTGGTGGGCACCACCATGTTGAAGCCGTTGTTGCCGCCGACGAGGTAGAGGCACACCAGGGCCTTGTAGCCGCTGGTGTCGGCCGTGGCGAACGCCTCGCGGCCCAGGGTGAGCCACAGGGCCGCGGCGGCGCTGCCACGCAGGCCGAGACGCATGAAGTCGCGACGGGCGGGGCTGGCCAGGAAATCGGTGCCGAAGGAGTCGTCGTTCATCGCTGCACCACGTATTGGGGAGAGTTGATGATCAGGGCCGCCGCTTCGATCGCGCGGTAGGCGATGAAAGCCGTGCTGCTCGCGGTGATGCCCTTGACGTAGGCGACAAGCGTCGCGCGCATTGCGGCGGGCATGGCGTTCTGCAGGAAGACGAGCGAGAGCCGGTCGACCAGCGTTTCCGGGGTGGCCGCGGCAGATTCCCATTCATCGGTATGCAGCATGACGCTGTCGGCGTCCAGTTCGCCTGTCTCGTCGTAACCGTATGGGTCGAAGTGGGTCGTGCCGACGCTGTCGACGAACTGGTAGGCCTGGCGTTCGATCAGGTTCAGCGTGACGATGGCGCTGACTTCGTTGGTGATCTGGAATTCGGGCGCCACCATGTGGGCCTGCGCCAGCGGGCCGGCGCGCACATAGTCGGGCACGAAGAAGTTGAAGACGGTGGGCGATTGCATCGGCGCCTGGTCGAAGTAGTAGCTGGCCGCCTGGACGATGCTGTATTCGTGGAATGCGCCTTGGCTGTCGGCCGCATTGAAGGCGCGCCACAGGTGCGTCACGCGCAGCAGCGGCTCGCGCAGCTTGCCGTAGGTGGTGCCGCCGGGCGTGACGGCCTCGGGGTCGGTGAGGACGGCGCGTGCCACGGCGAGCAGGTCGCCGCGCACGCCGCTGCCGTTGTTGTTGAAGGCCGCGGCGACGCGGCCGACGTAGGCCGGGCTGGGATTGGAGGTGACGAGGCGCTGGATGATCTGCTTGCCGATGAAGGGGCCGACGTTGGGATGGTTGAAGATGGCGTCGAGGGCGATCTTGAGGTCGCCTGCGGCGGTGCCGCCGGCCGGCACCTGTACGCCGCCGAGGATGGTCTTGGCGTCGGTATCGTGGTGGTTCTCGTAGGCAACCATGGGGTCGATGACGTCCTGGTCGTAATCCCAGGCGTCCTCACCGCTGTGCTGGTCCGGATGGCTGCCCCAGCCGGTGAACACGCGCGCCAGTGCCATGACCTCGGCCTGCCCGTAGGTGGGCAGGGGCGTGCCGCCGGCGTCGGTCTGCACCGTACCGTCGACGTTGAGCTTGACGAGGCCGATGCTGAAAAGCTGCATGATCTCGCGCGCGTAGTTCTCGTCGGCGTGCCGGCCCGTGGCCGGGTCGGGCTTGTCGTTCTTGAACATGTTCAGAAACAGACCCATCGCCGGGCTGAGCGTTACTTCCTCCAGCAACTTGCGGTAGTTGCCCAGCGCGTTTCTCACCAGGATGTCGTAGTACGCCGCGACCTGCACCCCGTCGTCCGGATCGGTGATGACGAAGATCTCGGATAGCGCGAAGGCCATGCGCTGGCGCAACTGGTCCGCGCCCAGGATCGCGTTGCGCCACCACAGCGGTATCCACTGCGCGTTGGCAACGCTGCGCACTTGCGCGAGCGTCAGGCTGGGCGTGGCGGCGGCCTGTTCGGCGAACCACTGGCCGTAGCTCTGGTTGCCGGCGGCTGTGACGGTCGAGTAGGTCGGTCCGAAGGTGCCCTGTGTGAGGAGCCGCGACGCCGCGGTCTGACCCATGGCCGTGGTCGAGCCGCCACCCGACGAACTGTTGCCGTTCGAGCTGGAGCCGCCACCACCGCCGCCACAGGCGGCGAGGATCGCTGCTGATGCGGCCGCCGCTGCCAGCGCGGGGGCCAGCGTGGAGTCATCGACTACTTCGGTTTCAAGCAGGTCCGAAGACATCTTGCGCCCCTCCCGGTCATCGAGAATGTCTTGCACCCAGCATATGACGGCACGCAGGCGCATGTCGTCTGTCGTCAACCGGATACAAGTCGCCGAAGCGACGCCGACCCCGCCGTACCGCGCCCCGGAGATTTGTAGTACAACGCGGCATGTCCGACCTGTTCACAACCGCTCCCCACGCGCCGCTGGCCGAACTGCTGCGGCCGAAGACCCTCGACGAGGTGATCGGCCAGACGCATCTGCTCGGCCCCGGCAAGCCGCTGCGCCTGGCCTTCGA
>DATJQH010000126.1:0-15398 GCA_035505955.1 Rhodocyclaceae bacterium
GTCGAGCTTGAGGTTCTGCGTTGGATCGACCACCTGGCTATGCGCCGTGTGCTCCGCCGACGTGAGCGAGGAAATGCCTGCAATGCCCGATCCGGGCAGGGCGTTGGAAGCATGGCAGCCGGCGCACAGGATGGGTTTGCCTGCTGCTGCGGTGGCGGCAAGTCCGGCGGCGTTATAGCCCTTGGTCGCCAGCGCCTGCTGGAACGTCGTGTTCGACAACTGCTTGTCGTCGTGGATGCGCAGGATGTTCTTCTTCCAGTCCTTGGTCGCGTCACTATCGAACGCCCAGCCAGACGTCGGCGGCTTTGCCGCGAGTTGCGCCGTCGTGCCCGACGAGCGTGAGGCATGGCAGGCGACGCAGGTCATTTCGTCGGATACCGGAAGCACGGTCTTGGCCGTGGCCAGCACGTTGCCCGATCCGTCCTTCGCCACGACGTTGATCATCGGGTAGTAGTTGCCGTTGTTGCTGTCGTCGATCGGCGTGATCGGAATGCCGCCGGCTTCGAACCAGCCCTGCGTGGCGTTGTAGGTGAGCGGGGCCGGCGTCAGGCTTGGCGCGGGATTTCCGGTCAGGCCGACATTGGCCGCCGGGGTGCCGCCAAACAGCGCACTGTAGAGCGACGCCACGTACTGCCAGAAGTTTGTCTTGCCGGAACTGCTCGTATTGATCGAGCCGTTGAGGTCGGCCATGGCCTGATAGGTGATCGTGACGCCGCTCGTCACCTGTGAATTCGTGGCGCGATTGACCAGTTGCGCGTGCAGGTTGTTGAATGGAGGCAGGATCGACATCACCGAGTAGTCGTTGCCGTCGACACAGTGCATGCCGAGGTCGTTCCAGGCGGTCAGCGCGTAGTTGCCGGAGACGGCGACGCCGCCCGAGCTCGAGCCGCCCGAACTGCTGGTTGAGCCGCTGGAACTGCCTGAACTGGTAGAACTTCCGGAGGTGCTTCCGCCGCTGGACGAACCGCCTGAACTGGTGGAAGTGCCGGAGCTTGAGGAGTTCGTGCCTGTTTGTGACGTATCGGTGCCACCACCGCCACTTCCACCGCAACCGTGGCCGACGAGGGCGACCGAGGCAGCGAGCAAAAGCAGCTTCGCCAGCTTGTTCATGCAGGACTCCTTCTCTCTGATGGGTGCCGTACGTCAATCGCGGACGGCTTGGATTTGGTTCGGGAAGGGAGCGGGCACAAAGGCGACGCGTGTCCCCCCCGGGGCGCATCGATTACTGGGCGGCAATGTTTCCATTGTTGCGCACAGGATGATGCATGTTGGGATTCCCCGACAGGATCGTTATCGCTGATCCGTGCGGCAAATTAAGTTATGCGGATGCAGAGTGTGAGGGGAACTTGGCGTCAGAACCTCACCGACCAGGCCGCGCGCAGCGCCGGGTCGCCGCTCACAGGAACGCTGTACAGGTCCTTGCGGATCTCCGCCTGCAGTTTGACGGATTCGTTCTTGCCGACGGGCAGGTCATACGAGAACTTGTAGCCCGTGTCGCGCGGTGGCAGCAGGCGCGGCGTATTTGCATCGGCCAGGGCCAGGCCACTAAAGCGATCCGGAGGCGCCACCTCGGTTGCCTCACGCTGCGGCGATGCCAGCGATTTGAGCGCCGCCGTGTTGCCCAGGACCAGTGCCGGCACATAGGCGCCCGTAGCGCCGAGCCGATTGAAGTCGGTACCGACCCTGGTAGCGCCGTCGGCACCGTGCCACGAAACCACGGCGCAGGCGTATTCGGGCAGCGGTCCCCCGCACGCATTGCCGCCCTTGCGCTTGGCCGGCGGTTTGCGCAGGTTGGCGAGGTCGCGGTAACGCGCCACTTTCAGCGAGGTCAACTTCCCGCCATGACGCTGGGACACTGCCTTCGGGTGGCCCGTCCTGGCGACGGAAGCATCCGCAACCGTGGACCTTGGCGCCATTCCCGCCTGCGTCGGCGCGCACAAGATCGCGCCCGCGGCCAGTGCGGCCAGCGTGACGATCAGGTGCGCCTTCTGCATCGGCATTGCAATCTCCGAAACGCCGGAAGTCGCGAAGCAAAGCGGCGTGCGGATGACGAGGGAACGTTGCGCTCTCCCGGCGGCCCGGCTGGCATGGGGGTGGTCCCCTAAGCCCCGCAGCTTTGCGCCCCCGACTTTCGGCGGGTTTGCCTTTGGTTACTCGTTGACGATACTAGGACGCCGCCGGGGGAAAGCAACGCCGTCTGTCGGCAGCGACGGACCGTTCGGCGAAATCGATGCGGGATAATATGCAGTCCATGCCATGACGTCGCGATCCTCAATGTCCGCAACCAAGCCAGGCCAGCCCCGGAAGAAGCTCCGCCGACTCAGCGAGTACTCGCTGCGCGACATGCTGGTCGTCGGCCTGCCCCTGCTGGTCTTGCTGATCGCGGGCTTCTGGGCGGCGTCGCGCTTCATCCGGCCCGCGCCGCCCGACACGCTGGTCATCAGCAGCGGCGCCGATGGCGGCGCCTACCAGCGCTTCGCCGCGATCTACGCCGACGTCCTGGACCGCTACGACATCAAGGTGGTCGAGAAGACGTCCGCTGGGGCGCTGGAAAACCTGGCGCGCCTGCGCGACGACAACGAGGAAGTGGATGCGGCCTTCTATCAGGGCGGCAGCGGCGAGGCGCGCGAAGACGACGAGATCGAATCGCTGGGGGCGTTCTACTACGAGCCGATGTGGGTCTTCTATCGGGATGTGCTGGACCGCGAACACGGTCGGCTCAGCGAGGTGCTGCAGCTCAAGGGCCGGCGCATCGCCATCGGCGGCGCGGGCAGCGGCACGCAGCGGCTGGCCCAGGAGATGCTGCGTGCCAACGGCATCGATGGCAGCAACACGCGACTGGTCGAACAGGGCAGCATGGCCATCGTCGACATGCTGGCCAAGGGTCGTATCGATGCCGCCTTCGTCGTCGGCCCCACGCAGTCGGCGCTGGTCTGGACGCTGCTCTACACGCCGGGCGTGCGCCTGATGAGCCTCGCCAACGCGGACGCGTACGCGCGGCAGTTTCCCTTTCTGTCGAAGATCGTATTGCCGCGCGGCGCGGTGGACATCGGCCGCAACATCCCGCCGGCGGACGTCACCATGGTGGCGGCGCAGGCGACGCTGCTGGTGCGCGACGACATCCATCCGGCCCTGGTCGACCTGCTCATGCAGGCGGCGACCGAAACGCATGGCGGCCCCGGCGTCTTCCAAAAGCCGGGCGACTTCCCGCGTGCGGTGGCGGTCGACTTCCCGCTCTCGAAGGAAGCCGAGCGCTATTACAAGTCGGGCAAACCCTTGCTGCAGCGTTACCTGCCGTTCTGGGCGGCCACGCTGGTCGACCGCATGGTGGTGATGGCGATTCCGCTGTTCGCGCTGCTGCTGCCCATCCTGCGCTTTGCGCCGGTGCTGTACGGCTGGCGCATCCGCTCGCGTATCTATCGCCGCTACGGTGAACTGAAGTTCCTCGAAGCCGAAGTCGAGCAGGACGCGGGCCGGCACTCGCGCGACGAATGGCTGGCACGGCTCGATGCCATCGAAGACGATGTGCACCATCTGCCAACGCCGCTCGCCTTCACGGACATGCTCTACACGCTGCGCAGCCACATCGAACTGGTGCGCGAGAAGATTCAGCGGCGTACCACGGGGGCTGACTTTTCAGCCGCGCCTGGCCAATCTTGACGGCAGTCAAGGCGGCCTGACGGGCCCACGCCCGAGAATGCGGTTGTCTTATCGAGGAGCCACAACCCATGCAAGCCACTGAAGTTCTGCCCCAGCACCACAGAACCTGCGACAGTCTTTTCGCGGCCGCGGAAGATTCAGCCATGGCCGGCCGCTGGCAGGAATGCGGCGAGAAGTTCGACCGCTTCCGCCGCGAAGTCGAGGCGCACTTCGCCACCGAGGAGCAGGTGTTGTTCCCCGCGTTCGAAGCGGCGAGCGGCAGCGCCATGGGCCCGACGCGCATGATGCGCATGGAGCACGGGCAGATGAACACGCTGCTCGGCGCGCTTGCCGCCGCCGTCGCCGGCCGTGATGTGCACGCGTTTGCCGGCAACGCGGAGACGTTGGTGGTCATGATGCAGCAGCACAACATGAAGGAGGAGAACATCCTGTACCCGATGTGCGATGGCGTACTGTCGGGGCAGCCTTTGCCTCTCGAGGCCGAACTGGCCAAGCGGGCGGCGGCATCGTGCCCCACCTGATCGACGGCCGCGACATGGTGCCGCCGGAGCCGCTCGAGGCGACGCTGGCGGCGCTGGAGAGCCTGGCCGACGGCGACGAGATCGTGCTCCTGCTCTATTGCCAGCCCCATCCACTCTTCGCCATCCTCAGGCGCGAAGGGTACGCATGGCGTGAGGAAACCCGGGCCGACGGCACGCGCGAATTCCGCATCCGCAAGGCTTGAGCGTGCACCCGAACCTGTCCTTCGAGCAGGCGCCGCCGATCGACGTGCCCGTGCGCTTCCTGTTGACGGCGCCCTGGTTTGGCATTGCGGCCGGTCTCCTCGTGGCATGGTCGGGCGAGCTGGCCATCGCCTCGCGCTGGACGCCGCAGGCGCTCGCCATCGTGCATCTGCTGGTCGTCGGCTTCCTGCTGCAGGCGATGAGCGGCGCGCTTTTCCAGTTTGTGCCCGTGGCCGCGGGCGGCAACGTCTGGCGCCCGCGCCTCGTCGCCGGGATCCTGCATCCGGCGTTGGCGCTGGCCGCATGCCTGCTCGTCGCCGGTCTTTACGCAGTCGACTCGTGGCTGTTGCGACTTGCGGCCGGACTCTTCCTTGCAGCGATTTCATTCCAGGTTCTCGTGATCGGCTCCGCGCTGATGCGTACCCCCGCGCGCGGACCGACGATCGCGGCCTTGCGCCTGGCCCTCGCCGGGCTCGCGGCAACCGTGGCGCTGGGCGCGACGCTCGCCGAAGGACTGGGTGGCGGCCACGCGTGGCCGATAGTCGGCTTGACCAACGTGCACGCGGCCTGGGGCCTGGGTGGCTGGGTCCTGATGCTCGTCATCGGCGTCTCGTACTTCGTGGTGCCGATGTTTCAGCTCACACCGCCGTATCCGGGGGCATTCGCGACGTGGGCGCCGCGCGTCCTGGTCGTCTCGCTCGGGCTCTGGTCGCTGCAGCTCGTCGCCCCGGGCGTGCGCTGGCCCATTGCGCTCGCGCTGCTGGTGGCCGCGGCGTATGCCGGCACGACGCTGTGGCTGCAGGCGCGCCGCCGCCGCAATGTGTCCGACGCGACCTTCCTGTTCTTCCGTGGCGCGATGCTCAGTCTATTGGCCGCCGTTGCAGTCTGCGCGGCGTCGCTGCTCAGCGACCTGCCGATGCTGACATGGTGGTTGGGCGTGCTCGCGCTCGGCGGCACGTTCGTGTCGCTGGTGTCGGGCATGGCGTACAAGATCGTGCCCTTCCTGAACTGGCTGCATCTGCAGCGCGAAGCCGGCATCGGCGGCGTGGTGCCGAACATGCGCGAGATGATTTCCGACTCGGCGCAGAAGACTCATCTGCGCCTGCACTTCGCCTCGATCGGCCTCCTGCTCGCGGCCGGCATCGAACCCGCCGCGGCGATGGCGGGCGGACTGGTCTTCGCGCTTGCGAACGGCGTGTTTGCCTGGAACCTGATCGGCGCGGCGCGCCGCTACCGGACTTTCAGAGATCGTGTGCGCGCAGTCGGCGCAAGTCCGGGATCGTGATGCTGCGACCATGGACCTCGATCAGGCCCGACTCCGACAGGTCATGGAGGATGCGGGAAAACGTTTCCGGCGTCAGGTTGAGGCGCGATGCGAGCACATGCTTGGACGTCGGCAGCCTGACTTCCACTCGGTTGGCGCCATCGTCATCCTCAGGGGCGTGCTGGAGCAGGTAGCCGATCATCCGCTGCGTGCTCGAGCGCAGCGTATACGCCTCGACATCGGCAATCAGCGAATGCAGGCGCATCGACAGGCCGGCGATCATGCGGCGCGCAAACGAAGCGTCCGAGTCGATCAGGCGAAAGACCGCATCGCGGCCGATGTGCAGCAGCACCGTGTCGATCAGTGCCTGGGCGAACACCGGGAAGGGCCGATCCATGAACAGCACCGCTTCACCGAAGCTTTGCTGCGGGCCGATGATTTCGACGACCTTCTCGTTGCCGGCGGCCGAGGGCAGGGCGAGCTTGATCTGGCCGGTCACGACGATGAAGAAGCCGTGTGCGGGATCGCCCTTCTGGAACAGGATCTCGCCCTTCGCCAGGTTCCGTTGCCGGGCGGCTGCCGCCAGCGGCTCGATCTGCGTCGGCGTCAGCGCCGAGAATAGCGGCAGCCGGGCGAGCAGTGCGGGGACGGCGATGGCAGGCGTGGTGGTCACAGCCGGCGGATCTTCTCGATGAGTGAGGTGGTCGAGCGCTGGTGGATGAACGGGATCGAATGCACCTGACCGCCCCAGCTGATCACCTCCGGGCCGCCGACGATGCGGTCGACCGGCCAGTCTCCGCCCTTGACCAGCACGTCGGGGCGGGCCTCCAGGATGCGGGCGATCGGCGTGTCCTCGTCGAACGGCGTGACGAGCGAAACGCACTCGAGCGCCGCGAGCACGGCCATGCGATCTTCGACGCGATTGATCGGCCGATCGTCGCCCTTGCCCTGCCGCCTGACCGAAGCGTCCGAGTTGACCCCCACCACGAGGCTCGCGCCGAGGCTGCGCGCTTCGGCGAGATACGTGGCGTGGCCGCGATGCAGGATGTCGAAGCAGCCGTTCGTGAACACCAGGGGCCGCGGCAGTTCGGCAATGCGGCGCGGCAACTCGGCCGGCGTACAAATCTTGGCCTCGAAGGCCGGCGTGAACGGCATGACGGATCAGTTCGGCTGGTTGGGCGCCGGATTGGAATTGCTCTTGAAGTCGAGGCGATCCGCCTCGTCCTGGGGAATAATCTCGAACAGCCGCACCACCTTCTGCACGCCGCTCGTGGTCCGCGTGATGTCGACGGCCGAATCGGCTTCCTTCTGCGTCACGAGGCCAAGCAGGAACACGGTGCCCCACTCGGTCACGACCTTGACGTGGTTCGGCGAGAACGTGTGGTAATCGACGAAGCGGGCCTTGACTTTCGAGGTGATGAAAGCATCGTTGCTACGACCGCCAAGCGTGCTGGCCTGGGCCACGATCAGTTCGTTGCTGATCGAACGGACGTTCGGTACGCCGGAGACGATCTTCTCCACCTGCGCCTTGGCGTCCTGGCTCAACACCTCGCCGGAGAGCAGCACCATGCGGTTGTAGCTCGTGACGTTGACGTGCGTGGCGGTGCCGAACATCTCGTTGATGCGGCTCGTGGCGCGCATCTCGATGGCTTCGTCGGCCAGGTAGGCTTCCGACATGCGCCGGTCGGCCACCATGAGCGCCCCGGCGCTGACGCCGACGACGGCGACAGGGAAGCAGCCCGCGAGCACGGGAACAAGTGCGACGAGGGAAAGCCAGAGGGCAAGCCGGGAACGGCCCGATGCAGCATTCATTCGTTGTCTCCTAGCAGAAGTGTGTCGATGCCGTCGCAGAGGCAGTGCAGCGTCAGGAGGTGGACCTCCTGGATGCGCGCCGTGCGACTGGCCGGTACGCAAAGATGGATGTCGTCCGCCGCCAGTGCCGCAGCCATTTTGCCGCCGCCCTTGCCGGTGAGCGCGACCACGCGCACGCCGCGCTCGTGCGCAAGCTGCATGGCGGCCAGCACGTTGGGCGAGTTGCCCGAGGTCGAGATGGCAAGCAGCACGTCGCCGGGCCGGCCCAGCGCCTGCACCTGCTTGGCGAAGACGAGGTCGTAGTCGTAGTCGTTGGCGATCGACGTCAGCGTGGACGTGTCGGTCGTGAGCGCGATGGCGGCGAGCGGCGCCCGCTCGCGCTCGAAACGGTTCAGCAATTCAGCCGCAAAATGTTGCGAGTCTGCAGCGGAACCACCGTTGCCGCAGGCCATGATCTTGCCGCCGGCCTTGAGCGACGCCGCCATGGCCTCGATGGCCGCGACGATGGGTTTGGTCATGGATTGCGCCGCCTGCTGCTTCGTGGCGACGCTGTCCGCGAACTGGTCCTGTATGCGCTGGTCGAGATTCATGGCTGGTGCGATTCTAGCGGTGCGTTGTTTTTGTCAGCCGGCGGAAATGAGCAGTTAAAGGATTACAAACACATCGATCAACAGACGCAGCCACGGATTCTGGCTTTCCCGCAGTTGCGCGATGCGGCCGCTGACCACGGTGCCGTTGTCCATCTCCGCCGCGACGCTGCGGTTTTCCGCCCGCGGCAGGTAGCCCAGCACGCGACCGCGCCACTCGACCCGCACGGCATTGCGGTCGTGCGGATTTTCGGGCTCGCGCACGAGGGTCAGAGCATCACCGACCCGCAACTGCGGCCAAAGTTCCCCGGCCTCGTGATACTGGAAGCCGGCGAGGGGCGAACTTTGCACCAGAACCTTGACGGTCTGCGCCTGTGTGGACGCGGCGACAGCGAGCAGCAGGCTAATCAGGACGAAACGCATCGCGCAGCCATTCGAGACGATCACCTTGGATGAGGACGCAGTCGAAGCGGCACGGGAAGTCCGCGTAACGTGGTCGCCGCGCGAGCCAGTGCCGGGCCGCCATGACAATCCTCGCCTGCTTGGCTGCCGTGATGCTCGCGGCGGCGCCGCCGAAATCGCCGCGGCTGCGCAGGCGCACCTCGACGAACACGAGCGATTCGCCGTCGCGGCAGACGAGATCGATCTCGCCGCCGCGCACGCGGAAGTTGCGCTCGACGACGGTGAGGCCGTGCGACGCCAGATATTGCGCCGCCGCCGCCTCGCCCGCAGCGCCGAGCGCCTGCTTCCCTTGTGTGGAAATCATCGGACTGGGAGAATTGACGCCATGAGCGAATTGCCGAATGCATTGTATGTCGTCGCCACGCCGATCGGGAACCTCGGCGACATCACGTTGCGTGCGCTGGAAGTCCTGCGCAGCGCCGACCTGATCGCCTGTGAAGACACGCGGCATGCGCAGACCCTGCTCGAGCATCACGGCATTCGCGCGCAGACCGTGCCGCTGCACGAGCACAACGAGGCAGCCGCTTCGGTGCGCATCGTCGAGGCCTTGCGCGCCGGCCGGCGCGTGGCGCTCATCTCCGACGCCGGCACACCGGGCATTTCCGATCCCGGCGCGCGTGCCTGCGCCGCCGCGCGCACGGCGGGTTTCCGCGTCGTGCCGCTGCCCGGCCCCAACGCGGCCATCGCGGCGATCTCCGCCGCCGGCCTGTCCGATGCGCGCTTCCTCTTCGTTGGCTTCCTGCCGCCGAAGCCGATGGCGCGACAGCACGAAATCGAAACTTTGAAGGGAATGCCGACGGCGCTCGTCTTCTACGAGGCTCCGCACCGCATCGAAGAGACGATCGCCGACCTTGCGGCGTTGCTCGAGCCCGGGCGCACTCTGGTGGTGGCACGGGAACTGACGAAGTTGTTCGAGCAGATCGTTTCGATGCCGCTGGCCGAGGCGCCGGCGTGGCTCGCGGCGGACGACAACCGCAAGCGCGGCGAATTCGTGCTCGTGGTCTCCGGGCCGCCGCCGCACGACGGGCTGGATACTGATGCCGAGCGGGTGCTGAACGTGCTCCTGACCGAACTGCCCGTCAGCCAGGCCGCCAAGCTGGCGGCCGCGATCACCGGTGCGCCGAAGAACGCCTTGTACGAGAGGGCGCTGCAACTCAAGGCATAATGCGGCTCATGCAGACGCTTACGATCACCCGGCCGGACGACTGGCACCTGCATTTGCGCGACGGCGCCGCGCTCGCGGCCGTGCTGCCGGACACGGCGCGACGCTTCGGGCGCGCCATCGTGATGCCGAATCTCAAGCCGCCGGTGACGACGGTGGAGCAGGCCGCGGCCTACCGCGGGCGCATCCTGCACGGCGTACCACGGGGGCTGACTTTTGTTCCGCTCATGACGCTCTACCTCACCGACAACACGCCGGCGGCGGAAATCGCAAAGGCGAAGGCGAGCGGTTTCGTGCACGCAGTGAAGCTCTACCCGGCGGGGGCGACGACCAACTCGGATGCCGGCGTCACCGACCTGGCGCGCTGCCGCGCCGCGCTGGCGCAGATGGAAGCGCTGGGCCTGCCGCTGCTGGTGCACGGCGAAGTGACCGATCCCGCGGTCGACGTGTTCGACCGCGAAGCGGTGTTCATCGAACGCGTGCTCGGGCCGACGCTGAAGGACTTTCCCGCGCTGCGCATCGTGCTGGAACACGTGACCACGAAGGACGGTGTCGACTTCGTGCAGGGCGGCGGCGCCAACGTCGCGGCGACGATCACCGCGCACCACCTGCTGCTCAACCGCAACGCCATCTTCCAGGGCGGCATCCGGCCGCACCACTACTGCCTGCCCGTGCTGAAGCGCGAACGGCATCGGCAGGCGCTCGTCGCCGCCGCCACGTCCGGCAATCCGAAATTCTTCCTCGGCACCGACTCGGCACCGCACGGCCGGAGCGTCAAGGAAGCGGCTTGCGGCTGCGCCGGCTGCTACACCGCCCACGCGGGCATCGAACTGTATGCGGAAGCTTTTGAAGCCGCCGGCGCGCTCGACAGGCTGGAAGGGTTCGCCAGCCACTTCGGCGCCGATTTCTACGGGTTGCCGCGCAACGCCGATCGCATCACGCTGGTGAAGGAAGACTGGACGGCGCCGGCGAGTCTGCCGTACCTCGATGGCGATGTCCTGGTGCCGCTGCGCGCGGGCGACACGATTGCCTGGAGACTCGCATGATCCGACTGCTTATTGTGGCGCTGGCCGTGCTGATGTCGGGCTGCGCCAAGGAACCGGCCGCGTACATGATCGCCGGCAGCGAAATCGCCATCACGGTCGAGCGCATCAAGCCCAACTTCTGGACCAACGGCTGGGAACTCGACCTCATCGTGCGCCAGCACCCGAACTGCCAGCGTCGCTATCACCTCAAGCCGACCGCGAACAACGCGGTCAAGGTCGATGTGTTCTCTCCCCAGCGCGGCATCTTCATCCTCCGCCAGGCCAAGCGCTGGTACGTCACCGACCTGCGCACCTGCGCCATGGATACGTTCAAGGAACCGCCGCCCGAACCCGGCGACCTCATGGGCACCTTCATGGAAAAGGGCGGCGAATTCCGGTTCGTCGAAAGCACCGACAAGAGCGTGCGCCCGGGGGCCGGCGAGGCGGAATAGCCCCGCTGGTACAATTCCATCCGGAAGTCCGCCAGGCAACCGCTGGACGGTTCGCCGTCTGGAGGAAAGTCCGGGCCCCATAGAGCAGGATGCCGGCTAACGGCCGGGCGCAGCAAGCCTCGCAAGAGGCCCAAGGCGACAGACAGTGCAACAGAAAGATACCGCCCAAGTTCGCAAGAACCGGCAAGGGTGAAATGGCGGGGTAAGAGCCCACCGCGGACGTGGTAACACGGACGGCACGGCAAACCTCATCCGGGGCAAGGCCAAATAGGGGGGCAATGACGTTGCTCGCGTCGCTCCCGGGTAGGCTGCTAGAGGCCGTCGGCAACGGCGGTCCCAGAGGAATGGTTGCCCACGACAGAACCCGGCTTATCGGCGGACTTCCATCTGCCCGATCCTCAGGTTTTACTTTCAGTCTGAGTTCTATCTCCATTGATTTCATTGGCTAAAAATTTTAGAATTTCCTCGCAGAATTCGTCGTAAGTCCTTGTCCCGACAGCAGAAATAGCGCTTTCCCTCTTGACCGGCCGCCGCTTCTTCCCTAGAGTGGGTGGAAGTGGGAGAAAGTGGAGAGTCCCGGTGACTCTTCGTTCTCCGTGGAGGGGGTGGGATGTTTCAAGGGGCGACATCGCTGAGTCTGGATGCCAAGGGGCGCATGGCCGTCCCCGCGCGGCATCGCGACGGCCTCGTCATGGCCGGCGAAGGCCGGCTCGTCCTCACCGCCCATCCGCATCGCTGCCTGCTCCTGTACCCGGCTCCCGACTGGGAGCCGATCCGCGCCCGCGTGCTCGCGGCGCCGAGCCTGGAGGCCCAGTCCGCCAAGCTGCGGCGGCTGCTGGTCGGTTTCGCGGTGGACCTGGAAATCGATGCCGCCGGCCGCCTGCTGGTGCCGCCCGAGCTGCGCCAGTACGCCGGACTCGAGAAGGACATCTGGCTGGTCGGCCAGGGCAGCCATTTCGAGGTCTGGTCCGACGCCGGCTGGAAACAGCAGCAGGAAGAGATCTTTGCGCTGGGCGACAAGCTGTTGCCGCCGGGCATGGAAAACCTGGCGCTGTGAGCGCTGGCTCACACGTCAGCGTATTGCTGAAGGAGGCGGTCGACGCGCTGGTCATCAGGCCGGAAGGGATCTATGTCGATGCCACGTTCGGCCGGGGCGGCCACAGCCGGGAGATCCTGGCGCGGCTGGCGGATGCGGGCAGGCTGATCGCGCTGGATCGCGATCCGGCGGCGGTGCTGGCGGGGCGTGAAATCCACGACCCGCGCTTCATGCTGGCGCACAGCGCGTTCAGCCGCCTGGACGACGCGCTGGATGCGCTGGACGTCGGGCCGGTCGATGGCGTCCTGCTGGACCTGGGCGTGTCCTCGCCGCAGTTGGATACGCCCGAGCGGGGAATGAGTTTTCGTTTCGATGCGCCGCTGGACATGCGCATGGACACGAGTGAGGGAGAGACCGCGGCCGAGTTCCTGGCCCGGGCCGAGCAACGCGAAATCGAAAAGGTGATCAGGGACTATGGCGAAGAACGGTTTGCTCATGCGATTGCAAAGGCGATTGTTGCTGCTCGGGGCCAACTCGGTATTGCAAGCACAGGACAGCTTGCCGCGCTCGTGGAGAAGGCCGTCCGCACGCGGGAACCGGGCCAGCACCCGGCGACGCGCAGCTTTCAGGCTCTACGGATTCACGTCAATCGGGAGCTTGAGGAGCTGTCGCTAGTCCTGCCGCAGGCGGCGGCACGACTGGCAACGGGCGGAAGGATCGTCGTGATCAGTTTCCATTCCCTGGAGGATCGAATCGTCAAGCGCTTCCTGCGCGATGAAAGCAGCCCGCCCAAGCTGCCGAGCAAACTGCCGGTGCGCGCCGCGGACCTGCCCGAGCCGAAGCTGCGCCTGATCGGCAAGCCGGTCTACGCCTCCGACGCGGAGGTGGCGGCCAACCCGCGCGCCAGGAGCGCGGTCATGCGCGTGGCCGAACGCCGTGCTGCGCACTAATCTCATCCTGCTCCTGATCGCGGCGGCCTGCGCGCTCGGGACGGTGTCGTCCAACCATCGCGCCAGGAAGCTCTTCACGGAATTCGAGCGCGAGCAGAACCGGATGCGCGAGCTGGACGTCGAATGGGGGCAGTTGCAGCTCGAACAGAGCACCTGGGCCGGCCATGCGCGCATCGAACAGATCGCGCGCGACAAGCTGGGCATGCGCCCGCCGGCACCGGCGCAGGTGATCTCGCTGGAGGCCGTCAAGTGAAGTTCGCCAAGAGCCCGATCCTCAACCGGCGCCTGTCGCCGGGCCGCTCGCGCCTCGTCGTGCTGGCGCTGCTGTCGGGTTTCGTCGTGCTCGCCGGCCGCTCGCTCTACCTGCAGGGCTTCGACAACGGCTTCCTGCAGAAAAAGGGCGAATCGCGCTACGAGCGCGTGATCGAGATTTCCGCCACGCGCGGCCGCATCATGGACCGCCACGGCGACGTGCTGGCCGTGTCGACGCCGGTGAAGGCGATCTGGGCGATTCCGGACGACGCGCAGCTCGCGCCGGCGCAGGCGCGCCAGCTGGCGGCCCTGCTGGAAATGGACGTGCGCGAGCTCAACCGCAAACTCGCCTCGGACAAGGACTTCGTCTTCATCAAACGCCAGATTCCGCCCGATGTCGCCGACAGGATCGCGGCGCTGCGCCTGCCGGGGATTCACGACCAGAACGAATACCGCCGCTACTATCCGTCCGGCGAAGTGATGGCGCACGTGCTTGGCTTCACGGGCGTCGAGGACGCAGGCCAGGAAGGCGTGGAACTGGCCATGAACGACATGCTCGCCGGCAAGGACGGCAGCCGGCGCGTGATCAAGGACCGGCGCGGCCACATCGTCGAGGACGTCGAGTCGATCAAGGCCCCGCAGGAAGGCAAGGACGTCACGCTGGCGCTCGATGCCAAGATCCAGTATCTCGCCTACAGCCAGCTGAAGAAGGCGATGACCGACAACAAGGCCAAGGCCGGCGGCGTCGTGGTGCTCGACGCCAAGACCGGCGAGGTGCTGGCGCTCGCGAATGCGCCCACCTACAACCCGAACAACCGTGTGCGCCTCGTCGGCGCGCAGCTGCGCAACCGCGCGTTCACCGACACCTTCGAGCCCGGATCGACGTTCAAGCCGTTCACCGCGGCGTATGCGCTCGAGAGCGGCAAGTTCCACTTCGATACGCCGATCGATACGTCACCGGGCCGCCTCACCATCGGCAATGCGACCATCCACGACGCGCATGTGCACGGCGTGCTGACGCTGGCCGAAGTGATCCAGAAATCGTCGAACGTCGGTGCGGCCAAAGTGGCGCTCAAGTTCCAGCCGGAGGAACTGTGGCGGGTGTTCAGCAGCCTCGGCTTCGGCGCGCCGCTCAATCTTGGCTTCCCCGGCGAGGTCGGCGGGCGCCTGCGGCCGGCGAAGAACTGGCGGCCGATCGAGCAGGCCACGATGTCCTACGGCCACGGCATTTCGGTGACGCTGATGCAGATGGCGCACGCCTACATGGCGTTTGCGCGCGACGGCGAACTGATTCCGCTGTCGCTGACCAAGGTCGACGCACCCGTCACGGCGGCAACACAGGTCTTCTCTAGCGAAACCGCGCACGAGGTGCGCAGCATGCTGGAAATGGCCGTGCAACCGGGCGGCACGGCACCCCGGGCGCAGATTCCCGGCTATCGCGTTGCGGGCAAGACCGGTACCGCGCACAAGCTCGACGGCGGCGTCTATGCCGAGAAATACGTCGCCTCGTTCATCGGCTTCGCGCCGGCATCCGACCCGCGCCTCATCGTCGCGGTGATGATCGATGAGCCTTCGGCCGGCAAGTATTACGGCGGCGACGTTGCTGCGCCGGTGTTTGCCGATGTCATGGCGGGCAGCCTGCGCACGCTCGGCGTACCACAGGACGTGCCGCTGAAGCCGCTCATCATGGCGGAAGCCGTGAAGGAGGGCGTGTGACGCCGTCCGCCGTCCTGTCGGCGCTGGCAGCGCGCGGCGTCAAGGCCGGCGGCATGAGCGCGGATTCGCGTACCGTCGGGCCCGGCGACACCTTCGTCGCTCTGCCCGGCAAGCGCGCCGATGGCCGGGCGTTCGTCGCCGATGCCGTGGCGCGCGGCGCCGTCGCGGTGTTGCACGAAGCGGGTACCGGGATCTCCGCACCGGTGCCGTGTGTGGCGGTGCCGGGCCTCGCGGCGCTTGCGGGCGAGATTGCGAGCCTCGCCTATGGCCAGCCGTCGCATCGGCTTTGGATGGCCGC
>DATJQH010000127.1:0-5323 GCA_035505955.1 Rhodocyclaceae bacterium
GAACACCACGCCGTCCGGCGGCTGCGGCGCGAACGAGGATTCATCCTTGCCGTGGTGCTCGCGCACCGCGGCGGCAACGGAAAAGCGCTGGCCGAAGCGTTCGGCCAATGCCGCAGCCAGTGGTTGCGGCAGCGGCGGGCGGGTATCGGGAGCGTTCATGCGCGGATGCTACCGCGAGTTGAGAGCGCGGGGGATGGTTCAGGAAAGTCAGGCGTGGTGGTACGCCAAGCAAGACGACATGCAGGGATGAAAGCGTGGTCTGTCCCCTATCGTCTCCTACTATTTTTTTGCGGTGTGAGGTGGGCGGTGATTGCCCACACTGGCAACAGGCGCCCGGCACGCCTAAGCTGGAATGCCGGCCGGCCGCTCTGGTGGGCACCAGGGTGCAGCGACGACGCGGGATTGAGCGAAAGGACCTAGCCATGTTGTCCGATGCCGCCGTAACCACGATGTTGCCAGTGAAGGACATGGATCGCGCCCGGCAGTTCTACGAGGGCCGCTTGGGACTCAGGCCGGGCGGGTTCAAGCCGGACGGCAAGTTTGTCTACGTTGTAGCCGGGAGCACGCTGGCGCTGTTTCCCAAGCCCGAGGGAACGAAGGCCGATCACACGGCGATCAGCTTTCGGGTGGCCGACGTTGCGGCGACCGTAGCCCAACTGAAGCAGGCTGGCGTGGTGTTCGAGGACTACGACTTTCCTGGCCTGAAGACCGTGAACCACGTATGCGTACTCGGCGCCGAGAAAGCGGCCTGGTTCAAGGATACCGAAGGCAACTACCTCTGCATTCACGAAGACTTGCCGGCGGGCTAGCTCAGTCTGTCTCCGCTTGTTTTGCTTGTTCCCTCGTGTGGCGCCATGGAGTGGTTCCCCGCCCGCGCGGAAATCAGCCCGCGCGCTGCAGCGGATCCTGGCGGTAGAAGCGCTTGAGCTGTTCGTACACCGCCGGGTATTCGTCGCGCAGGACGTCCGGCGTCTCGAAGAAGGCTTCGGACATGACGGCGAAGAATTCGGCGGGATGCTCGGCGCCGTAGGGATCGAGGAAGGTGTCTTCGCCGCTGTCGACGCGGGCGCAGAAGTCGTCAAAGGCGGGCTCGAAGGCATGGCGCCATTCTTCGCGCGACATGCCGGCGGGAAGGCGCGGCACGCCGTCGACGGCGCCGTTTTCCATGTCGAGCTTGTGCGCGAACTCGTGGATGACCACGTTCACTCCATCCGCGTCTTCGGGGCGGTCGAACCAGGAGACGAGCACCGGCCCGCCTTCCCAGGCTTCGCCCATGACCTCGTCGTCGTATTCATGCACGATGCCGTCTTCGTCCATCACCTGGCGCGGGATGACGAAGTCGCCGGGATAGACGACGATGCCGACCCAGCCGCGATAGTGTTCGAGCCCGAGGTTGAGCACGAGCAGGCAGGCCTGCAGCGTGATGGAAAGCTGCATTTCGGCGGTCAGCGCGAGGCCGCGCGCGCCGCTCCATTCCTTGTCGGCGAGGAATTCGCGCGCCATGTCGCGCAGGCGTTGGCGCTCGTCGGCGGAGAGGTGGCCCAGGAAGGGCAGGCGCGCCTCGGCCGCGCCCCAGGCCTCATCGCCGACCTGGATGCGTTCCACGGCTTTCTTGCGCCACCAGTCGCGGAAAATTCCGATCATGTCCGGTTGCGCGCGCTTCTGCGTGTATTGAGCCAGATGCCGCCGAAGATGAGCACGATGCCGACGGCATGATAAGCCTCGGGCTGCTCGCCGAGGAAGAGGATGGAAAGCAGGATGCCGAAGGCCGGCATCAGGTGGATGAAGAGCCCGGCGCGCGCGGGGCCGACCTCGGCCACGCCCCTGTTCCAGAACACGAAGCCGAGGAAGGCCGGGAAGATGCCCGTGTAGAGCGCGGCGCCGAGCGACGACCAGGCGACGTGCATGTGCCGGCCATCGGCGATTTCCCACAGGTACACCGGCAGCAGCTCGACGACGCCGAAGATGGCGATGGCGGCGAGGAAGCTGAAGGGATGCACGTTGGGCCGGTGCGGCAGCATGAGCGTGTAGATCGCCCAGGCGAACACCGAGATCAGGATCCAGAGGTCGCCGACGTTGAGATGCAGGCCGGCGAGGACGGCGATGTCGCCGCGCGCAATGATGGTCATCACGCCGGCAAGCGACGTGACGACGCCGAGCGCCTCGACGGGCCGCAGCCGCTTGCCGAGGAAGATCCAGCCCAGCACGACGATCGCGACGGGGATGAACGAGTTGAGCAGCAGGCCGTTGGTGGCAGTGGTGTATTGCAGGCCGACGTAGGCGAGCGCGTTGTAGGTGGCGGTGCCGAGGAAGCCGAACAGCGCCAGCCAGCGCCAGTTGGCGGCGAGCTGCGGCCAGTCGCGCCGCCGATGGCGCCAGGCCAGCGGCAGGATGAAAGCGAGCGCGATGATCCAGCGCCAGAAGGAGAGCGCGAGCGGTGGCACGTCGCCGCGGATGCCGCGGCCGACGATCCAGTTGCCGGCCCAGAACAGGTTGGCGAGGACCAGCAGCAGGTAGGGCGAAACGTGCGGACGCGTCATCGGCTTCGGCGTGGGTCAACGAAAAACGGGGGCCGCAGCCCCCGTTCCGGCGCGGTGGCGGTTGCCTACTGTACCTTGGCCTTGGCGCGCAGTTCCATCACGTGCTTTTCGACCATCTGCTGCTGCAGGCGCTGCGTGAGTTGCGGCTTGACGTCTTCGAGTGCAGGCGCCTTCAGTTCGCGCACGTCGTCGAGCTGGATCACGTGCCAGCCGAAGTCGCTCTTCACGGGCGTTTCGGAGAACTTGCCTTTCTCCAGATGGACCATGGCGTCGGAGAACGGCTTCACGTAGGCGGCCTGGTTGGCCCAGCCGAGATCGCCGCCCTTGTCCTTGGACCCCGGGTCCTTCGACTGCTTGGCGAGATCCTCGAACTTGTCGCCCTTCTTGAGCTTCTCGATCACGGCCTTGGCTTCGTCCTCGGTGTCGACCAGGATGTGGCGGGCCTTGTACTCCTTGTCACCCAGCGTGGCGCGGATCGACTCGTATTCCTTCTTCACCTGCTCGTCGCTGACCGGATGCGTCTTGACGTAGTCCTGCAGGTAGGCGCCGATCAGCACGCTCTGGCGCGTCATGGCGAGTTGGGCCTGGACGTCGGCCTTCTTGTCGAAGCCCTTCTTCTCGGATTCCTGGGCCAGCACTTCGCGGCGCACCAGTTCTTCCTTGACGGCACCGCGCAGTTGCGGCGAGTCGGTCTGGCCCTGGGCGATTTGCGCCGCGACGAGCGCATCGACGCGGGATTGCGGGATCGCCTTGCCATTGACGGTGGCGACGGCGTCGGCGGCCAGCGCCGCTGCCGGCGAAAGGGCGATCAGCGCGGTGGCGGCGAGGGTCGCGGAGATATGGCGGTTCATTGTCGGGTCCTCTGTTTCAGTTGTGGTGTTCGGTGGGGGTGCGGGCGGTGATGCTGATGGCATGAATCTGGCCGCCCATCAGGTCGCGCAGCGCATCATACACGAGGCGATGGCGCGCCATTGTGGCAAGCCCGTTAAAGCGCGGCGAAACGACGACCAGCCGGTAGATGCCGCCGTGCGCGCCATGGCCGGCGTGGCGGGCGGAATCGTCCATCAGTTCCACATGGCTGGGGTCGAGCACGGCGAGCTGCTCCCTGATAAGTTCCATTGTGCTCATGCGCTGCTCCGCGTCATTGGCCGTCGGTCTCTTTCGAGCCGGCGGCGGCGACCTGGTCGAGTTTCCGGTTCAGCCATACGCCCTGGCCGACGACGAACGCGAACATCAGGCCCATGGTGCCAAAGAGCTTGAAGTTGACCCAAGTGTCTGTCGGGAACGACATGGCGACGAACAGGTTGGCGCCGCCCAGGACGACGAAGAAGCCGGCCCAGGCCAGGTTCAGCCGGGCCCAGATGTGGTCCGGGGCTTCGATCTGCGCCTCCAGCATTGCGCGGATCAGGTTCTTGCCGAACAGTGTCGCCGAGGCAACCAGCACGCAGGCGAAAATCCAATAGAGCACGGTCGGCTTCCACTTGATGAACGTGTCGTCGCGCAGCGCGAGCGTGAGCCCGCCCAGCACCACGATGAGGCCGAGGCTGACCCAGAGCATCTTGTCGACCTTGCCATGGCGGAACCAGACCCAGGCGATCTGGGCGAAGGTGGCGACGATGACGACGACCGTGGCGAGCAGGATGGGTGCCTGGTCCGGCGCGAAGGCGGCCGGCAGCCCGAGCGCGCCGAACAGGCTGTCCAGCAGCTGCGCCGTGTCCTCCTTGCGGCCTTCGGCGACCTTGAAGGTGGCGAAGAAGAGGATGACGGGGAAAAGGTCGAAGAGGATTTTCATTCGGCGCGGTCAGTTGAGCGTGCGCGACAGGGCGACACGGAACTCGCGCACGAGGTCTTCGTGCTGCGGTTGGGCGGCGAGCAGGGTGAAGAGGCGCAGCATGCCTTTGCGACCGGCCTCGTCGTGCCACGCGCGGTCGCGGCGCACGATGTCGAGCAGCTGTTCGAGCGCCGCGCGGTAATCCTGTCCCACGGCCAGCGCATTCGCGTACTGCAGGCGGGTGTCGAGATCATCGGCGTTTTCCGCCACCTTGGCCTTGAGCGCCGTGACATCGGCGTTGCCGCTGCCCGTGGCGAGATGCAGGCGCGCGTCGAGCGCTTCGACGCGGGCATGGTCGCGGGCGCGCTCGCGCACCGCGTCGAGCACTTCGCGGGCATCGTCGAAATCGCCCGCTTCCAGGCTGAGCTCGATGTAGTCGAGGTAGCTGGCGTCGTTGCGCGGGTCGGCGTTGATCGCCTGCGCCATCAGACTGCGTGCGCCGGCGATGTCGCCACGCTCGTGCGCCGCGTGCGCCTGCAGGCGCAGCGGCTCGGCGGGCGAGGGGATGAGGCGGTCGATGAATTCGCGCACCTGGCCCTCGGGCAGGGCACCGGCGAACTCGTCGGCGAGCTGGCCATCGACGAAGGCCTTGACCGCGGGAATGCCGCGCACGCCGTAGCGCTGAGCCAGTTCCGGATTCTCGTCGGAGTTCACCTTGGCCAGGATGAAGCGACCGCCGTACTCGCCGGCGAGCTTCTCCAGCACAGGCTTCAGCACGCGGCACGGCGCGCACCATGCGGCCCAGAAATCGACGATGACGGGAGCATGCAGCGAAGCGTCGAGAACCTTCTCGGCGAAATCGGCCGTGCTGACGTCGTAGCTGTGCGGATGGCTGCCTGTGCTCATGGACCGGGAAAGTGAAAGGGTAGTCGCAGAGTATAATTCGAACCCGCCCCTGTGCGCCCTTCCGGCCCATTTCCATACCCATGCCAAGGATTCTCAAACTGCGCGG
>DATJQH010000128.1:0-18362 GCA_035505955.1 Rhodocyclaceae bacterium
CGGTCGGGCAACTGGCCCCAATGGGCGACGACCTCGTCCGGCCCGCGGTACGCGAGCACGCCGATGCGCACGACGCGGGTGGGCTGGGCAAACGCCGCGCCGGCAGCAAGCCAGACCACGAACAGGGGCAGAAACGTGAGGCGAAGCTTCATGTGCACATCCGGGCGGACGAGCAGCGAATTATGCCCGCTACGCACTTTCGCGTAGTGCGGTACGGCATTTGGCGAATTCACAGCGCAGCCGGTGCGCTATATCGTGTGTCGCAATGCAGCAAAGAAAAATTTATCGCTGTATTTCTTCACTGATTGGGGGATCCGACATGCCAAGAAATGCCCTGCTGGCGGCGCTGGCCGCCCTGGCGCTGGTCGCACCATTAGCCGTGCCCGCGATAGCACAGGATGGAACTGCGGCTACCGCCGCACCACTACCCGCGGTGCCAGTCTCGGTCAGCATCGACAAGACCCAGCTCGACAATGGCGGCGTCATCACGGTCTCTGGCGCCGCCGAACCCGGCAAGCCGGTGTACCTGGAGATCTGGAACGAGAACAAGGTGCGCGGTTCCTTCTTCGACAACAAGGTCGACAAGGAAACTGGCGTCAAGCCCAACAAGCTCTACATCGCCAACGACCTGCCTGCCTTCTACCGGATCGTCCTGCCCAAGTCGGAGCAGGAGAAACTCGACAAGGCCAAGGCGGAAGGCAAGGGCTGGTCGTATTCCGCGGTTCTCAAGGATACCGGTGGCGACATCGCCTACTGGGCGCCATCACGAACTGCCATCGCCAGCTACCAGACCTCGATGGGCGCCAGCATGAGCGGCCAGCGCGGCGACGAGTTGCCTGCCCTCGACGACAAGAACGCGCGCAAGCGTTCGATGCAGATCATGAAAAGCCGGTTCCGCAGCGTCGACAAGTTACTGGTCGCCGGAGTCGAACAAAAGGAAGATGGCAGCTTTACTGCACAGGTGAAGATTCCAGAAGGCGCGCCTCCCGGCAAGTACCTGATCGTGGCCACGACGGACAAGAAGCTGCGCTCGATGCCTGCGACCGTCGAGAACAACATTGCCTTCCCGATGCGCTACATGAGCAACGCCGGAACCAGCCTGAACATATTCATCCCCTTCCTCGTCGCTCTGGCGCTTGCCACATTCGGCGTGCTGATGGGCGCCGGCGGCGGCTTCATCATCAATCCGGTGCTCTTGATGCTGTTCCCGCTGCCGCACAACGTCGTCGCCGGCACGGTCACGCCGACGGTGCTGTTCTCGCAGGGCAGCGGCGTGGCGAACTACTCGCGCATCAAGTTCATCAGCTGGAAGGTCGGCATCGCGCTGGGTCTCGCGACCCTGGCCGGCGCTTTCATCGGACCAGCGCTGACCGACCTCATCACGCTGGACGAATTCAAGTTCGTCTTCGGCTGGATCCTGTTCTTCCTCGCGGCCCTGATGTTCTGGCAGACGACGCCAGGCTACGTCGCCAGGAACAAGAAGGAGCAGGCGATCCTGAAGGAATTCCAGAAGCGGGCCGAAGAAGCGGCGACCGCCGGGGCCTGAACAACATTCACGGGAGTCAAAAATGTACATGACTGTCAATTTCTGGGGACACGAATTCAGGATCAATGTCATCGTCGGTTGCATCGGCGCCTTCCTGATCGCGGTCGTATCGTCGATGTTCGGCTTCGGTGGCGGCCCGTTCATGGTGCCGCTGATGGCCGTGGTGCTCGGCCTGCCGATGTACGTCGTCGTCGGCAGTTCGCTGCTGGCCATCTTCTTCAGTACCATGATGAGCACGCTCAAGCACTATTCGCTGGGCAACTTCGACCTCGACCTGTTCCTGATCATGTTCCCGGCCGCGCTGCTGGCCGGCTGGATCGGGCCGAAGATCGCCAAGAAGCTGAATCCGCTCTGGGTCAAGCGTGTCGCCGCCATCGGCCTGACGCTGCTCGGCCTGTCGCTGGTCGGCGTGTTCTAGAGGAATAAGGTCAAATGAGTTCAGGCAAGGCACCCAATGTGCGCGGGGTCGACAGTCCCGGCCGCCGCACGGTGTACAGCATGTGCGGCATGTGCGCGACGCGCTGCCCGCTCGAGGTCACGGTGGAGGACGGCCGCGTCGTCTGGTTGCAGGGCAACCCGAACGACAAGGCGATCGGCGCCAGTCTCTGCGCGCGCGGTGCTGCCGGCCTCCCGTTCGAGAACGACGACGAGCGGCCGCAGACGCCGCTGATCCGCACCGGTCCGCGTGGCGGCGGCCAGTGGCGCCGCGCCAGCTGGGGCGAAGCGCTCGATTACGTCGCCGACAAGCTGCGCGAGGTCATCGCCGAAATGGGCGGGCGCGGAATTGCATTGTCGGATCGGGGCGGCTCGTTCACCGATCTCACCAAGACTTTTGTTGCCGCACTGGGTTCGCCGAACTACGTCGACCACGATTCCTCGTGCGGGCGCAACGCGCACAACGCGGCGCGCAGCCTCTACGGCGTCGGCCGCACGGCGATCACGTTCGACATCAAGAACGCCAAGCACCTCGTCCTCTACGGCCGCAACCTGGTCGAGTCGCTGAAGGTGAAGGAGGCCAAGGAGTTCATGGCCGCCATGGCGGGCGGCATGCGCTGCACCTACATCGACCCGCGCGCCAGCATCACGGCCACCAAGGCGACGCGCTACTGGCGCGTGCGGCCCAACAGCGACTATGCGCTGAACCTCGGCATCATCCATGAAGTGCTGAAGCAGGGCGTGTACGACAGGGAATTCGTCGCGCGCTGGGTGAGCGGCATGGACAAGCTGGCCGAAGCGGTGCGGGAGACGACGCCGGAGTGGCAGGAGCAACACACCGGCATCCCGGCCGACGAGATCCGCGCCTTCGTGCGCGAGATCGCGGCCGATGCGCCGCGCGTCATCTTCCACCCCGGCTGGATGGTGGCGCGCCACAAGCAGTCATTCCATGTGAGCCGCACGGCGCTGATCCTCAACGCCCTGATGGGCTCGATCGAAGTGAAGGGCGGCTGCATCCTCGCCAAGTCGCCCGAGGACGTCGGCCGCAAGGGCCTGAAGAAGCTGACCGACCGCGTGCCGAAAGTGACGGAAAAGCGTGCCGACGGCGCCGGCTGGAAGCATCCCTCGTGGGACCCGGCTTCGGGCATCGTGCACCAGATGTTTGCGGCCATGGAATCCGGCGACCCGTATCCGATCGGCGCCTACTTCGCCTATCGCCACGATCCGCTCACCGGCGTTCCCGATCCGGCGGCGCAGAAGAAGGCGCTCGACAAGCTGAAGCTGCTCGTCGCCATCGACGTCAATTATTCCGAGACGGCCTGGTACGCCGATGTCATATTACCGGAGTCGACCTACCTCGAACGCGCCAACGTCCTGACGCAGAACGCCGGCGCGAAGCCCAACTTCGCAATGCGCGACCAGGCGGTGGCGCCGCGCTTCGACAGCCGACCGGCGTGGTGGATCTTCCGCGAGATTTTGCGCCGGCTCGACCGTGGGGACGCGCTCGACTTCGAGACCATCGAGGAACTTTGGGACTACCAGCTCGAAGGCACCGGCGTCACCGTGGCGCAGATGCGCGAGAAGGGCATCGTGCCGCTGGCCGACGCGCCGCTTTTGTGGGATCGCAAAGATGGCATCAAGTTCAAGACGCCCTCGGGCAAGATCGAGATCGAGAGCGAAGTGCTGAACAAGGCCGGGCTGCCGAGCCTGCCGCCCTACCAGGCCCTGCCGAAGGTCGAGGGCGACAGGTTCTACCTGATCTTTGGGCGCACGGCGATCCTCAGCCACGGCCAGACGACCAACAACCCGGTGATCAACGGCATGGTGGGCGAGAATCCGCTCTGGATCCACCCGGACCGCGCCAGGGCGCTCGGCATCGGCGACGGCGACGAGGTGCTGATCAGCAGTCCGGGCTACTCGGCCTACATGAAGGCGCATGTCACGCCCTGGGTGCATCCCGAGGCCGTGTTCATGCTGCACGGGTTTGGCCGCACGGTGCCGCTGCAGACGCGTGCCTGCGGCCTGGGCGTTGCCGACCAGCGCCTGCAGCACGGCAAGCTCTACGAGTTCGATCCCGCCGGCGGCGGCAGCGCCATGACCGAAACCATCGTCCAGGTGCGAAAGAAATGAGCAAGTACATGCTGCGTCACGACGAAGAGAACTGCATCGGCTGCCAGGCCTGCGAGGTCCATTGCAAGACCAACAAGGACCTCGGCCCCGGGCCGTCGCCGTGCAAGATCATCCCGGTGGGTCCCGTCGACGTCGGCGGCCGGCCGCGCACGCGTTTCGTCTTCATGCCCTGCTTCCACTGCGAGGACGCCTGGTGCATGAAGGCCTGCCCGACCGGAGCCATGCAACGTCGCGAGAAGGACGGCATCGTCTTCGTGCAGCAGAGCCTGTGCGTGGGCTGCAAGAGTTGCATCGCCGCCTGTCCCTGGGGGACGCCGCAGTGGGATCCCGCGACGCGTCGCGTGGTCAAGTGCGACTACTGCATGGACCGGCTCGATGCCGGCCTGCAGCCGGCCTGTGTGACCAAGTGCGTTACCGGCTGCCTGTCCTTCGGCGAGGCCGGCGACGCCGCCGATGCGCGGCGCGAACGCTACGCCCGTCAACTCGTGCTGGGTTAGCCATGGACCAGCCACTGCCGCTGCCTGCCTGGCTTGCCGCTCCGGACGCGCTCTCGGGCGCGCCAACCTCGCTGGTGCTGCCCGGACTTGCGCGCGCGCTGGGCATGAATCCGCTGCAGCGCCTTGCGCGCCTGCGCGAGGCCGGACTCGTCGAGTGCGGTTTTGCCGGCGAGCCGCTCTATCCTTTCTGGCGCCAATTCCTGCGCGGCCACGGTCCGAGCGAACTGGTGATCGACGCCGCAGGGCACGACGCCCGGGGCTTGAGCGCGGCGGCGGTCCTGGAACGGGCGCCGGTTCTTGTCGCGGAAGGATTGCTGATCGCGGCCGGCTTGCGCGGTTCGCAATCGGCCGTACTGATCCTGCCGGAAGCGCTGGCCGGCCTCGAAGCCGGGCTGCTCAACGCCATGGACGCGATACGCTCGCGCGGTCTCGCGCAGGGCCGGCGGCTGCCCGTGAAAGTCAGCCGCGGCGGTACGCCAAGCATCTGGGGCGAAGGCCATGCGACCGACGGCGATCGGCTGATCCACGCACCGGAAACATGGTGCCGCATCGCACTTGCTTTCGCTGCCGCCGAGCCGGAAACGCACGACATCGCGGGCCGCATGTTGTTCACGCTCCGGCGCGGGTTGCGCACGCGCGGCCTGGTGGAACTCGAGCGCAGCGACCACCTGCGCCGGCTGATCTACGAGTGGGGCGGCGGCGTCGAAGTGGAAGGGCAGGACGCCATCCTTGCCTTCGACAACGGCCAGGGCGGCTTCCTGCCCTTGTCTGAAGCCGACCTGCGCTGTTCGCCCGAGGAATTCGCCGCGGTCGGCATCACGCCGTCCCCGTCGACGCTGATGGTGCTGCCGCAAGGCGCGTGCGTCGTCGAACAGACCCGGCGCGCCATGCACCGCCACTGGAATCTCGCCGAGGACGCGCCCGCACCGGTACGCGCGTTGCTGGGCCACGCGGCGCGCCTGGTGACGGAAATCTGCGTCGGCCGCGGCAATCCGGCGCACGTGCGCGAACTCGAAGGACTGGCGCAGGAGCTCGCCACGCAGGGCCTGGCCGCGGCCTGGCCGCTCGGCAGCGCGCTGCGGCACTATCGCGAACAGTGGCAGGAGCACGCCAATCGCAGCCGCTGCCCGGACGGCAGTTGCCTGACACGTCGGCCCGCGCCCTGCCAGAGCACCTGTCCCGCCAACATCGACATTCCAAGCTTCATGGCGCATATCGGCCACGGCGACCATCGCGCTTCGCTGGCGGTGATCACGCGCGACAACCCGCTGCCACTCACGTGCGGCCTCGTGTGTCCCGCCCCCTGCGAGTCGGCCTGCGTGCGCGGCGGCAAGGATGGCGCCGTGTTCATCCGGCCGATGAAGGCCGTGGCCGCGGAACACTGCCTGGCCGGCGGCGGTTATCCGCTGCCCGAAGCGGCCGCGCCGACCGGCAAGCGCATCGGCATCGTCGGCTCGGGGCCGGCGGGCCTGGCGGCGGCGTACTACCTGCGCGTGCTCGGCCACGAGCCGGAGATCTTCGAGGCGCAGGCCGAAGCGGGCGGCATGCTCCGCTACGGCATTCCGGCCTACCGCCTGCCGCCGGCGCTGCTCGACCGCGAGTTGGAACAGATCAAGGCGCTAGGCGTGCCGATCCGCACCAACGAAAAGGTGGCGAGCCTGACCGAATTCCGCGCCCAGGGCTTCGATGCGGTGTTCCTCGCGCTGGGCACGCAGATGTCGCGCTTCATTCCGGTCGAGGGCGTGCACCAGCCCTGCGTGATGGGCGGCATCGACTTCCTGCGCACCGTGCGCAGCGGCGAAGACGTGCGCGTGGGTCCGAGCGTGGTCGTGATCGGCGGCGGCAACGTGGCCATCGACGTGGCGCTCACGGCGCTGCGCCAGGGCGCCAAGCGTGTCGACATGGTCTGCCTCGAGAAGCGCCGCGAGATGCCCGCGAGCCCCCACGAGATCGAGACGGCGGTGGCGGAAGGCGTGGTGCTGCATCCGGGCTGGGGGCCGGTATCGATCAGCGAGGAAGGCGAGGTCGTCTTCCAGTACTGCGAGCACGTATTCGACGAGCAGCGCCGTTTCAACCCGCAGTTCGACAGCGAGCGGCGCATGAAGGTCGAAGGCGACCACGTGCTGCTCGCCATCGGTCAGGGCACGGACCTCTCGAGCATCGACGGCGCCGGCCTCAACGTCACGCGCGGCTTCATCGTCACCGATCCGCGTACGCTCATGACCAATGTCGCAGGCGTCTTCGCCGGTGGCGACGTCGCCCACGGCCCGCGCACGGCGGTGGAGGCGATCCGTTCCGGCAAGATTGCAGCGGCCTCGATCGACGCCTGGCTTGCCGGACGGGCCCCGGATCCGGCGGTCGGCAAGCCGGTGCGGCGCGACGAGGTCGTACCGCTCGAAGTCAGCGCGCGGAGCCGCACCGGCCTGCACCGCGCCGAGATGCCCGAACTCGAAGTCGCCGACCGCGTGGGCGGCTACACGAAGATCGAACAGGGACTCACCGACGCCATGGCCATGGGGGAAGCGAGCCGCTGCCTGCGCTGCGACCTGTGCATTGGCTGCGGCTTGTGCCAGCTCGCATGCAGCGAGATGGGTGTCGAGGCGTTGCGCATGGCCGAGACACCGGCCGGACGTCTTGCCTATTTCGACTTCACGCGGCCGGCGGAACGCTGCATCGGTTGCGGCGCCTGTGCACAGGTGTGCCCGACTGGCGCCATCCGCATCGAGGACACGGACGGCGTGCGCCGTACGGTGATCACCGGCACCGTCGTGCGCGAGCAGCCGCTGATGAAGTGCAGCGACTGCGGCGCACCGATGCAGACGGCCGCGCACCGGCGCTTCGTGCGCCAGCGCCTGCCCGACCACCAGGCGGCACACCTAGGCCGGGAGCTGTGTCCGGCCTGCGCGCGCCAACTCGCCGACCGTCCGTGGCAGGTGCTTGGCGCGTCATGAGGGCTGACTTTCAGGCGTTCCTGTTTTTCTGCCAGAGAACGTCGCTGCCGCCGGCGGCCTTGTTGAGCCAGCGGCCGATCACGAACAAGAGGTCGGAAAGGCGGTTGAGATACATGCGCGCCACTTCTGAAACCGTTTCCGTCGAACCGAGCGCCACGAGCGAGCGTTCGGCACGCCGGCAAACAGTGCGCGCGAGGTGCGCCAGCGCGGCGGTGCGGGTGCCGCCGGGCAGTATGAATTCGCGCAGTGGTTCGAGCTCGTCGTTGAAGCGCTCGACGGCCCGTTCGACGCGCGCTGTCTGGGTGTCTTTGAGAAACGTCTGGCCGGGTACCGCGAGTTCGCCGCCCAGATCCAGCAGATCGTTCTGGACAGCAGTCAGGACTTCCCGTGCTGCCGCCGGCATGTCTTCAGCCAGCAGCACGCCGAGCATCGAGTTCAACTCGTCGATATCGCCCAGCGCCGCAATGCGCGGTGCGTCCTTGGCCAGCCGCGATCCATCGCCGAGGCCTGTCGTGCCGGCATCGCCGGTGCGTGTCGTGATCTTCGAGAGCCGGTAGCCCATGCCGCGATTATCCCAGAACCAGGATGCTCGCGGCTGCACGTATGCAAATGGCTGCATTTCAACGTGCAGTATCAGAAGGGGGGAACAGCATGACGACGCAAGGCGAACACGAAGCATATGAAGCCCGGTCGAAGGCAACGTTTTCAGCCGAACGCAAGGAGGACTATTTCGTTCTCGCAGTTGCCGCGGGCACGGTGGCACTGGTGCTGGCCGGTGTCATCGGCCCGAATTTCGTGAAATCGCTGTTCTTCTGACGGGGGGCGGACAAGTGGGCAGCGGTGGAATCGGTGTCGACTTCAGTCTCAAGAACCTTCCGACGATGCTGCCGGGACTCATCCTCTGTGCGGCCCCTGGCTGGAGCGCCCTGCAGTGGGATGCCTCGATGTACAAGTGGCAGGCCCACTACAAGGAGGCTGAAAGGCTTCTGAAGGAAGTCACCGAAGGCAAGGCGCACGCAACATTCGAACATGGGCACGCAACTGTTGATCTCCATCTGGCGTAGGCGCGCCAAGATCGACTCCGGTGTTGCGGGCGTGATGGGCGCGGGCATCAGCGTCTGCGGCGTCTCGGCGGGGAGCGCTTCGCCCGCGGCCTCGCGCGCTGGACCTCGCGCGACCTGCCAGCGCGGCTCGAAGGCGATGCGCTGGCTGCTCGACAGTTTCTGGCGGAAGTTCAGTCCGACGGCGCGTCGCGTCGGGTTGATCGTGATCGCGACGGAAGTCCTGGTACTGTTGCTGTTCGACGCCGTCCTCGTGGTCCTCCGGTTCGCCACCCAACGTGCGCTTGGTTCGCACTGGAAAGGGGGGAGTGTTGATCGCCGTCAATGCACATGGAATCAGGCCGCCTAGGCTGTTGTTGTTGCGACATGGCATCCGGAAACACGATCTTGTCTGGTGACAACGGGCCGACGCCGGCAGCGGGCGGAAACCTGGCGTTGCGTGATGCGTATTACGCGCGACAGAAATATCTTTTCGCGCTCGCGTTCGTCGTGGTGTCCATCGTTCCTCTGCTGCTTCTCGACTTCAAGACATCGCGCGTCTACGAGGAATCGTGGATGGAGCGAGCGGCCCGGGAATTGTCGACGCTCGCGCATGATCGCAAGGAGATCATCGACCGGTTTCTTGGAACCCAGGAGGATCAGCTGGCGAGTCTGGTAGCGCTCCACGGCGCGCGGGAGCTGGCGCAGGGGACCCGTCTGGCGACGCTTCTTGGCGCGCTCGACCGCAACGGGGCGATTACAGATCTGGGGGTCATCGACGCGAAGGGCAATCACCTTGCGTATCAGGGGCCATTCGCGCGGGAACTTGCGGGCCGCAACTATGCGGGCGCCCCGTGGTTCGTCGAAGTCATGAGGAGCGGCCGCTACGTCAGCGACGTGTTCAGCGGCTATCGCAAGGTACCGCACCTTGTCGTCGCGGTCGCCGATCCGGCACGGGCAGGGATACTGCGTGCGACCATCGACCTCGCCTTCTTCAATGGGCTGCTGCAGACTGCGGACGTGGGACCGGATGGAGATGCGTTCATCGTCAACCGCCGCGGCGAAATGCAGACCGGCAGCCGGATCGGGCGTGGTCGTGTGACGCCGGAGGAACTTGAGCGATTCTCCGCACTGGCCGACGAAGGCGGCAACGCTGCCCGCCGGGGCGACACCATCCACAGCGCCGTGTATCTGAACAACCGCCAGTGGCTGCTGGTGCTCGAAACGAACGTGGAGTCCTCGTTGGCACCATATGAAGAGGCACGGCACCGCGACACCGTGCTGGTGGCAGTGGCGGCGGCGGCCATCATCCTCGTGGCCGTGGGGCTGACGCATTCGATGATCGGGCGCCTTGCCCGCGCCGAGCACGAACGCAACCTCCTCGCCAACCAGGTCGGCGACGTCGAGAAACTGGCGCTGATCGGACGGCTGGCTGCCAGCGTGGCGCACGAGATCAACAACCCGCTGCAGCTCATCTCGGGCCAGACGGGCCTGATGGACGACCTCATGGAGGACGAAAGGCCGGACGCCGTGGTGCACCTTGGCGAGTACCGCGAGGCGCTGGGCAAGGTTCGCACGCAGATCGCCCGCGCCAGCACTATCACGCGCCGACTGCTCGGCTTTTCGCGCGGTTCGGACGGCCGGTCGGTGGATACGGACGTCAATCAGGCGGTCGAAGAAACCGCGGCGTTGTTCGAGCACGAAGCGCGCCGGCACCGGATCACGATCGAGCGCCACTACCAGGATGGCCTGCCCGCGGTCTCTCTCGATCCGGCGCAGCTGCAACAGGTCGTCCTCAATGTGCTGCACAACGCCATGGACGCGATCGGCCAGGACGGCACGATCACAATTACGAGCCGCGTGAAGGAAGAGCGGGTCGTCGTCGACTTTGCGGACACCGGCCCGGGGCTCAGTATCGAGGTCCTGGAGCACTTGTACGATCCTTTCTTCACGACGAAGCCCAAGGGCAAGGGCACGGGACTGGGCCTCTATGTTTCGCACGACATCATGGCGCGGCTCGGCGGCGAGTTGATCGCCGAGAACCGCGATGGCGGCGGTGCCGTCTTCTCTCTCGAGTTGCCTGCCATGCAGGCACGGGCGAATCGGTTTGCGGAAGCTGTTTGCATGTAGGAGATCGACATGACTTGGGCAAGGCAACTATACGAATTGATGATGTCCGGCGCCCGGCAGTACGCGCGCTGGGACGTCGAGACATCGCAGCGAATCGTGCGCGACCGGAAACGCATCGCTCTACTGGGCCTGTTCCTGCTGCCAGTAGTTGCTATTGGCATCGCATGCGCCGATGAGGTTGGCGCGGCGCTGCCCCATGTCCTGGGCGGCAAACAGGCTTACGGTCCGGCCTATTACACGACGACGATCTTCGCCGCCTCGATTGCGGTCGGTGTTGTCGCCGGCCTGATCACTGGGTGCATCGGCGCCGGCGGCGGATTCATCATCGCGCCTGCATTGATGAGCGCCGGCGTCAAGGGCATTCTGGCCGTCGGCACCGACCTCTTTCATATCTTTGCCAAGGCGATCATGGGCAGCGTGCTCCATCGCAAGCTCGGCAACATTTCGGTTTCGCTCGCCGTCACGTTCCTGATCGGATCGATCGCCGGCGCCACGGCCGGCGGCAACCTCAATCGGACCCTGTACGAGATGAACCCGGTGCTGTCGGACGCCTTCATCACGACGATCTATGTCTTGATCCTCGGCTTCCTCAGCTTCTACGGCCTGGCCGATTTCTTCAAGTCGCGCAAGGCTGCCGCGGCGCCTGAACAGGTCGCGAACGCGGCCGGCCGGCCGGCTGCGGACGACATGACGGGGCTCGCCCGTCGCGTCCAGGGGTTCAATCTGCCGCCGATGATCCGCTTCGATCAGGGCGTGGTCCCGGGCGGACGACGGATTTCCGCGATCTTCCTGGTCGCCAGCGGCTTTCTGGTGGGTCTGGCCGCCGCGATCATGGGCGTCGGCGGCGGATTCCTCACGTTCCCGATCTTCGTCTACGTGCTCGGGGTGTCTTCGGCAACGACCGTGGGTACCGACATCCTGCAGATCGTGTTTACCGCGGGCTACGCGGGCATTGCCCAGTACGCGATTTACGGCTTCATCTTCTACACGCTGGCGATGGGCATGCTGCTCGGGTCGCTGATCGGCATCCAGGTCGGCACGTTCGTGACCAAGGTAGTGCCAGGCGCGACCATCCGCGGCTTCTTCGCGCTGGCCGTGATGTCGGCGTTCGTCAATCGTGTCTTCGCCTTGCCGGCGAAACTGGCGAGCCTCGAGTACATTTCGTTGAGCAAGGATGCCGGCTCCCTGATCGAGACGATCGGCATCGTCATCTTCTTCGTCACCCTGAGCAGCTTTGCGCTCTGGGTATTCTGGACATTCTTCAGCAACATCCGCACGCTCAAGGGTGAGGACGATGCGTCCGATTTCGAGGCCAAGGAGGAACAAGCATGATCCAGAACAAGAAGGAGTTCGGGCTCGGCCTGCTGTTGGTTGCGGTGTTCCTGCTGGTCCTGGTTGGGATCTTCAGCCCGCTCTTCGCGGGTGGACGCAACACCCTCGACTACCTCGACAGCACGTTCAATTCGATTTCGAAGGATTCGGCCTACTACATACCCGCCGTAAAGGAGAAGGCCGGCAAGCTGGTCAGCACGACGATGTCCGTCAACTTCAAGAGCGCAGACACGGCACAGGCCGCGCGCGTGGCCAAATTGCTGGGGGCGGCAGGGGGCACGGTGACCGCAAATGCCCAGAACCTGGCCGTCACTGGCGACTTGGGCCAATTGCTCGACGCGGTACTGGCCGATGCCGACCTGATGTTCAGGAACGACGGTGATGCCGTGGCGGGGAAGTATGGCTTTGACGGAAGGCGCGTTCTTGTCGACTGGCACCAGACGTTCTCGGCCATGGCCAAGGACCTTACTCGCCAGGGCAGGTTCGGCGAGGCGCGGATGCTGCGCGAGGTGCAGACCAAGGCGATCGAGCCGGCCTACAACTACTACGGCATCGAGGCCGTACCCATGAGCCGCATGTTCTGGGTCGCCATGGGCGCACTTGTCGGATACGTGGTCTACACGATCTGGTACGGCTATGCCATCCTGTTCCTGTTCGAGGGCTGGGGCATCCGGCTCAAACACTGAAGCGCCGCGGTCGCGGCCGTCCGCAATGTCTTTCGTGCTCGAACAACTTGCCCGGTTCTTCAGGCGGTCGCCGAAGTCCGGTCCCGAGGAAGTGCGCTCGGCCTTCCAGGACCACTATCGCAACTTCCGCGCGCTTCTGACAGCCAACAACAACGCACTCGAACTGATGTCGACTGCCGAGGAAATGCTGCACTCGGGCAAGCCGTTCGGCATGGCCTTCGTGGGTGGCGACATCACGGCCCTGACCGTGAATGTCTTCAAGATGGTGCGCAGCCTGATCGCCTTGTCGGATGGCCGCTACAAGGAACTTGAAGACCGCTTCAAGATCATCGCCGACCGCGTCGAGGCGATCCTCTCGCGCCAGCCGGTGGTGGCGGGCAGTGCCTTCGTCCTGACGATGGAAGAGATCGACAGCGGCGCCGTGGACCAGGTCGGCGCGAAGATGGCGAACCTCGGCGAGTTGCGCAACCGCCTTGGCATCCGCGTGCCGGAGGGATTCGCCGTGACGGTCCTGGCGGGCCGCCATTTCATGGAGGCGAGCCGCATCACCGACGAGATCAACCGCCGTTTGCAGACGCTCGACGTCGAAGACCTGCAGGCGCTCGATCGCGTCAGCGACGACATCCAGGACCTGATTCGGGGAGCGCACCTGCCCGACGATCTGGATCACCTGATCCGCGAGCACGCCGATCGACTCGCGCACGACGCCGGCGACGAGGCGACGGTGTCGCTGCGATCCAGCGCCTGGGGCGAGGACAGCCGGCAGAGTTCCTTCGCCGGCCAGTACCGGACCCGGCTGAATGTACCGCTGGCCGCCATTCCAGAGACGTACAAGGACATCGTGGCCGGCAAGTATCGCAGCCAGGCGATCGTCTACCGCGAGCAGCGCGGCTACCGCCACCAGGACGTGCTGATGTGCGTCGGGTGCCTCGTCATGGTCGACGCCGTGGTCAGCGGCGTTTGCTATTCGCGCCCGCCCGACGATCCGCGCAGCCCGTGGCTCGTCGTCCACGCTGCGCCCGGACTGGGCAACCATATCGTGGATGGCACGTCGGCATACGACCTGTTGCGGATCGGACGCGAATCGCCACATGCCATTGTCGCGGTGCACCTGGCGACCGGGGAATCCGCCAACGCGTGTCTTTCCGACGTGCATGCACGCGAACTCGCGCAGTTGTCGCTTCGCATCGAGCAGCACTTCGGCACGCCCCAGGACATCGAATGGGCGGTCGACCGGGACGGACGGCTGGTCATCCTTCAGGCCCGGCCGAGTGGCACGCTGACACCGACGAACGCGGGAGCTGCTCCAGACTCGGCCTCGTTCGAGGCAGCGCCCATCCTCGCGGGAGGCGCCACTGCAAGCCGTGGCGTGGCATCTGGAGCAGTGCGCAGGGTCAAGACGCAGGAGCAGGCCCTGCACTTTCCGCGGGATGCCGTTCTGGTGGTCGAGACGCCCTACCCGGAATGGGCTGTGCTGATGAATCGGGCGGCAGCGGTCGTGGCTGAGTCCGGCCAGATCGCCACGCACCTTGCCACCGTGGCACGCGAGTTCGGCGTGCCGGCGCTGTTCGACCTGCCTGGCGCGCTGTCGCGCCTGGAGGACGGGCAGGTCGTGACCGTCGATGCAACGGGCCGGCGCGTGTATCAGGGGTGTGTGGAGGCGCTGCTGGAGCAGGCGACGCGCCGGCCGAACCTGATGGAAGGCAGTCCGGTGCACTCGCTGCTGAAGGAGGCGCTGGGCCACATCACGCCGCTCCATCTGACCGAGCCCGACTCGCCGCGCTTCAAGCCGGCCGCGTGTCGAACGCTGCACGACATCACGCGCTTCTGCCACGAAAAGGCCCTGGCCGAAATGCTCAGACTGGGCCGCCGGCTGGGCGCCAAGGACAAGTCGGCCAAGCAGCTCTACGTCGTCGGCTTGCCCTCGCAGTGGTGGGTGGTGAATGTCGATGACGGCTTCCGCGAAGGTGCCGACCTGTCCGACCCGTTCATACGCATCGAGGATATCGTGTCGGAACCGATGCTGGCCATCTGGCAGGGAATCAACGCAGTCCACTGGGACGGCCCGCCTCCCGTGAGCCTGCGCGGCTTCGGCGCCATCATCGCCCAGTCGGCCATGAATCCGCAGCTCGATCCGGCGGTCCGTTCCAGTTTGTCGGGCCGCAACTACTTCCTGATTTCGCGCAACTACTGCAACCTCAGTGTCCGGCTCGGTTACCATTTCGCCCTGGCCGAGGCGAGTTTCTCCGAGTTGCTCAGCGAGTCCTATGTCAACTTCACCTTCCAGGGAGGGGCGGCGGACGAATCCAGGCGCCGGCGGCGCGTGCACTTGTTGGCCGACACACTCCGATCGATCGACTTTCGCGTCAGCGTCAAGGGCGACTCGCTGAGTGCGCGCATCGAGAAGCGCCCGATACCCTACCTGAAGGAGCGTCTGCTGGTCCTCGGTTATCTGCTGATTCACACCCGCCAGATGGATATGGTGATGCACGACGAGGCACGCATCGACCGTTATCTGGAGAAAATGCGAGCCGACATCGCTGCGATTCGTGGCGCAGCGGCGGCGAATTCCGGAGCCGAGAATGAAGCAGCCCAAGAACATCCTGCTGGTTGACGACGAGGAGGAGTTCCTCGAGACCACCTCGCTCCGCTTGCGGCGGCGCGCATTCGATGTCAGAACCGCGACGCGCTGGGGTGAGGCAATGCCCGAGGTGCAGTCCGGCTGGCCCCACGTGGTAGTGCTGGACGTGATGCTGCCGGATGTCGATGGCATGGAATGCCTGGCGCGCATCAAGGCGATGCAGCGCCACCTGCCGGTGGTGATGCTCACCGGACACGCTTCACTGCAAGCCAGTGTCTGGGGCCTCGAACACGGAGCCAGCGACTACTGCCTGAAGCCGATAGAACTGGACGAACTCGTAGAGAAGATCATCCTCGCCTATCAGGATGTCCGTTAGCAGTTACAGGCGGATTCGCCAAATGGCGGTCCGGCTCGAGCCAGACGCCTCAAGTTGCTTTGACCGCCAGCACCGGGCAGTTCGCGAAGCCGATTACGCGCTCGGTGACGCTGCCCATCAGCAGGCGATCCAGCCCGGTGCGGCCGTGTGTGCCTAGTACGATCAAGGCCGCGCCGACACGGTTTGCCTGCTCCACAATCACCTGCTCCGGGCGGCCTTCAGCGACAATGCCGGTGACCGCGATGCCGTCACCGCCCCATTCAGACTTGACTTGCTTGATGGCGTCCACTGCTTCCTGGCGGCGAGCGTCGTTATGGCTGGACAGGATCGCCGACACCGCCGTCAGGGGACGCTGCAGGCTCTTCGCCAGTCGACCGGCGGCGGCAACTGCGGCATTACCGTAAGAGGACCCATCGGTTGCCACCAGGATCCCGCCTTCGCCGAGGCTGGTTCCCCGCGGCGCCACCAGCACGTTGCACGGTGCATTGCCAATCACGCGCGCAGTTGCGTCGCCGACCATGTCGCGCGCCAAGCCGCGTCGGCCGCGGCGTCCCATGACGATGAGGTCCGCGCCGTATTCCGTGGCTGCATCGACGATGCCGCGGTACGGATCCTCGGCTTCCGCGATGACAACTTCGTGATCGACGTCGGCCGCGGCGGCGACCGCCGTAGCGACGTCGCTCCTGGCCTTTGCCAGCGCCGCCTGCTCGAGTCCTGGAACCGTCGAGGCATACTCCGGGTTGTAAACCGCAATGCCGGTGACGAAGAGTCGGGCGCTGGAAAGGCGCGCCAGGTCGATCGCCGTGCGCACGGCCCCGGCACTATATTCGGAGCCATCGGTGGCGACTTCGATACGTTGCAGCAAGCCGCTTGGTGCCAACCGCTCCCGGCCCGGCGCGAGGGCGGCAAGATCCGCAGCCAGTTCGCGCGACTGCTCGAGCTTGCGATGCTCGGCGATGCCTTTGGTGAGCGCGGTGAGCACGGTCACCGCGCCGAGGATCAGCGCCACCGCGAGCACGGAATCGCCCAGCGTCTTCAGCGTCGCCACGTGGCCGCCTTCGATGGGCGCGATGACGCCGAGATCGGAGAGGTAGCCGGGAATGTAGAAGAAGCGCGAGAACAGGACCGTGAGCATGATCACCGCCATGACCAGCTTGATCTGGTAGTCCTTGACGTAAGTGGTGCCGATGGCGCCGAGCTGGATGCCGAACAGGGAACCGAGCAGGATCAGCATGGCCAGGCGGATATCGACGACGCCTTCGAAGCCGTAGAAGACCGTGCCGCCCAATCCCATGACAAAGGCGATCACCAGTTCGGTGGCCGAGGCCATGATCGCCGGCACGCCGAGGACGTAGATCATCGCCGGCACGCCGATGAAGCCGCCGACGGCGATGGTCGCGGCCAGCATGCCGGTGGCGAAGCCGATGGGGATGATGAACAGCACAGATACCCGCGCGTTCATGGCCTTGAAATGCATCATGGTGCCGGGAATCTCGATCGATTGCGCCCAGCGCGCGAAGGCGGGCACGGCGGTCGGTTTGTCGTGGTCGGCGCAGCGCAGCCGGCGATAGTCGCGCAGCACGAAGCCGCCGACGATGGCCAGCACGACGATGAAAGTCACCGAGACATAAAGGTCGGTGCCGACGTGGCCGAAGGCATGCTTGATCGAGGTCATCAGGTGCTTGCCGTAGAGCATGCCGGCCTCGGCGATGATGCCGAGGACGAGGCCGAGCTTGACGTCCACCTGGCCGTACTTGTTGCGCTTGACGGCGCCGACCAGTGCCTTGGGGAACTTGTGGCAGATGTTGGAGGCGACCGCAACCATGGCCGGCGCGCCCAGCGACATCATCGCCGGCGTCAGCACGAAGGCGCCGCCGGAGCCGATGAAGCCGGAGACCATGCCGGCGATGAAGCCGATCAGCACCAGCAGGAAGACGGTGGCGGCGTTGAGGTCGATGAACTGGACGGTTTCCATATGGCCCACCTATTTCTTGGCCGGCTTGAGGCCCATGACTTCCCAGAACAGGCCGGTGAATGCGCCGTGGGCGAAGGAGATGGCGAAGGCGATGGCGATCGGTATCAGCACATGCCACCAGGTGCCGTTGACCACGACGCCGCCCTTGGCGGCGCAGGCCGCCGCATCGACCTTGTGGAAGTAGACCGCGTTCGGCCCGCTGCCGACCACGCAGGCGTCCGGGGTCGTGTGCGCCAGATGCAGGACCAGATCGGCGTAATAGAACAGCGCGGCATAGAGCAGGCCGGCAGTCACGCCCCAGAAGATGGTCTTGCGCCAATGGGCTTCTTGCAGGTTCATCGCTGTCTCCCTTCGCAAAGCTGGCCTTGTTGCGATGCGGAATATGCGGCTCTGATCACCGAACAAATAGACCTGTTCGAAGTCAGGGGCTCTCGCTGCTAAGATGATCATCTTCGTCAAATCAACGTCAAGCCAACGTCAAGGAAGAGCAAAGCGATCGTCAAGATTGCGCAAAATTTGCAGTCCGACGCCGGCCGGCGGGCAAGCACATGTCGATTCCTTCCTCGATTCAACGGTTTCTCCCCTTTCTGCGCTGGTTTCCCTATTCCGGCAAGGTCTTCCGGGCCGATTTCGTCGCCGGCCTGACGGTTGCCCTGGTCCTGGTACCGCAGTCCATGGCCTAC
>DATJQH010000129.1:0-2889 GCA_035505955.1 Rhodocyclaceae bacterium
CCTGCTGCGCGCCGCCCTCTTCCCAGAGTTGATGAGCGCGCCGCCGGATCCGCTCTGCCCGTTGCTCGTCCATGGTCGTTCCCTCCGATGTGCGCGCGGCCGCAGCGTGGGAAGCCGGCCAAAAGCCGGGCGTCGACTCGCGCGCTGCATGGCGCGAATGCGCAAGCATAGTGCCCAGCAAGCGTCAAACGGGAGCCGACCGTGCCACAACCCGTTGAAAAGAACCGCCCTGGTGAGCGCTTCCGTCCCTCACCGCGAAACGGCAATACCGATGCGAGCGGCCCATCGATGCTGGTTGTATTCAAGCAGGTCCTCGGCATAGCCGTTGAAATAGTTGAGGAACACATATCCGCCCCATGCATTTCCGAACAGTTTGGCGAGCGGGTACGTGAATTGCACATCGACGCTTCCATACTCGAGAGAGTCGAGTTCTCGTCCAAATCTTCCAGGCCGAATTTACCCCATGAGTACCAAGTTTGCTCGCGTATTCCATGCAAAACGGGCCCAGATTTGAGCTAGGTGCCCAATCTGAACAGCTCGAAGCGCTCGAGGTCCTGCCTTTCGCCGATGAATTTCGCGAAGATATTGGTTTTCCCGGCATTCACAAGAAATTCCGGCAGGCTTTGGCGCAGGGCGTTGGCCACGACGAGCTCGGACGGCGGGATTCCCGGGCGGACGGTCCTCAGCCATGAGCCGAACGAGTTCCACACCAGTGATGGAACGGTGACCGCGAGGTATTGCAATAGTCCTTGGCAGACGACGCCGGCCTGGACGAAGACATGATAGGCGTGGACCTTGAGCTTGACCGCGTTGCGGTACGCGAGTGACGTGCGGTGAAGGTACTGGTCACCGTTACGGCGCAGCAGCGGCTTCATATCCATCATCCAGAAGTGGTAGCCGAAGGTGCCGATCAAATGAACCGCCTGCTTGAAGCCGTGTTCGATCTTGAAGCGGAAACCGTAAAGCCGGATGATCTCGACCGGATCCAGGGCGAGGTCGGTGCACATGAGCAGACAGGCTCCTCTGGACGGGTGGATCACCGCGACGAAGCGTACGAGCCGCCCGCTGGGCCGCAATAGCAGGTCGCGTACGCGGTACCGGATGGTGACGTCCTGCTCGCCGTATACAGGGCTGATGGCCGAATGGAATTGCTCGGGACCATCCTTGAACAAGGATTTCAGCTTGATCTTGTCGCCATAGAGTGTGGGGCGGCCCCGTTTCCTTGGCCCGGTTTGCTCATGGCGGGTCCAGGCGACGGCATTGGACTTCGCGCGGGTGACAAGGTGGTTGCCCATGGCGCAAAGGCCCGCGATCATCTTGCCTGCGGCATAGAACGCATCGGCGACGAAGTAGTATGGATCCTCGAGCGCGACGACGCCAAGCAGCAAGAGCATCTTGTCGAGCAAGGTGCGACGGTCGCGATTGGTCCACCTGAGACCTTCATGGATGCGCATGGCCAGCGGCACCGAGAAAACGGAATTGGCCGCCCGCACGAGCATGCCGACTGCCTGCAGGGAATGTCCCATTATGTATTCGGGCTTGGTGTTGTTGCCGGATTCCTGGTGCAGCAGCTTCACGCCCGGCATCTTCTTGCCGCACTTCGCCACCTTAATGCCGTCGCCTACCAGCACACGCCGGCCATTCACGCGAACCGGGTCGGGGAACAGTTTCGTCACCGCGCTGGCCCACAGCCTGGACAGGCGGTCGATATCGATGGCCTTGCTGTGAAAGCTCTTGAGTAGCCTGTTGTAGAGCGCGGGCCGCAGCTTCATGGCGCGCACGATGCTGGTGACGCCCAGATGCTCGGTGCGCACCGACAGGCCAGCCACCACCGTGACGAACCACATGAAGCTGCGCAAGCGCGAGAACGCCGGACGCAACAGGTTGATCGCTGCCCACCACGCCATCCAAAGCGCCATCGAAGCCCCATGAAAAATGTTGACGCCATAGCATAGCATTTATATGCTATACGAATGAATGAAAAACGCCTACTGCAGATAGAAAGACGCATCGAAGCCATCAAGGCCAGGCTGGCCGCGATCGATGAAATGCGCCCCGGTTCGCTCACGCGCCAGTTCAAGGATCCGGAGAACGGGAAAGGGGCTTACTATCAGCTCAGCTACACGCGGGAGATGAGAAGCCGGACGGAATACGTGGCAAGCGACGCGGTGCGCGACATCCGCCGCCAGATCGCGAACTACAAACGCTTCAAGGAACTGACGGCGGAATGGGTCGACCTTGGCATCGAGCACAGCCGTCTGAAGATCAAACTCGCGCGCCAGACCTGATCGCCACGGGGATATGATTTCGCCATGTTCAAGAAACTCAAACGGCGCCTGTTCGAGCGCTTCCTGATCGATGACTCGGTCGAATGGACCCAGGGATCCGACGATACCGAGGATCCCCTGTTCATCGAGGTCATGGACGTGGTGTCGTCATTGCTCGACAAGGCGACGCTGAACCCAAGGAAGCGAAAGATCATTTGGCCCGACGGACAAAAGCTGTCGATCAACCTGTCCGTCAAAAGAATCCACGACCAACATCCTGGATTCCCGCACGATTTGATCGAAACCAATGTGATCGACTGGCTCGTGCAGACCATCCCGTCCAAATGCGCCATCGAGCGCGAGGCCGATGAATGGGAACGGCTTGTTGAAAAATGGATCGGTTCGCACGAACGGTAGGTTCAGGCCGGGAAATTTGGTCGAGAACTCGACACTCTTGAGAACTATCTGGGCTTCGCGTCTGATCCCGGCGTAATGGCCGCTGCGCAGGCCGCGATCGATCGCTACGGCACTTCGGTTTCGGCGAGCCGCATGGTGGCAGGCGAGCGGCCCGTGCAGCGCGAGCTCGAACACGCGCTCGCAGCGTTCTACGAAACCGACGATT
>DATJQH010000130.1:0-18485 GCA_035505955.1 Rhodocyclaceae bacterium
TCTCCTGATCGGCATCGTCAAGAAGAACGCGATCATGATGATCGACTTCGCCATCGACCGCCAGCGCCGGCTCAACGTCTCCGCCGCCGAAGCGATCTTCCGCGCCGGCCTGCTGCGCTTCCGGCCGATCATGATGACGACTGCGTCGGCCATCTTCGGCGCCATTCCGCTGGCACTGGGCAGCGGCGACGGCGCCGAACTCCGGAACCCGCTCGGCATCGCCATCGTCGGCGGACTGCTGGTGAGCCAGATGCTGACGCTCTACACGACGCCGGTGGTGTACGTCGCCCTTGATCGCCTGCGCACGCGCCTGCTTGGCCAGCGTAAGCCGCCGGTGCCGCTGTTCGAACCGCAAACGGTATGATGAGGTCCGCCATGTATTCCCGTTTTCGCCAACCGCTCGCCAACTGCTGCGCCGCCGCTCTGGCCCTGGGTCTTGCGGCCTGCTCGGTGGGGCCCGACTACGTGCGCCCGACCACCGCCAACCCCGAGGCGTTCAAGGAGGCCGGTCAGTGGCAGGCCGCGTCGACGGCCGAACCGCAGGCGGACGAGAAGTGGTGGCGGTTCTTCGGCGATCCGGTGCTCGATGGCCTCGAAGAACAGGTCGCGGTCGACAACCAGAACCTGAAGGCGGCCGAGGCGCAGTACCGCGCAGCGCGCGCGGCGCTCGAAGGTGCGCGCTCGGGCTTCTTTCCAACGCTGACGGGCGCCGCGGCGAGAACCCGCGGCACAGCGACGACTGGCACCGTAACGTCCTCAGCGGAGACGATGTACTCGATCTCCGCTGCCTTGAACTGGGAAATCGACGTCTGGGGCCGCATCCGGCGCAGCGTTGAAAGCGCGGGCGCCAGTGCTGCCGCAAGCGCCGGCGACCTCGCCGCGGCGCGCCTGTCGACCCAAGCAACGCTCGCGCAGACCTACATGCAGTTGCGTGCCGCGGAAGCGCAGCTGGCGCTCTACCGCAAGACCGTGGCGGACTACGGGCGTTTCCTCGAACTCACGCGCCATCGGCTCGCGGCCGGCGTCGCCTCGCCGCTCGATGTTGCCCAGGCCGAGACGCAACTGGGCAGCGCCGAAGTGCAGGCGGCGGACGCCGAGAACCTGCGCGCGCAACTCGAACACGCAACCGCGGTACTGGTGGGCAAGGCGCCCGCGGAATTCTCGCTGCCGGCCGGCAGCGGTTTGCCGGCGGTGCCGGCCGCACCGCGGCTCGTGCCCTCGACGCTGCTGGAAAACCGGCCGGACATTGCCGCGGCCGAACGCCGCGCCGCGGCTGCCAACGCCCAGATCGGCGTCGCCAAGGCGGCCTGGTTTCCGGTGCTCGACCTGACGGGAAACATCGGCTACCGCAACAACGCGCTGGCCGGACTCATCAGCGCGCCGAACCGCGTCTGGTCGTTCGGGCCGACGCTGGCCATGACCTTGCTGGACTTCGGCGCGCGTTCGGCCGCGGTCGAGCAGGCCGGTGCGGGCTACGACCAGGCGGTCGCCAACTATCGCCAGACCGTGCTCACTGCGTTCCAGGAAGTCGAGGACAACCTGTCGGCCGCGCGGCTGCTGGAGGTCGAGGACGCCGCGCAGGCGAGATCGTTGGCCGCCGCCCGGCGCTCGCGCGAGATCGCCGAGAACCAGTACAAAGCGGGGGTCAACAGCGCCCTGAACGTGGTTACCGCACAGACGGCGGAACTGGGCGCCGAGGCGAACTCCATCAGCATCGCGTCACGGCGGCTGCAGGCGGCGGTGCAATTGCTCAAGAACGCCGGCGGCCGCGTCGCGGTGATCGAGCCGCGCTAGCGCTTGCACGCAAGAGTCAGTCCCCGTGGTACGCCAGGCTCCGAAGCGGTTGCGGGGCCCGGCGATGGCCGTGCCAAAATGAGTTCTAATATCCACCGATACTCGCGCCACTCCGGCAGCCGTGCCGGCAGGGCCAAGATCCGGGCAGGCAACTAACATGAACATGTCATCACACGCCATGCGCCGCTGGCTCTCGCGCGGCGCCGTCCTCCTGGCTGTCGCCGCCGCTGCCTGGCTGGCCTGGCTCGCTTTCGTCGCCGAAGCGCCGCCGCCTGCCAAGGCTGCGCCGGCCGTGCCGGCAACGCTGGCCAAGGTGGCGAGTCGCGACGTGCCCAATTTCCTGCTCGCGGTCGGCACGGTGCAGCCGCTCGCCAGCGTCACGGTGAAGGCGCGCGTCGACGGCCAGCTGGAGCGCATCGGCTACGTCGAAGGACAGGACGTCAAGCAGGGCCAGGTGCTGGCGCAAATCGATCCCAGGCCTTTCCGCGCCCAGCTCGACCAGGCGCAGGCGCAGACGGCGCGCGACCAGGCGCAACTCGCCAACGCCGAGTTGGACCTCGAGCGTTACAGCCAGCTCATGAAGCTCGATTCGACGTCGCAGCAGACGCTGGACACGCAGCGCGCGCTGGTGGCGCAACTCAAGGCGACGGTACAGAACGACGAGGCGCAGGTGCACTACGCCCAGGTCCAGCTCGACTACACCACCATCACCGCGCCGCTGGCCGGCCGCACCGGCGCGCGCCTGGTTGACCCGGGCAACATTGTGCATGCCAGCGACGCCGGTGGCCTCGTCGTGATCAACCAGATCGATCCGATCGCCGTGGTCTTCGCGGTGCCCGGCGATGCGGTGCAGGCGATCAACGCCGCCCAACAGGGCGGCCGCAAGCTGGCGGTGCTGGCCTACGCGCGTGAAGGCGACGCGCTGCTCGCGCGCGGCGAACTGGTTCTGGTCAATAACCAGATCGATGTCGCCAGCGGCACGGTGCAGCTCAAGGCCCGCTTCACCAACGCCGTGCATGCGCTATGGCCGGGCCAGTACGTCAATGTGCGCCTGCAGGTGGGCGAATACCGGCAGGCTGTGACGGTGCCGGCGCAGGTGGTGCAGCGCGGCCAGTCGGGCACCTATGCCTATGTCGTGGGCGCCGACGGCAAGGCCGAGACGCGGCCCATCGACGTGATCAAGATCCAGGATGGCAACGCCATCGTCGGGCGCGGCCTGCAAGCCGGCGAGACCGTCGTGGTCGACGGCCAATACAAGATCAAGCCGGGCGTGGCCGTCATCGCCGGGCCCGCCGCCGGGACGGGCAAGTGAACGTTTCCGCCGCGTTCATCAAGCGGCCCATCGGCACCTCCCTGCTGGCGCTGGCCATCCTGCTCGTTGGCATCGCGGCCTGGCAGTTGCTGCCGGTGGCGGCCCTGCCGCAGGTGGATTTCCCGACCATCCAGGTCTCGGCGAGCCTGCCCGGCGCCAATCCCGAAACCATGGCCGCCAATGTGGCGCAACCACTGGAGCGCCAGTTCTCGCTCATCTCCGGCCTGTCGCAGATGACCTCGACCAGCGCCAACGGCTCGACGCAGATCACGCTCCAGTTCGATCTCAACCGCAACATCGACGCCGCCGCGCTCGACGTGCAGACCGCCATCACCGCGGCGAGCGGCCAGCTGCCGGGCAACCTGCCCAGCCCGCCGACCTTCCGCAAGACCAACCCGGCCGACCTCGCCATCCTGGTGCTGGCGGTGCAGTCCGACACGCTGCCGCTGACGCAGGTCAACGAATATGCCGACACCATTCTGGCGCAGCAAATATCGCAGATTCCCGGCGTCAGCGATGTCGGCATCGGCGGCGCCCAGAAGCCGTCGGTGCGCATTCAGGTCGATCCAGCCAAGCTTGCCGCCCTGGGCATGAGCCTCGAGGACGTGCGCGGCATCATCGCCACGACCACGGTCAGCCAACCAACGGGCAGCATCAACGGTCGCGACCAGAGCTTTGCCGTCTACACCAACGACCAGATCCTCAAGGCCGAGCCCTGGAACGACATGGTGCTGGCCTATCGCAGCGGCGCGCCCGTGCGGCTTCGCGACATCGGTGTCGCCGTCGAGGCGCCGGAGAACGTGAACACGGCGGGCTGGGCCTACGCCGGTGCGGCCGCGCCGGCCGAGCACGCCCTGCAGAGCGGCCGCGCCATGATCCTGTTCGTGCACAAGATGGCCGGCGCCAACGTCATCGAGACGGTGGACCGCATCAAGGCCGAGCTGCCGCGCCTGCGTGCCGCCATCCCGCCGACGGTGACCGTCACCACGCTGGTCGACCGCACGCAGAACATCCGTGCCTCGGTGGATGACGTCGAGCGCACGCTGACGATCACGATCTGCGCCGTGATCCTGGTCATCTTCATCTTCCTGCGCAACGTGCCGGCCACGGTGATCCCGGGCCTGACGGTACCGCTGGCGCTGATGGGCACGGCCGCCGGCATGTACCTGATGGACTACAGCCTCGACAACCTGTCGCTGATGGCGCTCACCATCGCCGTCGGCTTCGTCGTCGACGATGCCATCGTCATGCTGGAGAACATCTACCGCCACGTCGAAGCGGGCATGAAGCCGCTGCAGGCGGCCTACGAGGGCGCCGCCGAGATCGGCTTCACGATCATCTCGATCTCGGTGTCACTGGTCGCGGTGTTCATTCCGCTTTTGCTCATGGGCGGCATCGTCGGCCGCCTGTTCCGCGAATTCGCGGTCACGGTGACCATGACCATCGTCGTCTCGGTGGCGGTGTCGCTGACGCTAATCCCGATGCTGTGCTCGCGCTACCTCGGCGACGCTCATGCGCGCAAGCATGGCCGCATGTACGAGCTGTTCGAACGCGGCTTCGTCGCCATGGCGAGCGCCTATCGGCGCGGACTGGACTTCGTGCTGCACCACGAGTTCGCCACCCTGTGCGTGTTCCTGGCCACGCTGACCTTGAGCGTGCTGATGTTCGTGTTCAGCCCCAAGGGTTTCTTCCCGCAGCAGGATACCGGCACCATCTACGGCTTCGCCGAGACCGCGCAGGATGCGTCGTTCGAGGCGATGCGCAGCCGCATGAAGTCCCTTGCCGAGGTGGTGCGCCAGGACCCCGACGTGACCGGGTTCGGCATGTTCGCGGGCAACAACACCGCCAACACCGGCGTGTTCTTCATCGCCCTGCGGCCCAAGGCCGAGGGACGCACGGCCAGCGCCGACGAGGTCATCGGCCGCCTGCGGCCGCAGGTCGCGAAGGTGCAGGGCATCAACCTGTTCATGCAGGCGCCACAGGACGTGCAGGTCGGCGGCCGCCTGTCGCGCACCCAATACCAATACACGATCACCGACACCGACCTCGCCGAACTCAACACCTGGGCACCGCGCCTGCTCGATCGCCTGCGCAAAGTGCCGCAACTGACCGACGTCGCCTCCGACCAGCAGAACAGCGCTGCCGCGGCCAGGCTGACCATCGACCGCGCGCGCGCTTCCAGCTTCGGCATCTCGCCGGCGCTGATCGATGCCACGCTCTACGATGCCATCGGCCAGCGCCAGGTGGCGCAGTACTTCACCCAGACCAACAGTTACCACGTCGTGCTCGAAGTCTCGCCCAGGCTGCAGCAGGATCCGGCGCTGTTCGACAAGATCTACGTCACCTCGCCGCTGACCGGCCAGCAGGTGCCGCTGTCGGCCTTCGTCAAGGTGGACACGGGCCAAAGCGCCTACCTGCTCATCAGCCACCAGGGCCAATTCCCGGCGGTGACCATCTCCTTCAACGTCGCGCCCGGCGTCTCGCTCGGCGACGCGGTCGAGGCGATCAGCCAGGCCAAGGCGGACATGGGCGTGCCGGCGACGCTGTCGGGCAGCTTCCAGGGCACGGCCAAAGCCTTCCGCGATTCGCTGGCAACGCAGCCCATGCTCATCGCCGCCGCGCTGGTCGCCGTGTACATCGTGCTCGGCCTGCTCTACGAGAGCTACATCCATCCGCTCACGATCCTGTCGACGCTACCCTCGGCCGGCGTCGGCGCGCTGCTGGTGTTGCGCCTGGGCGGTTACGACCTCTCGATCATCGGCCTCATCGGCATCATCCTGCTCATCGGCATCGTCAAGAAGAACGGCATCATGATGATCGACTTCGCGCTCACCGCCGAACGCGAGCAGGGCCTGCCGGCGCACGAGGCCATCTACCAGGCCTGCCTGCTGCGTTTCCGGCCGATCATGATGACGACCATGTGCGCGCTGCTCGCCGGCCTGCCGCTGATGCTTGGCCACGGTGCGGGCTCCGAGCTGCGTCGGCCTCTCGGCTATGCCATGGTCGGCGGTCTGCTGGTGTCGCAGGCAATGACGCTGTTTACGACGCCCGTCATCTATCTCTACCTCGACCGCGCCCACGCCTGGTTCATGCGCCGCAAGCAGGCGCGCGGCGGCACGCTGCCGGGCACGACGCCATGACCGATGCGGGACGCGAGGATCGATTCGCGCGCCGGATGCGCCTGGCCGCGCCTATCGTCCTGGCCGTCGGCCTCGGCGCGGCGGCGCTCGTTTACGCCCTGGCGCCGGCCGACGCGCCGCTCGACGAAGCGACGGCCGCGATCCGGGAAAGCCGGCAGTACCAACTCGCCGTGGAGCGCATCGGCGGCAAGGCGGCGGTATTCGCCGCCGAATTCAACGACTGGCTGGCGAGCCTGTGGCACGGCCGGCGGCTCGCCGGCACGCTGGCGCTGCTCTCGATTGCGCTGTCGGGATTCTGCTACCTGCTCGGCCGGCCGCCGCACCGGTGAAAGTCGCCGACGAAAGTCAGCCCCCGTGGTACGCCGTGCTGCGCGTCAGAATGCCGGGTTCTTGGTGATGGCGACGTGGATCACGTATGCGACGACGGCCAGCGCGCCGAAGCCGCAAACGGTGCGTACCGCCGCGGGCAGTGCGGGCCGCAGCGCCAGCGCGCCGAGCACGATGTAGAGCACGACCGCCGCCAGCTTCGCGGTTAGCCACGGCTGCGCAAACGGGTACTGGTGCGACAGAATCGAGAGCGTGACGCCGGCTGCCAGCAGCAGCGTGTCGTTGCCGTGCGTGAGCAGGCGGATCCCGCGGCGCTGCCAGACGGTCGACCCGATCGCGGCAAGCAACGCCCGCGCTACGAAGCCCGTCACGCTGACGACGGCGAAAGCGATGTGCAGCAGCTTGAGCGGTTCGTACATGCGGTGTTCCGGGAGCGGCCGGGGCGTCTTGATTCGGGTGGTGGGTCGTGAGTGGCTCGAACACTCGACCTACGGATTAAGAGTCCGCTGCTCTACCAACTGAGCTAACGACCCCCGAGGTGAAACTTTACGCAGCTGGTGGGTGGTACAGGACTTGAACCTGTGACCAACTGGTTAAAAGCCAGCTGCTCTACCGACTGAGCTAACCACCCTCCCGGTTAGAGGCGCGGATTATAGGGATGCTCAATTATCCCGTCAAATGGGTGGCCGAGCTCAGGCCTCCTGCATCATTCTCCAGTACTGGAACTTCATCGTGGCGGCCGCGCCGGCGACGATGGCGACGAAAGTGAGCATGGAGCCGACGGCCAGCGTCGACACGCCCGTGATCGCCTGGCCCACGGTGCAACCCATGGAAAGTACGCCGCCGACGCCCATGAGTACGCCGCCGATGGCGTGGTTCGCGAAGTCGCCCGCATTGACGAACCACTCGATGCGGAACTTGCCCGTCAGGACCGAGTAGAGGAAGGAACCTACGACCACGCCCGTGAGCGCCGCGATGCCGAAGTTGATCAGCGAGAAGTCGCCCGGCTGCAGCAGGTAGTGCGCGATGTCGCCCATCGGGCTGATGAAGGTGTAGGACTGCACTTCGACGCGAGACGGTTGCGTGTCCGCCATCTCCGCCCATTCCTTCCACTCGGTGCCCATGGAGCCGCCGGTGATGTACCAGCCCGCGACGACGGCGAGGCCGATGACGACACCGCCGAGGATGTTGTCTCGGTTGGCGCGGAAGTCGGCATTGCCAAAGGCGAATCCGGCCAGGACGAGCACGAGCAGGGCGCCGAGGATCAGGTGCAGCGTGCCGGTGTTCTCCATGCCGGCGACGCCGCCGAGGATGCCGTCGAGCGTCTGGGTCTTGGCGCCGAGCAGGGGACCGAGGTTCACGGTCAGCGGCGCCATCCAGCTGTTGAAGACGACGCCGTAGAAATCGCTCCACAGCATCAGGTAGGCCATGGTCGAGGCGATGACCAGTACCACCAGCGACTTGAGGTTGCCGCCACCGATGCGTACCAGCGTCTTGTTGCCGCAGCCCGAGGCCAGCGTCATGCCGACGCCGAACATCAGGCCGCCGAGGAGGTAGCGCAGCCAGGCGAAGTTGGCCGTGCGATAGGGCGGAAAGGTCGTGCCTGAAAGGTCGGCCATGCCGGAGGCTTCGAGCAGCAGCACGCCGCCCATGGCGACCGCGATGGCGAGGAGCCATGCGCGCAGCCGGCCCTTGTCCTCCATGTTGATCCAGTCCGACACGGCGCCCATGGTGCAGAAATTGGTCTTGTTGGCAACCGCGCCCATGATCGCCGCGATGGCGAATGCCGAAAACAGCACTTTCTGGTGTATGGCGAATTCCATTGTCTTCCTCCGAAAGGGGCTCTGAAGGCCCCTGTTGTCCCCACCGGAACGCGCGATTCTAGATGTCCGCGCCAACCCGGCCAATCAATAATGCCTAGCCGGCGATCATGCTCGCGAATGATAGCGCGTCGGGTCGGCTACGCCTGCAGACTGGAAGCCGGCCCGGCGCAACCGGCAGGAGTCGCAGACGCCGCAGGCGGTACCGTCGGCCTCCGCCTGATAGCAGGAGACCGTGAGGCCGTAATCGACGCCGAGCTCGATGCCGCGACGGATGATGTCGGCCTTGCTCAGGTCGATCAGCGGCGTGTGGATGCGCATGCGCCAGCCCTCGACCGCGGCCTTGGTGGCGAGATTCGCCATCGCCTCGAAAGCATGGATGAATTCCGGCCGGCAATCGGGATAGCCCGAGTAGTCCACGGCATTGACGCCGACGAAGATGTCCTGGCTGCCGAGGACTTCGGCCCACGCGAGCGCCAGCGAAAGCATGACCGTGTTGCGGGCCGGCACGTAGGTGACCGGGATGCCGGGGGCAAGGCCCGTGGTCGGCACGGCGATGCCCGGATCGGTCAATGCCGAACCCCCGAACTGGTTCAGGTCTAGGTGAACGGTGCGATGGCCGCGCGCGCCCAATGCGCTCGCGACACGGGAGGCGGCAGCGAGTTCGGCGCCGTGGCGCTGGCCGTAGTCGACAGACAGGCAAAACGGCGCAAACCCGGCCTCGCGCGCGATGGCCAGTGTGGTGGCGGAATCGAGTCCGCCCGAAAGAAGGACGACGGCAGGCTGCATGGTTCGATGTTAGCAGACAGTATCGGCCGGCCGCAGGCGCGTCTATAATGCCGCCATGCCGATTGATCCCATCACGGCCGCCATCGTCGGTTCGGTGATCAACAACGCGCTCGGAGAAATCGCGAACGCGCCGCCGCCGGTCGCGTCCGTGCCGATAGAAGGCGTGCCCCGCGTCCTGCCCGAGGGCACGATCAAGGGCGAGATGATTGTCGGCAGCCCAACCAGCGCCATGGTCAATGGCCGGCCCATGGTGCTCGCACCCGGCGTTCAGATTCGCGACCCGTACAACATGACGGTGCTGCCGGGCATGATCGGGCAGCCTGTATTGGTGCGCTACCAGACCGACGTTTCCGGCGCCATCTCCAGGGTCTGGATACTTTCGCAGCAGGAAGCGGCCCAGCCCTGATGGCCGGCAAGGTGTTCATCCGCACCTTCGGGTGCCAGATGAACGAGTACGATTCGGACAAGATGGCCGACGTGCTCGGTTCCGCCTGGGGCACGGTCAAGACCGACCGCCCCGAGGACGCCGACATCATCCTCTTCAATACTTGCTCCGTGCGCGAGAAGGCGCAGGAGAAGGTATTCCACGAACTTGGCCGCGTGCGGCAACTCAAGCAGAGCCGGCCCGACCTCGTCATCGGCGTCGGCGGCTGCGTCGCGAGCCAGGAAGGCGACGCCATCGTCGCCCGCGCGCCGTACGTGGACATCGTCTTCGGCCCGCAGACGCTGCACCGGCTGCCCGAGCTGATCATGCGCCATCGCGCGTCGGGCCGCGCCGAGGTCGACGTGTCTTTTCCGGAGATCGAGAAGTTCGACAGCCTGCCGCAGTCGCGCAGTGCCGGTGCCGCCGCCTTCGTCTCGGTAATGGAAGGCTGCTCCAAGTTCTGCACCTACTGCATCGTGCCCTATACGCGCGGCGACGAAGTCTCGCGTCCGTTTGACGACGTGCTCAACGAAGTCTCGCGCCTGACGTCACAGGGCGTGCGCGAGGTCAACCTGCTAGGGCAGAACGTCAATGCCTATCGCGGCGCCATGGCCGACGGCGACACGGCGGACCTCGCGTTGCTGATCGAGGCGCTGGCCGAGGTGCCCGAAGTCGAGCGCATCCGCTACACGACGTCGCATCCGCGCGAGATGACGCAGCGCCTGATCGATCTTTACCGGACGGTGCCGAAGCTCGTGTCGCACCTGCACCTGCCGGTCCAGTCGGGCTCCGACCGCATCCTCGCCGCAATGAAGCGCGGCTACACGATTCTCGAATACAAGTCGCTGGTGAGGAAGCTCCGCGCCGCGCGGCCGGATATCTCGCTCTCGACGGACTTCATCGTCGGCTTCCCCGGCGAGACGGAGGAAGACTTCGAGAAGACCATGAAGCTGATCGACGAGGTTGGCTTCGACGCCAGCTTCTCCTTCATCTTCAGCCCGCGCCCGGGCACGCCGGCGGCAGAGATGGCGGACGGGACGCCGGCCGAGGTCAAGACGGCGCGCCTGATGCGCCTGCAGAAGCGCATCGACCAACTCGCCTTCACCGTTTCGGCGGGCATGGTCGGTACGGTCCAGCGCGTCCTGGTCGAGGGCGTCTCGCGCAAGGACGCGCAGGAACTGGCCGGGCGCACCGACAACAACCGCATCGTCAACTTCGCCGGCCCCGTGCGCCTTGTCGACACGTTCATCGAAGTGCGCATCACGGCGGCGCTGCCGCACAGCTTGCGCGGTGAAGTGGTGACTTCAGAATGGTGAAGCCGAGGCCCGTCGAGGTGACGCTGGCGCCGCTCGACAACGAGCGTCTGGCTAGCCTGTGCGGCCCGCTGGACGAGAACCTGCGCCAGATCGAAACGGCCTTCGATGTCACGATCGCGCGTCGCGGCGAGCATTGCCACGTCACCGGCGAGCCGGCGCGCACGCGCATGGCGGCGCAGGCGCTCGAGCACTTCTACGAGGCGGCCAAGGCGCCGCTGTCGATCGACGACATCCAACTGGGCCTCGTTGAATTGCGCAATCGCGGCCAACCCGCGCATGCGCCGGCGGCGCTGCTGACGAAGAAGAGCGACCTGCACGGTCGCACGCCTAACCAGGTGCAGTACATCCGCCAGATCCAGGAACACGACATCACGTTCGCCATCGGCCCGGCGGGCACGGGCAAGACGTATCTGGCCGTCGCGTCGGCGGTCGACGCGTTCGAGCGTGACCAGGTGCAGCGCATTGTCCTTACGCGCCCGGCCGTGGAAGCCGGGGAACGGCTGGGCTTCCTGCCCGGCGACCTCGCGCAGAAGGTCGATCCCTACCTGCGCCCGCTCTACGATGCGCTGTACGACCTGATGGATTTCGACAAGGTCGGCCGGCTGTTCGAGAAGGGCCACATCGAGATCGCGCCGCTCGCCTACATGCGCGGGCGCACGCTCAACCACGCCTTCATCATCCTCGACGAGGCGCAGAACACGACGCCGGAGCAGATGAAGATGTTCCTGACGCGCATCGGCATCGGCGCCAAGGCCGTCGTCACCGGCGACGTGACGCAGGTGGATCTCGCCAAGGGCCAGAAATCGGGGCTGGTCGAGGCGCGGCGCATCCTCGCCGATGTGCGCGGACTCGCCTTCACCGACTTCACCGCCGCCGACGTCGTGCGGCATCCACTGGTGGCGAGGATCGTCGCCGCCTACGAGTCCCATGCCAAGAAGAAGACTCCCTGAGTTGGTCCTCTCCGTGCAATACGGCTGCAAGGACGAAGCCTTGCCTTCGCGTCCGCAGGTGCGGCGCTGGGTGCGCGCAAGTTGCGAAAGGCCGGCGGAGGTCGCCGTGCGCTTTGTCGACGCCGAAGAGGGACGCGCGCTCAACCGCGACTTCCGCCGCAAGGACTACCCGACCAACGTGCTGTCGTTCGACTATGAAACGACGCCGCGCATCGTCGGCGATCTCGTGGTCTGCCCGCCGGTGGCGCTGCGAGAGGCGTTCGAGCAGGGCAAGAGCGCCGAGGCGCATTTCGCTCACCTGATCGTACATGGTATGCTGCATCTGGTGGGGTATGATCACGAAACCGGCACCGAAGATGCCGCCCGCATGGAAGCCCGGGAGCGCGAAATTCTCGCCGGCCTGGGCTATGCGGACCCCTACGACTGACCCATGGACGCCGACAGTCAGAAACCGACGCTGCTCGAACGGATCTCCTCGCTGCTGATGCGTGCGCCGGAAGATCGCGAGCAGCTGCTGCAACTGCTGCACGGCGCTTTCGAGCGCAATCTCCTCGACAGCGACGCCATGTCGATCATCGAGGGCGCCCTTTCGGTGTCGGACATGCAGGTGCGCGACGTCATGGTGCCGCGCGCGCAGATGGACGTGGTCAGCATCCACGACCCCATCGAGAAGATCGCCGAGTTCGTCATCGAAGCGACGCACTCGCGTTATCCGGTGGTGGGCGACAATCGCGACGACGTGATCGGCATCCTGCTGGCGAAGGAGCTGCTGCGCCACTTCGCGGGCAAGGAATTCGACCTGCGCGACACACTGCGGCCGGCCGTATTCATCCCGGAATCGAAGCGGCTCAATGTCCTGCTGCGGGAATTCCGCGCTTCGCGCAACCACATGGCCGTGGTCGTCGACGAATACGGCGGCATCTCCGGCCTGGTCACGATCGAGGACGTGCTCGAACAGATCGTCGGCGACATCGAGGACGAGTACGACTTCGACGAGACGGCCGGCAACATCGTGCTCGACAACGCCGGGCGCTATCGCGTCAAGGCTGTCACGGAGATTGCAGATTTCAACGCGGCGTTCGGCACGCATTTCAGCGACGACGATTACGGCACCGTGGGCGGCCTGGTGATCCACCAGCTGGGCCGGCTGCCGCGGCGCAACGAAGTCGTGATGATCGACAACCTGCGCCTGCAGGTGCTGCGTGCCGACAGCCGGCGCGTGCACACGCTCCTCGTCGACCAGCAGCGCAGCCTGGCGCTGAATCCCGAAGAATGAGGCGGGCACTGGTTGCCGCGTTCGCAGCGGGCGCGGTGACGGTGCTGGGCTTCTCGCCCTTCGATCTGTTCCCGGTTCCGTTCCTAACGCTTGCCGTGCTGTTTGCGCTCTGGCGGCGCGCGCAGACCGCGGGCGGCGCGGCGTTGCTCGGCTTCGCCTGGGGCATGGGATGCTTCCTCGCGGGCGTCTCCTGGGTTTATGTGAGCCTGCACGACGTCGGCGGCATGGCGCTGCCGCTGGCCGCGCTCGCCACGCTGGCCTTCTGCGCCATCCTGGCCGTGTTCCCGGCGCTGGCGGGATTCCTCTATCGGCGTACCGCCGCGGCTGACTTTCGTGGCGCTGTGCTGATGGTCGGGTTGTGGACGCTGACCGAGTGGTTGCGCGGCTGGGTGCTTACAGGATTGCCGTGGCTCGCCGTCGGCTACTCGCAGACACCGCCGAGTCCACTGGCCGGGTTCGCGTCGCTGATTGGCGTCTATGGTCTCGGTTTCATCGTGGCCGGTATGGCCTCGACGCTGGCCTTCGCGTGGCGCAAGCCGGTCGCCTGGCTCGCCATCGGAGCGCTGTTCGCCGTCGGTGCGGGCCTGCGCAGCGTCGAGTGGACACAGCCGACCGGTGCGCCACTCACCGTCAGCCTGCTCCAGGGCAACATTCCGCAATCGCTGAAATGGGTGCCGGAGAACCTCTCGCTGTCCATGGATACCTACGCGCGCCTGGCGGCGGAATATCCGGCGCAGCTCACGGTGCTGCCCGAGACGGCGATTCCATTGCTCTTCGACGAGATTCCGCGCGACCTGCTGCGGCGCCTGACAGCCAACGGCGACCTGCTGATCGGCAGCCCGCTCGCGACCCGCGATGGCATCACCAACGCCGCGATCGCCCTCACGCGCGCGTCGGGCATGCAGGTCTATTCCAAGGTACACCTGGTTCCATTCGGGGAATACGTGCCGCCCGGGTTCGCCTGGTTCTTCGGCCTGGTCGACATTCCGATGTCGATCTTCCGGCCCGGCGCGCCGGACCAGCCGCCGCTGGTCATCGATGGCCTGCGCGTCAAGCCCAACATCTGCTACGAGGACCTGTTCGGCGAGGAGGTGCTGCGCGCACTGCCGCAGGCCAACCTGCTCATCAACCTTTCCAACACGGCCTGGTTCGGCGATTCGCTGGCACAGCCGCAGCACCTGCAGATCGCGCGCATGCGCGCGCTCGAGACGGGCCGGCCGGTCCTGCGCGCCACCAACACCGGCATGACGGCCGCGATCGATCCCGACGGCCGCGTCACGGCGGTGCTGCCGCCCTTCACCGCAGCGGGCCTGACCGTCTCGGTGCGCGGCTCCGTCGGCATGACGCCGTTCGCCCTCGTCGGCAACGTCGCTGCCGTACTGCTGGCATTGCTCGCCTGTCTGCCGGCGCTTGCTTTCCGTCAACGCGCCCGGCGCCTGCGGCGTTAAGCTTTCACGACATCCATGAGGTCGACCATGACGAATCGTTCCGCTCTGCGTTTATTGCGGCTCGCGCTGTGCGTGCCTGCCGCCTGGCTCGGCTTGGGTCTTGCACCCGCGCAAGCGCAGTCGATCGCCGACCTGCCCGCCGACATGGTCGCGCCGCCGCGATTGTCGGTCGCCGAAGGCACCGCGCGCTTCTCGCGTGGCGGCGCCGACTGGTCGCGTGCCGAACTGAACACGCCGCTGGCGGCGGGTGATTCGGTCCAGACCGGCGACAACGGCACGATCGAACTGCAGATCGGCCCGCGCGACTTTGCACGCATCACGGCCGACACGACGCTGACGCTTGCGGCGCACGACTCGGGCATGATCCAGTTCCGCGTCGAGAATGGACTCGCATCGTTCGACCTGCGCGGTGCGCGCGGCGGGCAACTCGTCGAGATCGACGCGCCGAATGCCGCCATCGTGGTCGGCGGCAACGGCAACTACCGCGTCTATGTGCGGCCCGGCGAAACACGCCTGACGTTGCGCCAGGGCGCGCGCGCGACGATGAACTTCCCGGATGGCGGCAGCCGCGGAGCGGTTGCAGGCGAGGAGATCGTCGTGCAAGGCGATGCCGGCCAGCGCGTCGACACCTATCCCGCGCCGCCGACAGACACTTGGGACCGCTGGAACGATGCGCGCTCGGACTACTACGCCGCCGCGACCAGCAACCGTTACGTGCCCTCCGACGCCTACGGCGCCGCCGACCTCGACCAGTACGGCCAGTGGAGCCAGGACAGCACCTACGGCTGGATCTGGATGCCGGCCGTGGCAAGCGGCTGGGCGCCGTACAGCACGGGCAACTGGCAATACGACCCCGTGTTCGGCTGGACCTGGATCGACGTCGCGCCTTGGGGCTGGACCACCTGCCACTACGGGCGCTGGGTGCACCTCGGCGGACGCTGGGCCTGGGCGCCCGGTCCGCGCGCGGTGCGCGCGGCCTACGCGCCTGCGCTGGTCGAGTTCTACCACCTGGGCGGCGGTGGTGTCGGCTGGGTGGCGCTGAGTTGGGGCGAGCCGGTCGTTCCGTGGTGGGGACGGCCCGGCTTCCGCGGCACCGCGTGGTGGGGCGGCTGGGGTGGTCCGCATATCGAGCGACGCGACGGGCACGGATTCGAGCATCGCAATCGTGAAGTCCCGAATGCGCTGATCGGCATGCGCGGCGAGGAGTTCGGCCACCAGCATGTACGCGGCTCGTCCTTCGCCGTCACGGCGGGCGTCGAGGTGCGGCCCGTCCACGGCGATCATCCAATCGCGTTTACGCCACCGGCGCACGAACCCGGCCGTGGCCCCGGCCCGGGGCGCGACCTGCGCCATCAGCCGCCGGCCATCCAGCAGCCTGCACCGCAGCCGCAGTCGCCGTTCCGCCGCGAGCGCGAGGTTCAGCCGCAACCGGCGCCGCAAGAGCAGCCACGCTTCCGCCGCGAGCCGCAGGCCGCGCCGCCGCAGCCCAAACCCGAGCCGCGATTCACGCGCGAGATTCAGGTCCAGCCGGCGCCGCAGCCGCAGCCGCAGCCACAACCACAGCCGCAGTTCCGCCGAGAGCCGCAACCACAACCCATGCCGCAGGTCGCGCCGCAACCTCGGCCTGATCCGCGTCCAGAACGCCGCGAGCCCGATCGTCCCCGCTTCGAGCCGCGTTCCGCGCCGGCGGTTCAGGCGCCACCTATGCAGGCTCCGCAGATGCAGGCGCCCGTTGCCCAGCCGCGTGTCTCCGCACCCGCACCCGAGCAGCGCGGTGGCGGCAACCGCGAGCGCCAGGACGAGCGCGACCGGCATCGCAATCGGGACTGACGCGCGAGCGCGCAGCACGGCGTACCACGAGGACTGACTCTGGGCCTGCGGCAGCGCGCCGGCCGTTCCCCGCTTGACTTGGCTGCATTATTTCCATGATAATAAAAATATGGAAATAACAAACGCCACCCAATCATTGGCAGCGCTGGCTCAAGAGACGCGGCTCGCGATCTTTCGTTTGCTGGTTCAAGCCGGCCCCGACGGCATGAATGCCGGTGCGATTGCAGAAGCCGTTGGCATTCCGGCGGCGACCCTGTCGTTCCATGTCGCGCAACTCGCACGGGCCGGCTTGGTTGCTTCCCGCCAGGAAAGCCGCTTCATCTACTACTCGGCCAACTATCCGGCGATGGACGACCTGATCGCTTTCCTCACCGACAACTGCTGTCAGGGCGGGCAGTGCCTGCCGAAGACCGCCAAGGTTGCCACCGCCGCCAGGCGCCGCGCCAGGCCGGCCTGAGGACGCATTCGATGCGTACCGTACTCGTGCTCTGCACCGGAAACTCCTGCCGCTCGCAAATGGCGGAGGTGATCCTCAACCACGATCTCGCCGGCCAGGTGCGCGCGCTTTCCGCGGGCACGCGGCCGCAACCCAAGGTAGCCGAGGGCGCCATCGAGGCGCTCAAGCTCGCGGGCCTGCCCGCCGAAGGCTTGTATCCGAAGGACGTCGACGCCGTGCTCGACGAAGCGATCGACCTCGTCGTCACCGTCTGCGACAACGCGAAGGAAACCTGCCCGGTCTTCCCGCGCCCGGTGCCCAAGATCCATCTGCCTTTCCACGACCCGCACGGCGAGCCGCTGGAAAGCTTCATCCGCGTGCGCGACGAGATCCGCGCCTGCCTGGTGCCCACGGTGCGCGCAGCGCTGAACCTCTGAGGAGTCGCCATGTCCGCCCAATGCGAAGTCACCGCAAAATTTGCCGCTGGCGCGCCCATGTCCTTCTTCGAGCACTGGCTCACGCTCTGGGTCTTCCTCTGCATCGTCGCCGGCATCGCGCTCGGACAATGGCTGCCGGCGCCCTTCCAGGCGCTTGGGCGCATGGAAGTCGCGCAGGTGAATATTCCCGTCGGGCTGCTGATTTGGGTGATGATCATCCCGATGCTGGTCAAGGTCGACTTCGGCGCGCTGCACGAAGTCCGGCAGCACGTGCGCGGCATTGGCGTCACGTTGTTTGTAAACTGGCTGGTCAAGCCGTTCTCGATGGCCTTGCTCGGTTGGCTGTTCGTGCGCAACCTGTTCGCGCCCATGCTGCCCGCGGACCAACTCGACAGCTACATTGCCGGCCTGATCCTGCTCGCCGCGGCGCCCTGCACGGCCATGGTTTTCGTTTGGAGCCGCCTCTCGAACGGAGACCCGCTGTTCACGCTCTCGCAGGTGGCGCTCAACGATACCATCATGATCTTCGCCTTCGCGCCCATCGTCGGCCTGCTGCTCGGGATTTCGGCCATCACCGTGCCCTGGGCCACGCTGTTCACCTCCGTGGTGCTCTACATCGTGATTCCGTTGGCGCTGGCGCAGGCTTGGCGCAAGTCGCTGCTCAAGAGGGGCCAGGCGCACTTCGACGCGACCATGGAAAAGATCGGCCCCTGGTCCATCAGTGCGCTGCTCGCCACGCTGGTGCTGCTGTTCGCCTTCCAGGGCAAGGCCATCATCGAACAGCCGCTGGTCATCGCGCTGCTGGCCGTGCCCATCCTGATCCAGGTCTTCTTCAACTCGGCGCTCGCCTACTGGCTCAACCGCAAGGTCGGCGAGAAGCACAACGTCGCCTGCCCGTCGGCGCTGATCGGCGCATCCAATTTCTTCGAGCTAGCCGTCGCCGCCGCGATCAGCCTGTTCGGATTCGAATCGGGTGCCGCGCTCGCCACCGTGGTCGGCGTGCTGATCGAAGTCCCGGTGATGCTGCTGGTGGTCCGCGTGGTCAATGCCAGCAAGGGCTGGTACGAACAGGGCGCGGCCGCCTAGCGCGGCGTACCGCCGGGGCTGACAACGCGCCTGCTAGTAGTGTGGCGGGACCTCATCGCGCAGGCTGCGTGCCTCGGCTGGCGCCGCGGCCGCGAGCTGC
>DATJQH010000131.1:0-55716 GCA_035505955.1 Rhodocyclaceae bacterium
CGGCCAAGTTCCGCCAGCAGTTCGTTCAACGCGCCGCCGAGATCCGGCGCCGTGTCTGCCAGTGTGCCGTCGAGGTCGAAGAAGACGGCGCGTGTGTTGCCGTCAGGCATCGCGACACGCTCGGACCAGATAATTGACGGACGTGTCGCTGCCCAGCGAGTAGCTTCGTGCGACCGGGTTGTAGCTCATGCCGACGATTTCCACGACCGACAGGCCGGCATCGCGGCAGTGGCGCGCCAGTTCGGCGGGGCGGAGGAACCGCGCGTAGTCGTGCGTGCCGCGCGGCAGCATCTTCAGCACGTATTCCGCGCCGACCACGGCGAACAGATAGGCCTTCGGATTGCGGTTGATCGTCGAGAAGAAGACCGTCCCGCCCGGTTTCACCATCTGCGCGCAGGCGCGGACGATGCTCGCGGGATCAGGCACATGCTCCAGCATCTCCAGGCAGGTCACGACATCGAATGCATCTGGCGCCGCTTTCGCCATATCCTCGGCGGCGATGTGCCGGTAGTCAACCGTCCGTCCCGATTCGAGCAGATGCAGCTTTGCCACGCCGAGCGCCTTCTCGCCAAGGTCGATCCCCGTCACGTTTGCGCCGAGCGCCGCCATGCCCTCCGAAAGCAGGCCGCCGCCGCAACCGACATCGATCACCTTCTTGCCCGCGAGACCGCAGTTGCGGTCGATCCAGCCCAGGCGCAGCGGGTTGATGTCGTGCAGCGGCTTGAATTCCGAATTCGGATCCCACCAGCGATGGGCGAGTTCGCCAAACTTCGCCAGTTCCTGCGGGTCAGCGTTCGTGCTCATTTGCGACATTCTTCACTCATTCTGCGACAGAAAAAAGAAAGCCCTGCAACGCAGGGCTTTCTTCCGATTGCTGCCTGCTGCTACTTCGGCGCGCGGGTGCCGATGATTTCGACATCGACACGGCGGTCAGGTTGCAGGCATTCGACGACCTTCTTGCTCTTCGCACCCTTGCACTGGTCGGGCTTGGTCACAGGCTGCTTGCTGCCCTTGCCTTCCGTATAGACGCGGTTGGCCTCGACGCCCTTCGCGACCAGATAGTCCTTCACGGCCGCGGCACGGCGCTCGGACAGGCGCTGGTTATACGCCTCGGTGCCGAAGCGGTCGGCATGGCCGACGGCAATGATGACTTCGAGCTTCATGTCGCTGAGTTTGGCTGCGACGTCATCGAGCTTGGCCTTGCCTTCGGGGCGCAGGACCGACTTGTCGAAGTCGAACAGCGTGTCGGCGGCCAGCGTGACTTTCTCGGCAGCGGGCTTCGGCGCCGGCGCGGGAGCGGCGACCGGGGCCGCAGGCGCGGGGGCCGGCTCGGCCTTGGGCGCTTCCTTCTTCGGCACCAGGTCGGGATCGCATTCCTCGATCGCCATGGCGGGCGTCCAGTAACCGGTGCGCCAGCAAAGGCCGAAGCCGCTCTTGGCGACGTTGTTGCGTTGATCGACCATGTAACCGGTCGTGTTGGGCGCAGCGGCTCCTTGTGCAAAGGCGGCGCCGACGAGGGCTGTCAGGCTGGCGAAAAACAGCGCGTGCGTAATCTTCTTCATTGTCATATTCCCCGTGGATGTGGACAGGTGAGGGCAGGGTCTCTTCAGTTGTTCTCCCGGGCGTCTGCACCATCGCGCCCGCCCGGTAATGTGATTCGATTATGCCATGAAGCGCCAATCCCGATCAATTCAGAAGGAGATACGCCGACCGGCATGCCGTCCCGGATGCGCAGGCGCCCCGCGACCCAGACGTGGCTGACCTGGTCCCGGCCGGCGACATGAACGACATGCGAAGCGGGGTCGTGGCACGGCAGCGTGATCCATTCGTCGAGCCTGATCGCGCACAGGTCGGCCCACTTGCCCGGCACCAGCGAGCCGATGGCGGACTCCATGCCGAGCGCGGCCGCACCGTCGAGCGTCGCCATGCGCAATGCCTGATGCGCGGCAATGCGCATGGCATCGCCGCTGACGACCTTGGCCAGCAGTGCGGCCTGGCGCATTTCACGCAGGATGTCCAGGCGATTGTTGCTGGCGGCGCCGTCGGTGCCCAGCGCAACGCGAACGCCGGCGGCAAGGAGTTCGGCAACCGGCGCCAGGCCGCTGGCGAGCTTGAGGTTGGAAGTCGGGCAGTGCGCGACGAAGCAGCCGTGGGCGGCGAGTTCGTCGATCTCCCGGTCTTCCAGGTGCACCGCGTGAACGGCGATCAGGTTGGGCCCAAGGAGCCCCAGGCGGCGCAGGCGTTCGACCGGGCGCACTCCATGGCTGCCGATGCTTTCGTCTATCTCGGCGCGCGTTTCGTGCAAGTGGATGTGGATGGGCAGATCGAGTTGTGCCGCCAACGTGGCGACCCGCTCGAAGGTACGGTCGCTGACCGTGTAGGGGGCATGCGGCGCCAGGGTGAACGTGACCAGGGGCTCGTCGCGCAATGCGTCGCGCACCGCGAGACCCTTGGCAAGGTAGTCGCCGGGATCGGCGGCATAGGCCGTGGGGAACTCGATCACGGTCACGCCGAGGACGGCGCGGATGCCCGCAAGGCACGCGGCCTCGGCTGCAGCCTCGGGGAAGAAATACATGTCGTTGAAGCACGTGATGCCGCCGCGCAACATTTCCCATGATGCGAGCAACGTGCCGTCGCGCACGAAATCGGGCGCGACATGGTCGCGCTCGGCCGGCCAGATGCGTTCGTTGAGCCAGCGCATCAAGGGCAGGTCATCGGCATAGCCCCTTAGCAGCGCCATGGCGGCGTGTGTGTGGGCGTTAACGAGACCCGGCAGCAGGACTTGCCCGGGAAGCCTGACGTGCTCCCGTGGCGCGTATTGGCCGGCCGCCTCGGCAGCGGGCAGGAGGGCGACGATGCGGCCGCGATCGATGGCCAGTGCGTGGTCAGCCAGCACCGCGCCAGCGGGTTCGATGGGGATGATCCAGCCAGGCTCGACGAGGAGGTCTATGGCGGTTGGCATGGTGAGCGATTAAAACAGATTCATCCTGTGCGAACAACGCGGGCGGGGTGGGTCCGCGTGATAAAATCTTCTCTTTCCAGGCCGCCCGGTCTTGGCCCCATCCAAGCAATATCAGCAACGCCGATGCAGACGACTTCATTCGCCAAAGAGACCCTCCCGATCAGCCTGGAAGAGGAGATGCGCCACTCCTACCTGGATTACGCGATGAGCGTGATCGTGGGCCGTGCCCTGCCCGACGTGCGGGACGGACTGAAGCCGGTGCACCGGCGCGTGCTTTTCGCCATGCACGAACTCTCCAACGACTGGAACAAGGCCTACAAGAAATCGGCGCGCATCGTCGGTGACGTGATCGGTAAGTACCACCCGCACGGCGATACGGCGGTGTATGACACCATCGTGCGCATGGCGCAGGATTTCTCGCTGCGCTACATGCTGGTCGACGGCCAGGGCAACTTCGGCTCCGTGGACGGCGACAACGCGGCGGCCATGCGTTACACCGAAGTGCGCATGGCGCGCATCGGCCACGAACTGCTCGCCGACATCGACAAGGAGACGGTCGACTTCGGCCCCAACTACGATGGCTCGGAGCAGGAACCGCTCATCCTGCCGGCGCGCATCCCGAACCTGCTGATCAATGGCAGTGCCGGCATCGCGGTCGGCATGGCCACGAACATTCCGCCGCACAACCTGGGCGAGGTGGTCGATGCCTGCCTGGCGGTACTGGAGGACCCGGCGATCGGCATCGAGGACTTGATCAAGATCGTGCCCGCGCCGGACTTCCCGACGGCCGGCCTGATATACGGCGTTTCGGGCGTGCGCGAAGGCTATCTCACGGGCCGCGGCCGGGTCATCATGCGCGCGCGCACCCATGTTGAGGAACTCTCTTCGGGCCGCGAGGCGATCATCGTCGACGAGCTGCCCTACCAGGTCAACAAGAAGACCCTGCAGGAAAAGATCGCGGAGCTGGTCAACGACAAGAAGATCGAAGGCATCGCCCATATCCAGGACGAGTCGGACAAGTCGGGCATGCGCGTGGTCATCGAACTCAAGCGCGGCGAAGTCCCCGAGGTGGTGCTGAACAACCTGTACAAGCAGACGCAGCTCCAGGATACGTTCGGCATGAACATGGTGGCGCTGGTCGATGGTCGGCCGCAAATCCTGAACCTCAAGCAGATCCTGGAATGTTTCATCAACCATCGCCGCGAAGTCGTGACGCGGCGCACGGTGTTCGAACTCAGAAAGGCGCGTGACCGCGGCCACGTGCTGGAAGGCCTTGCGGTGGCGCTGTCGAATGTCGACGAAATCATCGCGCTGATCAAGGCGGCCCCAACGCCGCCCGATGCCAAGCGAGAATTGATGGCGCGGCCATGGAAGTCGCAACTGGTCGAGGACATGCTGCGCCGCGCCGCCGCGGAAGCCTCGCGCCCCGAGGGCCTGGCGCCGGAGTTCGGGCTGTCCAGCCGCGGTTACTACCTCTCCGATGCCCAGGCCCAGGCCATCCTGGAACTGCGCCTGCAGCGCCTGACCGGCCTCGAGCAGGACAAGATACTGGCCGAGTACAAGGAGGTCATGGAGCAGATCGCGGATCTGCTCGACATCCTCGCGCGACCTGAACGCATCATCAGGATCATCGGCGAGGAACTGACGGCGATCCGCACGCAGTACAACGACCCGCGTCGTTCCGAGATCGTCCTGCAGACGGCCGACATCAACCTCGAGGACCTGATCGCCCGCGAGGACATGGTGGTGACGCTCTCGCATGGCGGCTACGCCAAGCGCCAGCGCCTCGACGACTACCGGACGCAGCGGCGCGGCGGCCGCGGCAAGCAGGCGGCGGCGGTGAAGGAAGACGACTTCGTCGACCACCTGTTCATCGCCAACACCCATGATTACATCCTCTGCTTCTCGAATCGCGGTCGCGTCTATTGGCTGAAGGTGTACGAAGTACCGGAAGGCACGCGCGCCTCGCGCGGCAAGCCGCTGGTCAATCTCTTCCCGCTCGAGGAGAACGAGAAGATTACGGCCGTGCTGCCGACGCCGGCTTTCGACGAGAACCACTTCGTGTTCATGGCCACCGCGCAGGGCACCGTGAAGAAGACGCCGCTGACCGAATTCGCCAACCCGCGCAAGGCCGGCATCATTGCCGTCGGGCTCGACGATGGCGACTACCTGATTGGTGTGGCCATCACCGACGGCAGTTGCGACGTCATGCTGTTCTCCGATGCCGGCAAGGCCGTGCGCTTCGAGGAAGGCGACGTGCGGCCGATGGGCCGCAATGCGCGTGGCGTGCGTGGCATGATGCTCGAGGACGGGCAGGCGGTGATCTCGATGCTGGTGGCGCAAGGCGAGGATTACCAGGTGTTGACCGCAACCGAGAACGGTTTCGGCAAGCGCACAGGAATCGCCGAGTACACGCGCCACGGGCGCGGCACGAAGGGCATGATTGCGATCAGCACCTCGGAACGCAACGGCAAGGTCATCGGCGCCGTGTTGGTGACGCCCGAGGACGAGGTGATGCTGATTTCCACCGGCGGCGTGATGATTCGTACCCTGGTCGACCAGGTGCGCGAAACCAGCCGTTCGGCGCAGGGCGTGACGCTGATTAATCTCGATGACGGCACGAAGCTCGCCGGCATCGACAAGGTCATCGAAACAGAAGAGGAGTAGTCACCATGGCACGTGTATTCAACTTCAGCGCCGGTCCTGCCGCGCTGCCCGAAGAAGTCTTGAAGCAGGCCGCCGACGAAATGCTCGACTGGCACGGCGCTGGTTGCTCGGTGATGGAGATGAGCCACCGCGGCAAGGAATTCATGGGCATCGCCGCCCAGGCCGAAGCGGACCTGCGCGAGTTGATGGGCATTCCGACGAACTTCAAGGTGCTGTTCCTTCAGGGCGGCGCCTCGGCGCAGTTCGAGATGATCCCGATCAACCTGCTGCGCGGCAAGGCGTCGGCCGACTACGTGCACACGGGCGAGTGGGCCAAGAAGGCGATCAAGGCGGCCAAGACCTTCTGCAACGTCAACGTCGCCGCCAGCGCCGAGGACAAGAGCTTCACGTACGCGCCGGTACAGGCTGATTGGAAGCTGTCCAAGGACGCCGCCTACGTCCATTACACGGCGAACGAGACCATCGGCGGTGTCGAGTTCAACTGGGTGCCGGACACCGGCGACGTGCCGCTGGTGTGCGACATGTCGTCCAACATCCTGTCGCGCCCGGTCGACGTTTCGAAATACGGCCTGATCTACGCCGGTGCGCAGAAGAACATCGGGCCGGCGGGCCTGTGCATTGTCGTCGTGCGCGAGGACCTGGTGGGCAAGGCGGTGCCGACGCCGCCGGCCATGCTCAACTACCAAACGCACGTCGAGGCGGAGTCGATGTACAACACGCCCCCGACCTACTCGATCTACATCGCCGGCCTGGTCTTCCAGTGGCTGAAGCGGAATGGCGGCATCGCGGCGATGGAGAAGAGGAACATCGAGAAGGCCAACCTGCTCTACGATTACCTCGAAACCACCGACTTCTATCGCAACCCCGTTGCCAAGTCCGACCGCTCACGCATGAACGTGCCGTTCACGCTCAAGGATGCGGGCCTCGACGAGGAATTCCTCAAGGGCGCCAAGGCGCGTGGCATGGTTCAGCTGAAGGGCCACCGCTCGGTCGGCGGCATGCGTGCTTCGATCTACAACGCGATGCCGATCGCGGGCGTGCAGGCGCTGGTCGAGTACATGAAGGAATTCGCGGCGAGCAAGGGATAAGGTGATGAGCGAAAAATATCAGGTCCTGATTCTCAATAACATTTCCGCGCACGGCCTCAAGCGCCTGCCCGCGGAGCGTTTCGACCATGGCAAGGAAGTCGCCAAGCCCGATGCGGTTCTCGTCCGGTCCGCCGACATGCACAGCATGGACATCCCGAAGTCCGTGCTGGCCATCGGCCGCGCGGGTTCCGGCACCAACAACATCCCTGTGAAGGAGATGAGCAAGCGCGGCGTGCCGGTGTTCAACGCGCCCGGCGCCAACGCCAACGCAGTGAAGGAACTGGTGCTGGCGGGCATGCTGATGGCGGCGCGCAACATCGGCGGCGCCATCAAGTTCGTTTCCGCGCTCGATCCCAAAGATGCGGAGATGGAGAAGAAGGTCGAAGGCGGCAAGAAGACCTACGCCGGCTACGAACTCGCCGGACACACGCTGGGCGTCGTCGGCCTGGGCAAGATCGGCTGCCTGGTCGCCGACGCGGCGATCAAGCTCGGCATGCACGTGATCGGCTACGACCCGGAAATTACCGTCGACGCCGCCTGGAGTCTGCCTTCGCAGGTCAAGAAGGCACACAGCCTCTCGGACGTGCTGAAGAACGCCAATTTCATCACCATGCACGTGCCGCTGGTCGAGGCGACGAAGAAGATGATCAACGCCGCAGCGCTCGATCAGATGAAACCGGGCGCGGTGCTGCTCAATTTCTCGCGCGAAGGCGTTGTCGACGAAGGGGCCATGCTCGCAGCGCTGGAAGCCAAAAAGATTGGCGCCTACGTATGCGATTTCCCGAGCGCGCACGTGAACAACCATCCGCATGTCATCGCGCTGCCTCACCTGGGCGCATCGACGCGCGAGGCCGAGGAGAACTGCGCGCTGATGGTGGCCGACCAGGTGCGCGATTACCTGCTCGACGGCAACATCGTCAATTCGGTGAATTTCCCGAATGTGGTGATGCCACGCGAGTCGGGCCACCGGATCGCCATCGCCAACGCCAACGTGCCGAACATGGTCGGCCAGATCTCGACCGCCATGGCGGAGGCGAAGCTCAACATCAGCAACATGATGAACAAGTCCAAGGGCGACGTGGCCTACACGCTGGTCGATGTCGACAGCAAGGTGCCGAAGAAGGTGATCGATGCCATTGCGAAGATCGACGGCGTGCTCGCGGTGCGTTACCTGCCGCTGGAAGGCTGATGAGCAAGGCCGAGGAGGAGAAGGAACTCGCCGGCCTGCGTCAGAAGATCGACGCGGTCGACGACGAGGTGCTGCGCCTGCTGTCGCAGCGGGCGCGGCATGCGCATCGCATCGGCGAGATCAAGCACGGCAATCTCTACCGGCCCGAACGCGAAGCGCAGGTGCTGCGGCGGATCGCCGAGGCCAACCCGGGTCCGCTGCCCGAGGGTGCGGTGCGAACGATCTTCCGCGAGATCATGTCGGCCTGCCTCGCGCTCGAGCAGCCGCTGAAGATCGCCTACTTCGGCCCGGCGGGCACCTTCACCGAAAGTGCCGCCAAGAAGCATTTCGGCTCGGCGCCGTCCTTCACGCCCTTCATCACGATTGATGACGTCTTTCGCGCGGTCGAGTCCGACAACGCCGACTACGGCGTCGTGCCGGTCGAGAACTCCACCGAAGGCGCGGTCGGGCGCACGCTCGACCTGCTGGTGACGTCGCCCCTGATGATCTGCGGCGAGGTCAACTTGCGCATCGAGCAGAACCTGATGTCGAAGTCGGGCGCCATGGAGAGCGTGACGAAGCTCTACTCGCACGCCCAGTCGCTGGCGCAGTGCCACGAATGGCTGAACCGCAACCTGCCGAACCTGCCGCGCGTGCCGGTGGCGAGCAACGCCGAGGCGGCACGCCTGGCGGCGCTCGAACCGGAATCCTGCGCCATCGCCGGCGAGGCTGCGGCGCGGCTGTATGAATTGAACGTCCTGGCGGCCAATATCGAGGACGATCCCAACAATACGACGAGGTTCCTCGTCCTCGCGAAGCACGACTCCGGTCCGTCGGGACAGGACAAGACTTCGTTCGTCTGCTCGGCGCAGAACAAGCCCGGAGCGGTGCACGACCTGCTGACGCCGCTCAAGGCGCATCGCGTGTCGATGAGCAAGTTCGAGTCGCGTCCCGCGCGCGGCTTCGGCGCGTCGCAGTGGGCTTACGTGTTTTTCATCGACATCGACGGCCATCGACAGGATCCCTTGATCGCGCGCGCCCTCGAGGACCTGCGCGGCGAAGTCGGCTTCCTCAAGGAACTCGGCTCCTACCCCAAAGCGTCCATCTGAGAGCGCTTCATGAGCATCGCCCAGCAGTCCCCCGAGTACATCCGCGCAATTTCGCCCTACTTGCCGGGCAAGCCGATCACGGAACTCGCCCGCGAGATGGGTATTCCCGTCGAGAAGATCGTCAAGCTCGCCTCGAACGAGAATCCCCTCGGCATGAGCCCGAGGGCGCGTGCGGCGGTGGAAAAGGCGCTGGCCGGAGTCGAGCGCTACCCGGACCAGTTCGAACTGATCGCCGCGCTGGCGGAACGCACGGGGCTCACGCGGGAGCAGATCGTGCTCGGCAACGGTTCCAACGACGTACTCGATCTAGCCGCACGCGTCTTCCTGGCGCCGGGGCGATCGGCGGTGTTCGCGCAGCACGCGTTCGCGGTCTATCCGCTGGCGACGATGAGCGCCGGTGCGAATTGCATCGGGGTCCCTGCCAGGCACTTCGGTCACGACCTTCCGGCGATGCGTGCCGCGATCCGGCCCGACACGCGCGTGGTGTGGATTGCCAACCCGAACAACCCGACCGGCACCTTCCTGCCGGCCGACGAGGTCAAGGCTTTCGTGGCCTCGGTGCCGGACGTCACTGTCGTGCTCGACGAGGCCTATAACGAATACCTGGCGCCGGCCGATCGCGTCGATACGCTGGCATGGATACGCGAGTTCCCGAACCTGATCGTCACGCGCACCTTCTCGAAGATCTACGGTCTTGCCGGCCTGCGGGTCGGCTACGCCGCGGCTTCGCCCGAAGTCGCCGACCTGCTGAACCGCGTGCGCCAGCCATTCAACGTGAACAACCTGGCACTGGCTGCCGCGGTTGCGGCGCTCGACGACCACGCCTTCATCGCTGAAAGTTTCGATCTCAATCGGCGCGGCATGGAGCAGGTGGTCGCCGGTGTGAAGCGGCTCGGCCTGGAGCACATTCCGTCGCACGGCAATTTCGTCACCGTGCATGTCGGCGATGCCGCGGCAGTCAATGGAAAACTGCTGCGCCAGGGCGTGATCGTGCGCCCGATCGGCGGCTACGGCCTGCCCAACCATCTGCGCGTGACGATCGGCCTCGAACGCGAGAACGCGCGCTTCCTCGAGGCGCTGGAGTCGGCACTCAAATGACGGGCAAGGTCGTCGTCTGCGGTGTCGGCCTGATCGGCGGCTCGTTTGCGTTGGCCGTAAAGTCAGCCCTCGCGGCACGCCGTGCGCCGCGCATCGTCGGCGTGGGACGCACCCGCGCGCCGCTCGAAGAGGCGCTGCGCCTGGGCGTCATCGACGGGATCGCCACCGACTGGCCAACCGCCCTGCGAGGCGCCGACCTGGTGCTCCTGGGCATGCCGGTCGGCCAGATGGCGCCGGTGATGCAGGCGCTGGTGCCGCACCTCGAGGCGCAAACGGTGGTCACGGACGGCGGCAGCACCAAGTCGGACGTGGTCGCCGCCGCGCGTGCCGCCTTCGGCAGCAAGATCGGCCAGTTCGTGCCAGGCCACCCGATTGCCGGTGCCGAGAAGAGCGGCGTCGCCGCCGCCAGGGCGGATCTCTACGTCGACAAGCGCATCGTGCTGACGCCGCTGCCGGAGAACGCGCCCGATTCCGTCGCCGCTGTGCGCAAGGTGTGGGAACTCTGCGGCGCGCGCGTTTCGCAACTGCCGCCGGACGAGCATGATCGCGTCTTCGCGGCGGTGAGCCACCTGCCGCATTTGTTGGCCTTCGCGCTCGTGCACGACCTCGCCACGCGCGGGAACTCCGACCAATTGTTCGGCTTCGCCGCCGGCGGGTTCCGCGATTTCACGCGCATCGCCAGCAGCCATCCCGAGATGTGGCGCGACATCTGCCTCGCCAACCGGCGCGCACTTATCGACGAAGTCGACGCGTACATGACTGAACTCCTGAAGACGCGCGTACTTCTGGCAGCGGGCGATGCCGCCGGCCTGGAGTCGATGTTCACGATTGCGCGAACGCGGCGCGATGCCTGGCTCGATTCGCTGCGCGTGGTCGGCGAGTGACTGCGTTTCTCGATCTGCCGCCGCTGATGCGCGCGGCCGGTACCGTCAGGCTGCCGGGTTCGAAGAGCATCTCCAATCGCATGCTGCTGCTCGCCGCGCTGGCCGAGGGTGCGACGGATATCCATGGTTTGCTGGATTCGGACGACACGCGCGTCATGATCGACGCGCTGGCGGCGCTCGGCGTCCGGCTGGAGAAGATCGGAGCCGACGCCTGGCGCGTGTGCGGCGTCGGCGGCCCGTTCCCTGTCAAGCAGGGTGACCTGTTCCTCGGCAATGCCGGCACGGCCTTCCGGCCGCTGACCGCGGCGTTGGCGCTCTCCGGTGGCGCCTACCAGCTGTCCGGCGTGCCGCGCATGCACGAGCGGCCGATCGGCGACCTCGTCGACGGCCTGCGCCAGATCGGCGCCGACGTGCGCTACCTGGGCACCGAGGGCTTCCCGCCGCTCGGAATGCATCCCGCGGAGATTCGCCTGGACGTACCCATACGTGTGCGCGGCGATGTGTCCTCGCAATTCCTGACCGCGCTGCTGATGGCGCTGCCGCTGGCCGGCCGGGCCGCCACGATCGAGGTCACGACCGAACTTATCTCCAAGCCCTATATCGAGATCACGCTGAATCTGATGGCACGTTTCGGCGTGCGTGTCGAGCGCGAAGGCTGGCAGCGCTTCACCATAGCCGGCGGGCAGCGGTATCGCAGCCCGGGCGCAGTACATGTGGAGGGCGATGCGTCCGGTGCGTCGTATTTCCTGGCGGCGGGCGCCATCGCGGGCGGGCCGGTGCGCGTCGAGGGTGTCGGTCGCGACAGTATCCAGGGCGACGTGAAGTTCGCCGACGCGTTGGCCGCGATGGGCGCACGAATCGAGATGGGCGACAACTGGATCGAAGCGCGGGCGCCCGGGGAAGGAAGACTCAAAGCATTCGATCTTGATCTCAACCACATCCCGGATGCGGCGATGACGCTGGCCGTGGCCGCGCTATTTGCCGACGGGCCGTGCAAGCTCCGCAACATCGGCTCCTGGCGCGTGAAGGAAACGGACCGTATCGCGGCCATGGCGACCGAATTGCGCAAGCTGGGAGCGACCGTGGAAGAGGGTGCCGACTGGCTTGGCGTATCACCGGGGCTGACTTTCAATCGGAACGCCGCGATCGACACCTACGACGACCATCGCATGGCGATGTGTTTTTCGCTGGCCGCGTTTGGAGGCGTGCCGCTGCGCATCAACGACCCGGAGTGCGTGGCCAAGACCTTCCCCGATTACTTCGAGCGCTTCGGCCGCATTGCGGCATCGGTGATCGCCATCGACGGTCCGTCCGCGTCCGGCAAGGGCACCGTGGCACAGCGCGTGGCGCAGATGCTTGGCTACCACTTCCTCGACAGCGGCGCGCTCTATCGGCTGACGGCGCTGGCGGCGATGCGCGCGGTTGTGACGCTGGACGAGGAAGCCGCTGTCGCGGAAGTTGCGACCGCGCTGCCAGCCGAGTTCACGGGCGATCGCATCCTGCTGGCCGGCGACGACGTTACCGAGGCGATTCGAGCCGAAGATGTCGGCGTCGGTGCCTCGAAAATCGCGGCCATGCCGGCGGTGCGCACGGCGCTGCTGGAGCGCCAGCGCGCCTATCGGCGGCTGCCCGGGCTCGTGGCCGATGGCCGCGACATGGGCTCGGTGGTCTTTCCCGAAGCCCCCGTCAAAGTGTTCCTGACAGCCTCAGCCGAGGCCAGGGCCGAGCGGCGGTATAAACAGTTGATCGAAAAGGGAATGCCTGCTAATATGCGCACCCTTTTGCAGGACCTGCAGGAGCGGGACGCCCGTGACGCCGCGCGCGCGGTGGCGCCCCTCAGGCAGTGCGCCGATGCCGAGTTGGTGGACACCACGAACTTGGGCATCGACGAGGCGGTGGCCGTCGTACTGAACCAAGTGCGCCGGAAATTGCCGCAGTAGGAAAGGTGCCGCTGGGCCGCCAGGCTTCGCGGTGTTCGTTCAACCAACCCGCCGGTTCGCGCCGGTTGTACAAGAGAATGCATATGTCCGCAGCCAGTATTGCCACTACCAACCCCAACGAATCGTTTGCCGCCCTGTTCGCTGAAAGCCTTGAGCGCCAGGAAATGCGCGCGGGGGAAGTCATCACTGCCGAAGTCGTTCGCGTCGACCAGAATTTCGTCGTCGTCAACGCCGGCCTCAAGTCCGAGTCCTTCATCTCGGCAGAAGAATTCAAGAACGATCGCGGTGAACTCGAAGTTCAACCCGGCGAATTCGTCCAGGTCGCCATCGAGATGCTCGAGGACGGCTACGGCGAGACCCGCCTGTCCCGCGACAAGGCGAAGCGCATCGCCGCCTGGAACGACCTCGACAAGGCCCTCAATGACCAGGTGTTGGTCAAGGGCGTCATTACCGGCAAGGTCAAGGGTGGCCTCACGGTCATGACCAACGGCATCCGCGCCTTCCTGCCCGGCTCGCTGGTCGATACACGTCCGGTCAAGGACACCACGCCGTACGAAGGCAAGGAATTCGAATTCAAGGTCATCAAGCTCGACCGCAAGCGCAATAACGTCGTCCTTTCGCGCCGTGCCGTGCTCGAAGCCAGCATGGGCGAAGAGCGCCAGAAGCTGCTCGAGAACCTGCAGGAAGGCACGGTGGTCAAGGGCATCGTCAAGAACATCACCGACTACGGTGCGTTCGTCGACCTCGGCGGCATCGACGGTCTGCTCCACATCACCGATCTGGCCTGGCGTCGTGTGCGTCATCCGTCGGAAGTGCTCAACGTCGGCGACGAAGTCACCGCCAAGGTGCTCAAGTTCGACCAGGAGAAGAACCGCGTTTCGCTGGGCATGAAGCAGCTCGGCGAAGATCCGTGGGTGGGCATCGCCCGCCGCTACCCGGCCGGCACGCGCCTGTTCGGCAAGGTCACCAACCTGACCGACTACGGTGCCTTCGTCGAGATCGAGCAGGGCATCGAAGGCTTGGTGCACGTCTCGGAAATGGACTGGACCAACAAGAACATCCACCCGTCGAAGGTCGTCCAGCTCGGCGACGAGGTCGAAGTCATGATTCTCGAAATCGACGAGGAACGCCGCCGCATTTCGCTGGGCATGAAGCAGTGCATGGCGAACCCGTGGGACGAGTTCGCGATGAACCACAAGAAGGGTGACAAGGTGATGGGCGCCATCAAGTCGATCACCGACTTCGGAATCTTCATCGGCCTGCCCGGCGGCATCGATGGCCTGGTTCACCTGTCCGACCTGTCGTGGTCGGTAGCCGGCGAAGAGGCCAAGCAGAACTACAAGAAGGGTGACGAGGTCGAGGCCATCGTGCTGTCGATCGATGTCGAGAAGGAGCGCATCTCGTTGGGCATCAAGCAGATGGATGGCGATCCATTCACGAACTTCGTCGCGACCCACGACAAGAACAGCATCGTCAAGGGCACGGTCAAGAGCGTGGACCCGCGCGGCGCGGTGATCGACCTTGGCGGTGACGTCGAGGGCTACCTGCGCGCTTCGGAGTACTCGCGCGAGCGCATCGAGGACCTGCGCACGATGTTGAAGGAAGGCGATGCAGTCGAGGCCCTGATCGTCAACGTGGATCGCAAGACGCGTTCGCTCAGCCTGTCGATCAAGGCCAAGGACCAGGTGGAGCAGAACGAGGCGATGCAGAAACTGGCGGCGAGCAGCAATGCCAGCAGCGGCACGACGAACCTCGGCGCGCTCCTGAAGGCCAAGCTCAACCAGCAATAATCGGCGCAGGCTCGTTTACGAACCTTATGACCAAATCCGAGCTCATTGCCCGGCTTGCGGAACGTTTTCCGCAACTCGTGGCCAAGGATGCCGATTTCGCGGTCAACGTCATTCTCGATGCGATGACGGCAGCGCTTTCGCGCAGCGATCGCATCGAGATCCGCGGCTTCGGCAGCTTCGCGCTCAACTACCGGCCGCCGCGTGTCGGGCGCAATCCCAAGTCCGGCGACAAGGTGCACGTGCCCGCCAAGTACGTGCCGCATTTCAAGGCCGGCAAGGAATTGCGCGAAAGGGTGGACGGCCGGAACGGCTGATGCTTGTCTGGCGCCGTTGGCCGGACGGGCGGGAGGATCGGCGCCGCTTGCGCGTGCGCCGCGTTTTCTTGTCGAGGCGTAATGAAAGTCGTCTTGTGGCTACTGCGGGGAATCGTGTTCATCGCATTGTTCGGCCTCGCGGTCAAGAACAGCGGCCTGGTCGAACTGCGTTTCTATCTGGGCGAGTCCTGGCAGGCGCCGCTTTCCATGGTCATCCTGATTGCGTTTGCCGCGGGTGCGGCCGTCGGCCTCACGGCGACGGTGGCCACGCTCATGCGCCAGGGACGCGAGTTGCGCCGGCTGCGCAGCCAACCGACTCCTGACAAGACGGCGCCCAAGTCATGATGTCGATCGAACTGTGGTGGCTACTGGCACTCCCGGCCTTCTTCACGCTCGGGTGGGTCGCGGCGCGAATCGACATCCGCCAGGTGATGCGCGAGTCGCGCGCCCTGCCGCGCTCCTACTTCAAGGGACTCAACTTCCTGCTCAACGAGCAACCGGACAAGGCGATCGAAGCCTTTCTGGAAGCTGCCCGGGTCGATCCGGAGACGGTCGAACTACACTTTGCCCTGGGCAGCCTGTTCCGCCGCCGCGGCGAGACCGATCGCGCCATTCGTGTGCACCAGAACTTGGTTGAACGCGATGGCCTGCGCGAAGACCAGCGCCTCAGTGCGCTCGCCGAACTCGGCCACGACTATCTGAAGGCGGGTTTGCTCGACCGCGCCGAGGACATCTTCGTGAAGTTGCGCGGCACGGCGCTCGACGAAGACGCGCTGCGCGGCTTGCTGGAGATCTACCAGCAGGAAAAGGAGTGGCAGAAGGCCATCGAAATTGCCGAGACGATGCCCAACCACGCCGACCACATCTGGCAAAAGGACATTGCCGAGTTCCACTGCGAACTCGCCTCGAACGGCATCCTCCATGGCCGCCACGACGAGGCGCATCGGCATCTCGATGCCGCGCTGGCGGCCAACCGCCGCTGCGTGCGGGCGACGATCCTGCTGGGCGACCTGGCGCTTGCCGAGGGACGCAGGGAGGATGCGATCGAGGCCTGGACGCGGGTCGAGCAGCAGAATCCGACTTACCTTTCGCTTGTTGCCGACAAACTGATGAACGCGCTGCGGGAAGCTGGTCGGAGCGACCACGGCAGCCACTTGTTGCGCGGCTATCTGGACCGCCATTCCTCGCTCGACCTGCTGGATGGGGCGTTCCAGGCGGAACTGGAAAGCGCCGGCTCCCAGGCAGCATACAAGCTCGTGCGCGGCGAACTGCAGCGCAACCCGACGCTTCTTGGCCTGGATAAACTCCTGGAAGCCCGCGTCCTGATTGCCCCACCGGAGCAGCGTTCCGATCTCGAACTGGTCAAGAACCTGATCCATGGCCACACGCGCCGGGTCGCTCGCTATCGGTGCGACAACTGCGGCTTCAAGGCGCGGCAGTTCCACTGGCGCTGCCCCGCCTGCGGCGGCTGGGAAACGTTCCCGCCGCGCCGCACCGAGGAATTCGACTTAACCCCTTGAGGAAACCACAATGAAGATATCTGTGGTCGGTACTGGCTATGTCGGCCTTGTTTCCGGCACCTGCCTGGCCGAGGTGGGTAATGACGTGCTCTGCCTGGACGTCGACGCCAACAAGATCCGCATCCTCAACGAAGGCGGCATCCCGATCTACGAACCCGGGCTGGAGGCCATGGTCGCGCGAAACAAGGCGGCCGGCCGGCTTCGCTTCACGACTTCGGTCGAAGAGGCCGTGGCGTTTGGCACGATCCAGTTCATCGCGGTCGGCACGCCTCCCGACGAAGACGGGTCGGCCGATCTCCAGTACGTGCTCGCTGCCGCGCGCAATATTGGCCGCCACATGAAGGACTACAAGGTCGTGGTGGACAAGTCCACGGTGCCGGTCGGCACCGCAGACAAGGTGCGTGCCGCGATCGCCGACGAGTTGCAGCGGCGCGGCGCCGAGATTCCCTATAGCGTCGTCTCCAATCCGGAGTTTTTGAAGGAAGGCGCGGCCGTCGAGGACTTCATGAAGCCGGATCGCATTGTCGTCGGTACTGCCGACGGTCGGGCTACCGACCTCATGCGCCAGCTTTATGCGCCTTTCCAGCGGAACCATGAGCGCTTGATCGTCATGGACGTCCGCTCGGCCGAATTGACCAAGTACGCCGCCAACGCGATGCTGGCGACGCGGATCAGCTTCATGAACGAACTGGCGAACCTGGCCGAGAAGCTGGGTGCCGACATCGAGCTGGTGCGGCAAGGCATCGGCTCCGACCCGCGCATCGGCTTCCATTTCCTCTACCCGGGTTGCGGCTACGGCGGATCGTGCTTTCCCAAGGACGTGCAGGCGCTGGAGCGGACTGCGCGCGAAGCGGGCCAGAACCTCAAGGTGTTGCAGGCCGTCGAAGACGCAAACGAGGCGCAGAAGGCTGTTCTCACCGAGAAGATCGTCAAGCGCTTTGGCGCGAAGCTCGACGGCAAGACATTTGCGGTCTGGGGCCTGGCGTTCAAGCCGAACACCGACGACATGCGCGAAGCCCCCAGCCGCGTCCTCATCAACGATCTTTTGGCGCGCGGCGCGACCGTGCGCGCCTACGACCCGGTGGCCATGCACGAGGCGACGCGGGTCTTCGGCGACGAGCCGCGGATCGTCTATGCCGACTCGCCCATGAGCGCCCTCGACGGCGCCGAGGCACTGGCCATCGTTACCGAATGGAAGGAGTTCCGCGCGCCGGACTTCGATGCCATGAAGGCGAAGCTGAAGGCGGGTGTGGTCTTCGACGGCCGTAACCTCTACGACCCGGCGCACCCGCGCGCTGCCGGTCTGGAGTATCACGCGATCGGCAGGAAATGATACGCATACCCGATACCGCCAAGGCACGCATCCTCGTCGTCGGCGACGTGATGCTGGACCGCTACTGGTTCGGCGACGTCAGCCGCATCTCCCCCGAAGCGCCGGTGCCGGTTGTGAAGATCGAACGCTCGGAGGAACGTCCCGGCGGTGCCGCCAACGTTGCGCGCAACTGCGCCGCGCTGGGGGCGCAAGTGGCGCTGCTGTCGGTGGTCGGTGCCGACGAGGCGGGACGAGCGCTGACACGGCTCATGGCCGACGCTGATATCGACGCCAGCCTGCACGAGGATCGCCAACTCAATACCACCGTCAAGTTGCGCGTCATCGGGCGGCAGCAGCAACTCCTGCGCGTGGATTTCGAGAATGCGCCCGCGCACGAGGTGCTCGAAGCGAAGCTCGCCGAATTTGGCCAGCGTCTGGCAACTTGCAATGCGGTGATTCTGTCCGACTACGGCAAGGGCGGGCTCACCCACATACGAGAAATGATCCGGATGGCGCGCGCTGCAGGCAAGACCATCCTGGTCGACCCGAAGGGCGACGATTACGAGCGCTATGCCGGCGTCACCGTCATCACGCCCAATCGCGCCGAACTGCGCGAAGTGGTGGGACGTTGGCGCGACGATGCGGACCTGGCGCAGCGCGCCGAGAAGCTGCGGCGCGAGCTCGATGTCGGAGCCCTGCTGCTGACACGTTCGGAAGAGGGCATGACGCTCTTCACGGCAGATGGCGCCGTGAACGAACCGGCGCTTGCCCGGGAAGTCTATGATGTGAGCGGCGCCGGCGACACCGTCATCGCCGCGCAGGCGGTCATGATGGCAAGCGGCGTCGGCATGGCTGATGCCATGCGTCTGGCCAACCGTGCGGCCGGAGTCGTCGTCGGCAAGCTGGGCACGGCGGTCTGCACCCTGGATGAACTGAGAGCGAGCTGATCCATGTACACCATCGTCACCGGCGCGGCCGGATTCATTGGCGCGAACCTCGTCAAGGCGCTCAACGATCGCGGTATCACCGACGTGATTGCGGTGGACAACCTGAAGAAGGCGGACAAGTTCCGCAACCTGATCGACTGCGAGATTGCGGACTACATCGACAAGGACGAGTTCCTGGAACTCATCGAGGCCGGCCAGTTCGACGGTGCGATCGACGCCATCTTCCATGAGGGCGCCTGTTCGGACACCATGGAGACGGATGGCCGCTACATGATGGCCAACAACTACCGCTATTCGTCGAGCCTGCTCGATTTCTGCCTCGACCAGGATGTACCTTGTCTGTATGCATCGAGCGCCTCGGTCTACGGCGGCGGCCGTGTCTTCGAGGAATCGCGTGCGCACGAGGGGCCGTTGAACGTCTACGGCTATTCGAAGTTCCTGTTCGACCAGTTGGTGCGGCGACACCTGCCGGACGCCAACACGCAGGTCGTGGGGTTTCGCTACTTCAACGTTTACGGGCCGCGCGAACAGCACAAGGCACGCATGGCCTCGGTCGCGTACCACCACTTCAACCAGTACCGCGAAAACGGCAAGGTCAAGCTGTTCGAGGGTTGCGACGGCTATGGCAACGGCGAGCAGAGCCGGGACTTCGTGTTCATCGAGGACGTGGTCAAGGTCAATCTGTACTTCTACGACCACCCGGAAAAGTCAGGCATCTTCAATCTAGGCACCGGGCGCGCGCAGCCGTTCAACGACGTGGCCAGTTCGACGGTCAATGCCTGCCGTGCGCTCGAAGGCAAGGCGCCCCTGTCGCTGGCGGACATGGTGGCGCAGGGGATCGTCGAGTACGTGGATTTTCCCGAGGCGCTGAAGGGAAAATATCAGAGTTTCACGCAGGCCGACATCGGCCGGCTGCGCGCGGCAGGTTACCTGGATGCGTTCGCCAGCGTCGAGCAAGGCATCGCCAAGTACGTCGACTACCTTGCCAAAGGCTGATCAGATCAGAATGTAGCGGTTGGGTTGCGGGTACTGGCCCATTGCCGCAAGCGCTTCCTGCAGCGGAAATTCGGTCAGACACACCAGCCAGTGCCGCCGGTCGGTGCTCGACATGAGCGGCAGCGACAGCGCGCCGTTGCCCGATACGCCCGGAAGAGACGGTGACTGACCATCCGCCGTGCTGACGCGCAATTGCCCCTCGGGCGCGCGCAACCAGTCGATCAGCGCCGCCAGCGTGTCCTCCGCCGTCAACTCGGGTGCGGCCGGATCGAGATGGCGCGCAAAGACTTCCTGCTGCTGCGGCGATGGCCCATTGGCCGGCGTTGCCAGCGCCGTCGACCGCGTTTCGCCTTGCCCGTGTTCAGAGTGCATGATGCGCCACTCGCGCTGACGCTCCTTCAGCCGGGTAACGAAAGCGTTAAGGAGGCTCGTGAATGCCGCTTCGCAAAGGCATTCGCGGGCGTCGGCGGCGCTTGCCGCGAGGCTCCGGAAGGTATGGTCGGTGAGCGCGTGGGCGGGACTGCCCGGGCGCACGCGCGTACCCATGACCGCAAATACCCGTTCGTGTCCGTTCTCGACGAACCAGTTGATGGAGTTCCGCACGGCGATGCTGCGCCCGAGTCCGATGGCAATGTCATCGGCAGACGGGAAGAGCTTCGCCAGTGCCGGCTCCTGGCCATGACGGCTTGTGGTGACTGCGATGGGGCCCGGAATCGCGGCAATCGCCTGTTCATAGTTGGCGATGGCATGGCTGATGGCCGGCAGCAGACGATCACGGCTGCCGGGAAGCGCCAGGATCTTTTCGTCGATGGTCTTGGCAACGGTCGCAATGGCATGGCTCACGACCAGTTGCGACTGAGGTACAGCCGCAGTGTTGTTCAGTCCCACGAAGGCATCTCCTCGATAACAACAAATATGACATGGGAACTGCTGCAGTATAGCGGAAGCCGCGCGATTGGTTCGGGCGTCATTTGCAAGGCGCCGAGGAGTAACATGGAAGCCGGATCCTGACCCCGGCATCGCATGAACTACCGGACCCTCGAAGAATTCGTCGGCAACACGCCGCTAGTGCGCCTGAAACGTCTTCCCGGCGAGGAGAACGCACGGCGCAACAACGTCATCCTGGCCAAGCTCGAAGGCAACAATCCGGCCGGATCGGTGAAAGATCGTCCGGCATTGTCGATGATCGCGCACGCCGAGGCGCGTGGCACCATCAAGCCCGGCGACACGCTGATCGAGGCGACGTCCGGCAATACCGGGATTGCGCTGGCCATGGCCGCCGCCATGCGCGGCTACCGGATGGTGCTCGTGATGCCGGAGAACCAGAGCGTCGAGCGCCGCCAGACGATGCGGGCCTTCGGCGCGGAACTCGTGCTGACGCCAAAAGCCGGCAGCATGGAAGGCGCGCGCGATGTCGCGGAGCGCATGGCGCGCGAAGGGCGCGGCGTCATGCTCGACCAGTTCGCCAACCCCGACAATCCGCAGGCGCACTACGACGGTACCGGGCCGGAAATCTGGCGCGACACTGCCGGAACCGTCACGCATTTCGTCTCCAGCATGGGTACCACGGGGACGATCATGGGCTGCTCGCGCTTCTTCAAGGAGAAGAATCCGGCGATCCAGATCGTGGGTTGCCAGCCTTCCGAGGGTTCGCAGATTCCCGGCATCCGCAAATGGGCGCCCGAGTACCTGCCGAAGATTTGTGACTTCTCGCGCGTCGATCGCCTCGAGTACGTGAGCCAGGCCGACGCCGAAGAAATGACGCGGCGGCTCGCGCGCGAGGAGGGCATTTTCGCCGGCATCTCCTCCGGCGGCGCGTTGCAGGTGGCGCTGCGCATCGCCACCGAAGTCCGCGATGCCGTTATCGTCACCATCGTCTGCGATCGGGGCGACCGCTATCTTTCGACCGGCGTGTTCCCTGCCTGAACCATGACACCCGCGCTCGTCTTCGACATCGAGACCGTTCCCGATGTCGCCGGCCTGCGGCGCCTGCACGCGTTGCCGGCAGAGCTGTCCGACAACGAAGTCGCCGAACTCGCTTTCCAGAAGCAGCGCGCCCGGAACGGCAGCGATTTCCTGCCGCACTACCTGCACCGCGTCATCGTCATTTCCTGCGCCTTGCGCGGCGATGATGGCTTCAAGGTCTGGTCGCTGGCTGAGTCGAAGCTCGACGAGGGCGAGATCGTCCAGCGCTTCTTCACGGGCATCGAGAAGTACACGCCGCAACTGGTATCGTGGAACGGCGGCGGCTTCGACCTGCCCGTACTGCATTACCGCGGGCTCGTCCATGGCGTCGACGCCGCGCGTTACTGGGATCTGGGCGAGGGCGACTACCGCGACAGCCGCGACTTCAAGTGGAACAACTACATCAGCCGCTACCACCAGCGGCATCTCGATCTGATGGACTTGCTGGCGCTTTACCAACCGCGCGCCAACGCGCCGCTCGACGAACTTGCGAAGCTGATGGGCCTGCCGGGAAAGCTCGGCATGGATGGCTCCGCGGTGTGGTCGGCATGGTGCGCGGGCAAGGTCGACGACATCCGCGACTATTGCGAGACCGATGTCGTCAACACGTATCTCGTGTATCTGCGCTTCCAGCAGATGCGCGGCGCCATGACCAGGGACGAGCGTGCGGCCGAGGAAGCGCTCGTGCGCCGGCAACTTTCAGCTATCGATGCGAGGCACTGGCGCGAGTTCGCCGCCGCGTGGCAATCGCCCTGAAAGTCAGTCCTCGCGGTGCGCCAAGCCGTGCAGCGTCCCGCTAGGGACTTGCCGGCCCGACGTCGGTGACGCGGCCGGCGAGCGCTGCCAACCCGAGGGCGGGCAGCGCGGCGGCAAGCCGCTCTGGGCGCGCGGTCGCTCGCAGGTGCAGGTGCGCGTGCCCGTTCGCCTCGCCGGAAACGCGCCGCACCTGGCGGGCCACGGCGTCTGCGACGTCGACCAGCTCGGCATGCCCGCGAGCGAGCCTTTCGATGGCTGGTGCCAGGAACGCGTAGTGCGTGCAGCCGAGAACGATGCGATCGACGCCGGCATCGAGCAGCGGCAGGATTCTCGCCCGGATATCGGCGGCGAGTTCTTCACCGTCGAGCCTTAAGGCCTCGACGCGCGTCGCCCACCCCGGACAGGGCTGGATGCGGACGTCGATTCCGGCAGCGTGCTCGCGAATCAGGTGCCGCAGGCGCTCGCTGCGCGCGGTCGATTCCGTCGCCAGGACGGCGATGCGTCCGGTGCGCGTGCCCTGCGCGGCCGGCTTGACGCCGGGTTCGACGCCGACCACGGGAATACCCGGGTGCTGATGGCGCAGTTCCGCAACGGCATGTGCCGTCGCCGTGTTGCAGGCGACGACCAGGATCCTGCATCCCTGTTCCGCGAGATGCCGGCCGATTGCCAGGACTCGGCCGCGGATGAAGTCGTCATGTTTGTCGCCGTAAGGCACATGCGCCGTGTCGGCGAGGTAAGTGAGATCGGCATGCGGCAACGCGCGTGCGATGGCGGCCAGCACCGACAGACCGCCGAAGCCGGAATCGAACACGCCGATCATTTCCTTGACCAGCGAAAGTCGGTGGCCGGGGCGTGTGAGACCAGCAGCACGATGGCGATGCGCAAGGGCTTGAACATGGTGACGTCTGTGGAGAGGCGTCGTCATTGTACCGGTGCGGGATTCCTGCACAGCCGCTGACGTTTTCGGCAAAGTGCCTTATCCTGCACAGTGAGGGGAAACACCACAACAACGCCGGAGGCGGGCATTGAAGCGGGTAGTTGGACGTTGGCGGTTGCGGGCGCTTGCGGCATGGATGTTGGCGCTGCTGGCGCAGGGCGCGACAGGCGCAGACGAGAACAAGGCCGGATCGCGCGATACGATCGTGTGGGCAGTGCTCGATTTCCCGCCGTTCCAGATACTCGATGGCGAGTACCGGGGCAGCGGAAGCTTCGATGGCCTGAATGATCTGCTGATCCGCGAGATGCCGGGCGTCGATCATGAGAAAATCCCCATGTCATTTTCGCGCCGCGAGGATGAAATGCGCCGCGGGCAGCCACTATGTACGCCCGGCATCTTCCGCACGCCGACACGGGAGGGTTACATGGTCTTTTCCGCGCCGGCGCTCGTGCACCTGGATAACCGGCTGGTGTATCTCGCCAACCGTGCAGGCCGGTTCCCCCCGGGTGCAGTCCTCGACCTCGAGGAACTGCTGAAGAAGCGGACGGACCTTGTCGGCGGTGTCGTCAGCGGCCGGTCGTTTGCGCCCAACATAGACGTCGTCCTGCGACGCCAGGCCAGCCAGCCCAACCTGAAGATGCGCGCGACCCAATCGGCGCAGATCGTTGACCAGCTGCTCAAAGGAGAAATCGACTACACGATCCTGTTCCCGCACGAAGCCGCGTTCATCGAACGGCAGCTCGGGCGCCCCGGTATCCTGGCCACGCGTCCCATCCTGGGCACGCCGCCCTACATCGTCACCCACGTTGCCTGCACGCGCGGGCCATGGGGAGATCGCATGATCGCCGGCGTGAACAACGTGCTGCGGCGCCACGCCGGCACTGCAGAGTATCGCGGCCTGTCGGAACGCTGGTTGACGGGGGCGGACCAGGCGCTGATCAGGACGTACTATCCGCAAGCCCTGAGGTGAGCGCGGCTGTCAGTGGTGGCTGGCGCCAAGGAACGCAGGCGAGATGCGGCCGATCTTGACCAGCCATTCGTGCGGGCCGGTCTTGTGCACCGATGTGCCTGAACTGTCGACAGCCACCGTGACCGGCATGTCCTTCACGTCGAACTCGTAAATCGCTTCCATGCCGAGGTCTTGGAACGCCACGACGCGCGCCGCCTTGATGGCTTTGGCGACCAGATAGGCGGCGCCGCCGACGGCCATCAGGTACGCCGACTTGTTGTCTCGGATGGCCTCGATCGCCGCGGGACCGCGTTCGGCCTTGCCGACCATGGCGATGAGCCCGGTCTTCTCAAGCATCATGCGTGTGAACTTGTCCATGCGGGTGGCCGTCGTGGGGCCGGCCGGTCCCATCACTTCGTCGCGTACCGGGTCGACCGGTCCGACGTAGTAGATCACGCGGTTAGTGAAATCGACCGGCAGCTTCTCGCCTTTGGCCAGCATGTCGGCGATGCGCTTGTGGGCTGCATCCCGGCCGGTGAGCATCTTGCCGTTGAGGAGCAGCGTCTGTCCGGGCTTCCAGGCCGCAACCTGGGCCGGCGTCAGTGTGTCGAGATCGACGCGCGTTGCCGTTTCCGTGTTGGCCTGCCAGGTCACATTCGGCCACTGGTCGAGCGGTGGCGGCTCCAGCTTCGCCGGGCCGGAGCCGTCGAGCTCGAAGTGCACATGCCGCGTGGCCGCGCAATTTGGAATCATCGCCACGGGCAGGTTGGCGGCGTGCGTCGGGTAATCGAGTACCTTGACGTCGAGCACGGTCGTAAGTCCCCCGAGCCCCTGGGCGCCGATGCCGAGCGCGTTGACCTTGTCGTAGAGCTCGAGACGAAGCTCTTCGGCGCGGTTCCTAGGACCGCGCGCCTTCAGTTCGTGAATATCCACGGGCGCCATGATGGCCTCCTTGGCCAGGAGCATCGCCTTCTCGGGCGTGCCGCCGATGCCGAGTCCGAGGATGCCCGGCGGGCACCAGCCGGCACCCATGAGCGGCACGGTCTTGAGCACCCATTCCACGAGATCGTCGGACGGGTTGAGCATCGCGAACTTGGTCTTGGCCTCCGAGCCACCGCCCTTGGCCGCGCAGATCACCTCCACGTGATTGCCGGCGACGAGTTCGCAATGCACGACGGCGGGCGTGTTGTCGCGCGTGTTCCTGCGCGCGCCGGCGGGGTCCGCGAGAACCGAGGCGCGCAGCTTGTTGTCCGCATTCATGTAGGCGCGGCGCACACCTTCGTTGACCATCTGCTGGATGTCCATTGTGGCGTCCCATTTGACGCGCATGCCGATCTTCAGGAACACGACCGCGATACCGGTATCCTGGCAGATCGGACGCTTGCCCTCGGCACACATGCGCGAGTTGGTCAGTATCTGCGCGATGGCATCCTTCGCCGCGGGGTTTTCCTCGCGGTCATAGGCTGCGCCGAGTGCCGTGATGTAATCGAGCGGATGGTAGTAGCTGATGTACTGGAAGGCATCGGCGATGGAGGCGATGAAGTCGTCCTGGTTGATCGTTGGCATATCGATTCCTGATCGTGCGTGCATGGGTGCGTTGACCGAACAGCGGCCCGGTCGGGCCCGGCAACAAGTCTATCACCGGCCCCACCGGGCCCTGCGGGTGGCCGGGGAGCCGCCGTTGGTGCGGCAGTAAGAGCGCAGTAAGACTTATTGATTCTAATTGGACGTAGAATCATCCGCCGGCCCGCATCCGGCGTGTGGGCCGCTGTAGTTCAAATGACGCGAGAGGAGATAAGAGAAATGTCTGGGATCGAATCGGTACTCCACGAAAACCGGGTGTTCGCGCCGTCGGAGGAGACCGTCAAGCGGGCCACCGTGTCCGGCATGGCTGCATACGAGGCACTGTGCAAGGAAGCAGAGCGCGATTACGCCGGCTACTGGGGCCGGCTGGCCAAGGAGCACGTCGTCTGGAAGCAGCCGTTCACCAAGACGCTTGATGAATCGAAGGCGCCGTTCTTCCAGTGGTTTGCCGACGGCAAGCTCAATGTGTCGTACAACTGCCTCGACAAGAACGTCGAAGCAGGCCTTGGCAGCAAGGTCGCCATCATCTTCGAGGCCGACGACGGCAAGGTCACGCGAGTCACCTATCAGGAGCTGCTGAAGCGCACTGCCCAGTTTGCGAATGCCTTGAAGGCTCACGGCATCAAGAAGGGCGACCGGGTCATCATCTACCTGCCCATGTCGGTCGAGGGCGTCGTCGCGATGCAGGCCTGCGCACGGATCGGCGCCACGCATTCGGTCGTCTTCGGCGGCTTCTCCGCGAAGTCGCTCGAGGAACGCATCATGGATGCTGGCGCCGTGGCGGTCATTACGGCCGACGAACAAATGCGCGGTGGCAAGGCCATTCCGCTCAAGCCCGCTGTCGACGAGGGCCTGACCCTGGCAACCAACCACAAGGTCAAGACGGTATTCGTGTACAAGCGTACCGGCGGCGCGTGCAACATGGTTGCGGGCCGGGATGTCTGGTGGCACGACGCGGTTGCCGGCCAGAGCGACGTCTGCGAACCGGAATGGGTCGAAGCCGAGCATCCCTTGTTCCTGCTCTACACCTCCGGTTCAACCGGCAAGCCGAAAGGCGTGCAGCACAGTTCGGGCGGCTACCTTCTGCACGCGGTCCTGACCATGAAGTGGACCTTCGACGTCAAGCCCGAGGACGTGTTCTGGTGCACGGCCGACATCGGCTGGGTCACCGGCCACACCTACATCACCTATGGACCGCTTGCCTGCGGCGGCACGGAGATCGTCTTCGAGGGCGTTCCCACCTATCCCGACGCGGGCAGGTTCTGGAAGACCATCCAGGATCACAAGGTCAACGTGTTCTATACAGCCCCGACCGCGATCCGCTCGCTGATCAAGGCCTCGGAGGCGACGCCGGCGACGCATCCGCGCAACTACGACCTAAAGTCGTTGCGTATCCTCGGGACGGTCGGCGAGCCGATCAATCCGGAAGCGTGGATGTGGTATTACAACAATGTCGGCGGCGGCCGCTGTCCGATCGTGGATACATGGTGGCAGACCGAAACTGGCGGGCATCTCATCACTCCGTTGCCGGGCGCCACGCCGCTGGTGCCTGGTTCCTGCACGCTGCCTTTCCCGGGCGTCCAGGCAGCCATCGTTGACGAGACGGGCCACGATGTCGAGTGGGGCAAGGGTGGCTTTCTGGTCATCAAGAAGCCCTGGCCGTCGATGATCCGCACCATCTGGGGCGATCCTGAGCGGTACAAGAAGTCCTACTATCCGGACGACTTTCAGGGCAAGCTCTACCTCGCCGGAGACGGTGCGGTGCGCGACGCCAAGACAGGGTACTTCACGATCATGGGCCGCATCGACGACGTGCTGAACGTCTCGGGGCACCGGCTTGGCACCATGGAAATCGAGTCGGCCCTGGTGTCGAACCCGATGGTGGCGGAAGCGGCTGTCGTAGGCCGTCCCGACGATCTGACCGGAGAGGCGGTATGCGCCTTTGTCGTGCTCAAGCAAACGAGACCGAACGGCGAAGAGGCGAAGAAGATTGCCAACGAGTTGCGCAACTGGGTCGGCAAGGAAATCGGCCCGATCGCTAAGCCCAAGGACATCCGCTTCGGCGAAAACCTGCCCAAGACCCGTTCCGGCAAGATCATGCGCCGGTTGCTGCGGTCTCTGGCGAAGGGCGAGGAAATCACGCAGGACGTTTCCACGCTGGAGAACCCGGCGATCCTCGACCAGCTCAAGCAGGCTTCCTGAGCGCGCTCCGCGAGTCGTCAAACAGGGCGCTTAGGCGCCCTGTTTTCATTTCTGGGGCGCGGTCTCGCATGGTCAAGCGGCGTCAATTTCCGACAGTCGATAACAATGAGCACTTTACGGTTAAACTGCGCCCCGCTCTTGGCCTTTCGTGCTATGCGTTCCCGCCGGAAAAGGTAGAACCGATGACACTCGAAACGATGGTCTATGCCGCACTGGTCGTATGGTTCGCCTACTTGGTCTACGGCCTGACGGGTTTCGGGTCGGGACTCGTCGCGGTACCGATCCTCGCCCACTTCGTCCCGCTACAGTTCATTGTGCCTTACATCTTGGTACTGAACGTGAGCGCGTCCATGTCTATGCTCGGAAAGCAGGATCTTCGTCGCCAGGCGTGCTGGAGTGAACTGGTGCCACTGATTCCGTTCGGGCTCGTCGGTCTGGCCGCCGGAACGTTTCTCCTGCTTAATCTGCCCGCCAGGATCTTGCTGCCGAGCCTCGGCATCTTCATCATGATCTTCGGTTTCAGGAGCCTCGTCGGCGCGGGCGGCAATCGGGAAATTTCCCGTCTCTGGGCAGCGCCGGCAGGCCTTCTCGGCGGATTGGCCGGTGCGCTGTTCAATACTGCTGGTCCGCCCTACGTGATCTATCTCGCGCACCGGCTCAAGGATAACTTGCGACTGCGGGCCACCTTGCTGGCGCTCATTCTCGTCGAAAGCACGCTGAGACTGATCGTGTTTGCGTTTGCGGGACTGGTGTTGCAAAAGGACATTTTTCTTGCCCTGCTGCTAGCTTTTCCGCTAATGTGGTTCGGGTTGTATGTTGGTAACCGTATTCACCTCGGCATTTCGCGTGAACAGATGGGCAAGCTTCTGGGCACGCTCCTGATGGTGAGCGGCATGTCGCTGGTTGTGAGAGCGCTGTAACGGGACGGTTCGGGAAGAATTCCGGGCCAGTGCAAGGGAGAATAATGGCTGGTGCAGGACGTTTGCGGCGAACGGCGCAATTGGGGTTGGCGCTGCTCGTCATCACGGTCGCCCCAATGGTCCGGGGCGAGGAGGTTTACTCGTTCGGTCCCGCCACTCAACGAAGCCCCATGTTGCAGGCGCAGCACTGGAATCCGATTCTTGACTATGTGTCGCGACGCGCAGGCGTCAAACTGGTACTGAAGGTGGCAGCCACAGGGGACCAGTCCAGCGACGCGACCGTGCGCGGCGATTATGACTTCGTCTATAACAACCACCAGTTCAAACCGTCGGCTGCCGCGCAGGGATACTACGTGATACTGCGGCCGCGTACGCCCGACATCGCGGGCCAGATCGTTACGCTCGAAGACTCGCCGATCCGGAACATCAGCGACTTGCAGGGGCACACGGTTGGTTTTGCCAACCCGCAGGGATTCACCGGCTACACCGTACAGATGGACCAACTGATGCGGGAGAAGATTACCGTTCAACCGGTATTTGGCGGCAGCCAGGAAGGCATCATGGGGCAACTGAAGGCGGGAAGCGTGATAGCCGCTGGAGTCAACAGTTCCGTGATGCGGGAGTACGCGGCGAGAGAGAATCTGCGTTACCGCGTTCTCTGGCAATCTCCGGCCTATCACGACCTGGCGATCTCCGTGCACCCGCGCGTGCCGAAAGCCGCGGTGATGGCAATTCGACGCGTATTTGCCGAGATGGCCGATGATCCCGAGGGCGCGCGCGTCCTTGAGGCGAGCGCGAAAGCGATCAACCAGAAACCACCTTTTGGTTTCCTGACCGCCGAACAACGCGACTATCAGAGCTATCTGGATTTCTATCGTCACAGCGTCTTCAAGGGAGCTCAATAGGGCCATGCGGCGCAGGCTGTTCGCTCTTTGGGACAAGCTGCCGTTCGTCGGCCGTGTCTTTGTCACCGCCAGCCTGGCGCTGCTGGTTGCTGCCGCCGTGATGCTGTACACGGTGGCGCGCGAAGATGCCGAGCAGGCCAGGCGCGACATGAACCTGGACATGCGCAGCGACCTTGCCGTGCTCCCTGCCACGCTCGGCGACTGGATCGTGGTCGGTGACTTTTCGGTCCTCAAGCAGTCCATGGACCGTTTCGCAAAGCAGGAGGGCATCGTCTCGGTCACGTACCGGACGTCGGGCGGAGCGACCATCGTCAGCCGTGACGAGGTGGCCAAGACAGTTGCGCCGCAGTGGTTCTCGCGCTGGTTTGGTGTCGAGGATGCGGCGGGCAGCGTTGTCGTGACTATCGGGGAGCGTAACTACGGCACGATCGAAGTCAGTATGACCGCGCAACCGGCCGTGGATCGCGCCTGGACCCGGTCCGGCCGCCATCTGGCGATCCTGGCATTCGCCATTACGCTCGATTTCCTCGGCATCTGGCTCGTGCTGCGCGGCGGCCTGCGCCCGCTGCGCGATCTTGCCCGTGGCACCCGGCGGCTCAAGGCGGGCGATCTATCGACGCGTCTCGTTCCGAGTGGCAGCCCTGAATTGCGCGGTGTCATCGACACGTTCAACGACATGGCCGCGACGCTGGAGTCCGATCGTGCGCTGCTGGCACGCGACAAGGAATACCTGCAGGTCACCCTGCATTCGATCGGCGACGGTGTCATTACCACGGATGCCGACGGCCTGATCGAATTCATGAATCCGGCCGCGGAGGCGCTGACCGGATGGCGGGCTGGCGACGCCGAGAGCGTGCTGCTGTCCAAGGTGCTGCAGCTCGTCGATACGAATACGGGCAGGGCCATCGAATGCCCCGTGAGCCAGGTGCTGCGCAAGAGCGACAGGATTCAGATGACGGACAACGTGGCGCTGGTTCGTCGCGGCAGCAACGCACGCCAGTTCGTGGATGCCGTTGCGGCCCCGATCCGCGATGACAGCGAAGGCTCGGTCCTCGGGATCGTGCTGGTATTCCGCGATCAGACCGAGAAGAAGGCGCAGGAGTACCGGCTTAATCTGCTGGCGAGCGTCGTGGAAAATGCGGCCGAGAGCGTCGTCATCACCAACCCGGACACGACGATCATCGACGTGAACCACGCATTTACCACCGTGACCGGTTACTCGCGCGATGAAGTTCTGGGGAAGAAGATCTCCCTGCTGAAGTCTGGCCGCCATGACAACGCCTTCTACCAGCACCTCTGGGAATCTCTCAACCAGGAGGGGCGCTGGCACGGAGAAATTGTCAACCGGCGCAGGAACGGGGACGCGTTCGTCGAAATGACGTCAATCTCCGCGGTGCGCGATTCGCGCGACGAGGTTACGCACTATTTCGCGCTGTTTACCGATATCACCCAGCTCAAGGATCAGCAGAAGCAACTCGAGCATCTGGCCTACTTCGACGTCCTGACCGGCTTGCCGAACCGTCGGCTGCTGGCGGACCGCTTCAGCGTCGCCGTATCGCAGACGCAGCGTGACGGCAAATCGCTGGCGGTGTGCTATCTCGATCTGGATGGCTTCAAGAACTTGAACGACCGTTTCGGTCATGGTGTCGGCGATCAATTGCTGGTGGAGGTCGCTGCACGCCTGACCGATTGCGTGCGGGGCGGCGATACCGTAGCCCGACTCGGTGGCGACGAGTTCGTTCTGGTCCTTGCCGGCTTCGATCACGAAACTGAAACGGAAGTCGTGCTCAACCGAATTCTGGCAAGCCTATCCGCACCGTTTTCCCTCGAAGGAAACGCCGTGCAGATCTCCGCCAGCGTCGGCGTCTCCCTGTACGAAGAGCAGACCGCTGACGACCTCGACACCTTGCTTCGCCAGGCTGACCAGGCCATGTATCTCGCCAAGCAGGCGGGGCGTCATCGCTGGCACGTGTTCGACGTCGAACGCGACCGGGCGGTCCAGGAACACCAGGAGAAACGCGAGAGCGTCACGCTGGCGCTCAGGCAGGGCGAATTCCGGCTGTACTACCAGCCCAAGGTCAACATGCGCACCGGTGCGGTAATCGGCGCCGAGGCGCTGATCCGCTGGCAGCATCCGGACAAAGGCATCGTATCGCCCGCCGAGTTTCTGCCGTTGGTACAGGACTCGGTGGAGCTGTCGATCGCGGTGGGCAGTTGGGTCATCGGCGAGGCGCTCCGGCAGATGGATATCTGGCGGCAGATGGGCCTGACGATTCCTGTCAGCGTCAATATTTCGGCCCATCACATGCAGCATCCTGAATTCGTGCCCGATTTGATGCGGGAGCTTGCACGGTACCCGGCCCTGACCCCGGAGTTGATCGAAATCGAGGTGCTCGAGAGTTCGGCGCTCGACGACATTGCCCGCGCGTCGGCCGTCATCCGGGAATGCCGGCAAAGGGGGGTTCCGGTATCGCTGGATGACTTCGGCACAGGCTATTCCTCACTCACCTACCTGCGGCGTTTGCCAGTCAGCACGATCAAGATCGACCAGACTTTCGTGCGCGAAATGCTCGTCGACCAGGACGACACCGCGATTGTCGAAGGTGTGATCGGACTGGCCAAGGCTTTCCGGCGCGAAGTCATCGCCGAAGGCGTCGAGTCGATCGAGCATGGCGTACTGCTGCTTCAGATGGGCTGCGAACTGGCACAGGGCTACGGCATCGCGCGTCCGATGCCGGGCGATGCGCTGCCTTCCTGGCTGGCGACGTGGCAGCCCCATCGGGCGTGGACCGACGTCGACGCCACGCCCTGGCCGCAGGAAGACCTGCCGCTCCTGTATGCCTGTATCGCCCACCGCCACTGGGTCGAGCGCGTTCTTGCGCGTCTTGAGGGCTCGGCGCCGTTCACCGGGGAAGAGGGGCGGATCGAGGATGTCCAGTCCTGTTCCTTCGGGCGCTGGTACAGTGGTCGCGGCCGTCGGCGCTATGGTCACCTGGAGGCATTCCGGGTGCTCGATGTCCTGCACCATCGCATCCACCGCCTGGGCGAAGACCTGATCGATCTCAGCGTCCATAATCCGGCCGCGGCCCGCGCGCGCGCCGGCGAGTTGCTGGAACTGCGCAACCAACTGCTGACGTCGCTGGCGACGTTGCGCGGCAAGGTCGAGGCTTGATTCTTCCGAATGCCGCCTGACACCCGCTCCGGGGTCCATGCAGCTTGCGATTCCCGCGGATAGAATCTTCCGTCATGAAGGCGCGGAACAGATTCCTTTTGGCGGCGATCATCCTCGGGCTCCTGATGACAGGGCCGTTCATCCTGACGGCGATCATCCTGCTCGGCGACCTGGGACCCGACGAGAAGGCATCGCTGATCCAGGTCCTCGTTCCGCGCCTGCCGATCGGCGTGCTGATGACCGTGTTCGGCTACATCCTCGGCATTGCCGTGCTGCGTGCGCTGTTCAGGCAATATGTTCAAGGGCTGCTGGGCATGGCCGAGAAGCTGCGGGTCATGCATTCGGCGAACCGCGCTTTCCGCGTTGAACCCTCCGGTCCGCCGGAAGTGCGCCAACTGGCGGATGCTGCTAACGTGCTGGCCCAGCAGCGCGACGACCTACTGTGCGACGTCGACGCGAAGATCGCCCAGGCGCGGGCTTCGGTGGAGGACGAAAGGAACCGGCTTGCCGCCCTGGTCGCCGACCTGCCGCAACCGGTCATCGTCTGCAACCTCGATGGGCGGATCCTGCTCTACAACAATCGCGCAAGGCTGCAGGCGCGCGCCCTGGTTCCCGACGACAGCGCCGGCGAGGCCCTGGTCGGCCTCGGTCGCTCGATCCATGCCGTCTTCGATCCATCCCTGATCGGCCACGCGCTGGAAACGCTGCAACACCGCCTCGGGCGAGAGGACGGCCAACTGCTGGCGCATTTCGTCACGACGACGCGCGCGGGCCAGTTGATTCGGGTGCAGATGGCGCCAGTGCAGGCGACCGGCGGCGCCATCGGCGGCTACGTGCTGATGATGGAGAACATCTCCAGATTCATCGAGGCCGACGCTGCCTGTGATCACTCCGTGCAGCGGCTCGCCAGCGAAAGCCGGTCCGCATTGGCGGGAATCCGCACCGCGCTGTCGCAGATGGGCGATCGACCCGCGGCCATGGCGGAGATCGCCCGCGAGGTCGACAACCTGACGCGGCGTGTCGACGAGGCGACGAGCGAGTACGCAGAGTCGGTCAAGGCGCGCTGGCCGCTCGAAGAGATGCTCGCTGATGACCTGATCGGTGCCGTGCAACGCCGTATCGAGATCAAGGCGGGCCTCGCAGTGAAGGTGGATCGTGTCGAGTCCGACCTTTGGGTCAAGGTGGACAGCTACTCGCTGGTCCAGGCCATGACCTTCCTTGCTGCGCGCCTGGCCGACGAATACGGCGTACGCGTGGTTCGCCTGCGCGTGGAAAGCATTGGCGCCATGGTTGCCGTCGACCTGTTGTGGACCGGGACGTCGATATCCACTGAACTGCTGCTGGGCTGGCAACTGGAGCCGATGAACGTCGGCGGCGAGGTGGCGCCCCTTACCCTGCGCGACGTGACGGACCGCCACGGCGGCGAACTGACCTGTGGCCGCGAATCGGCATCGCAGCAGTCGCGATTCCGGCTCCTCATTCCCGTTGCGGTGGGGCAGGACTACGACGACGCGCCGCTCGTGCAGGTCGAGAGCCGGCCCGAGTTCTACGACTTCGATCTCTTCCATCGGCGCGAGGAGAGCCACGCGCTCGATGAACGCCCGCTGCGCGATCTGGCCTACACGGCCTTCGATACCGAGACGACCGGCCTGGATCCGGCTGGTGGCGACGAGATCATCCAGATCGGCGCTGTGCGCATCGTGAACGGACGCCTGCTGCGCCACGAATGCATCGACCAGTTAATCGATCCGCAAAGGCCGATTCGGCCCGAGAGTGTTCCCATCCACGGGATCACCGACGAGATGGTCGCCGGCCAGCCGACCATCGCCAAGGTGCTGCCCCAGTTCCACCGTTTCTGCGCCGAGACCGTCATCGTCGCGCACAACGCCGCGTTCGACATGCGCTTCCTGGAGCTCAAGGAAGGGGCGACGGGCATCCGCTTCACGCAGCCGCTGCTCGACACGCTGCTGCTGTCGGCGCTGATCCACCCCAACCAGGAATCGCACAAGCTCGAAGCTATTGCGGCGCGCCTCGGCATTCCCATCATCGGCCGGCACAATGCGCTCGGCGACGCCATCGTAACGGGCGAAGTCTTCCTGCGCATGATGCCCCTGCTCGCAGGCATGGGCCTGGTGACCCTGCGGCAGGTGCGCGACGCGGCCGAACAGACCTATTACGCCCGCATCCGGTACTGAGCCGCCATGACCACCGTCAGCCTGACCCTGCACAGCCAGCTTGCCGCGGTGATCCGGCGCAAGCCCGTGACCATCACGCCGGAGGCCTCGCTACGCGAAGCCGTGGACATCATGTCGGAAAAACGCATCGGCTCCATCATCGTGGTCGAGCCCGAGAGCGGCCGCCCCATCGGCATCTTCACCCTGCGCGACCTGCTGCACCGGGTCGCAGCAAAGGGTGGCGACCTGGACCAGATGGTGCTCTCGGTGATGACGGATACCGGCCTCCTGATGCTGAACTGGCGCGCGACGGCCTACCAGGCGGCGCTGGTGATGGCGCGCCACGGCGTGCATCACGTGATCGTCGTCGATGCGTCCGAGCGCATGGTCGGCATCGTCTCGCAGGAGGATATCTACGAATTGCAGAGCGGCGGCGGCAAGGCCATCTCCGGTGCCATCCGCACCGCGCGCGACATGGATGCGCTGGAGGCGGCGGCGGACGACATCCGCCGGCTGGCGCAGCGCATGCTCGCCGAAGGCGTCGCTGCCGAGCCGCTGACCCAGCTCATCTCGTCACTCAACGACCACCTGACCGTGCGCGTCATCGAACTGACGCAACACGACTTCGCATTGCCGAAGGTCGAGTGGTGCTGGCTCTCCTTCGGTTCCGAAGGCCGCTACGAGCAGACGCTGTCGTCGGACCAGGACAACGGCCTCCTGTTCGAGACTGCGGATGGCGATGCTGGCGCACTGCGCGAAGCCTTCCTGCCCTTTGCGCGAGTGGTCAACGAGAGGCTCGCCGACTGCGGCTTTGCGCTGTGCAAGGGCAACGTCATGGCGAGCAATCCCGAGCTTTGCCTGTCGAAGGACGAATGGCGACGCAAGTTCATGTCGTGGATGCAATCGAACAATCCCGAAGCGCTGCTCAATGCCACCATCTACTTCGACTTTCGCGCGCTCTACGGGGCCGACGGGCTGGCGGAGAGCCTGCGCCGCTGGCTGCTCGACACGATTCCGTCGGAGACCTTGTTCCTCCGCTTCATGGCTGTGAACGCGGTGCAGATCGAGCCGCCGCTCGGCCTCCTGCGCGAGTTCGTATTCGACAAGAGCGAGGCGTTTCCGCACACCATCGATCTCAAGACCATGGGTGCGCGGCTCTTTGTCGATGCGGCGCGTATCCTGGCGCTTGCCGCCGGTGTGGGCGAAACGGGCACGGCCGAACGGCTGCGGGCGCTGGCCGAGCGCGGCAAGCTCGGGCGCGACGATGTGGGCGCGCTGATCCAGGGATTCTTCGCCTTGCAGCAATTGCGGCTGCGCCAGCAGCAAAGCGGCACGCCGGCCGGATTGGCGAATCGCGTCGATCCGCTCCAGCTGAACGAGTTCGACCGCCTGATCCTGAAGGAGTCGCTCAAGCAGGCGAAGAAGCTGCAGGGCCGCCTGCAGCTCGACTACCGGCTCTAATCCGCGGGCTTCGCCGCACCATCACAATCCGACTTGCACTGCGCGTGCGTTTGCAGGCAGCCGTCGCAGCCAGCGCCGGAACAGCGCTTCTGGCACGCCCACAGGCGATCGCCGCAGGCGCGCGCGCAGTTGTTCCAGTTCGTTTGTTGCGCCGAGGGCAGGGCCTTCGAGGGCATGCGCAAGTTGCCGGTCTGCACTTGGTCGCAGGTCGTGAGTTCGAAACCGCGCGGTGGTCCCGGCAATAGGTCCCACTCGCTGTTCGCGAAGACGAGTTGCGCCTGTAGGGAGGGCAGGTCATCGCGCTTCAACATGTCGGCACCGAGCAACGCGTTCACGCCGATGCAGTCGGCCCGGCGCGCCTGGGCAACCGTGAGCGGCGTGCCCATGCCCTGGCGCGCACATTCATGCGCGTAGAGCACAAGGCGCGCGGCGAAAGTCAGCCGCGGCAGCACGCCGGGGTTGTAGCGGATTTCCGGCTGGCCGTTGACCTCGACCGTGCGCACGAGCATCGGCTGCTTGTAATCCGCGTCGGCGGGCAGGACGCGGCCCGCAGCGTCGGTGCAGCTATCGAACGTCGTGACCTCGGCGGCCGTGCAGGTGCCGGCTGCCAGCGGGGCAGCGAGGAGCAACGCGAAGCGCAGGTTTCGGGCGGTCATGGCGGCACGGCCTTCCGTGATGGCTAGGCGCCAAACATACTCGAATTCGCGGGTCCGGGAACGCGGTCTTGACATTTCGTGGCAGGGCGTATTGAATTGATACTGTACTGTAGTAGTCAACTATTTACCATGAGGCAGACTGCCATGGAAGAACGGGTCATCTACTATGTCAGCGCGCGGCCGGAAGCCTACGAGTTCTGGGGCGAGGTCGGCCATTCGGAAGCACGCGAGATCGGAGAACTGATTGCGCGGTGCGCTGCGGAACGCTTTCCGAACGTCGAATTCCGCGTCGATGACGCCTGGCACGACCACCAGCCGGGCACGGAGTTGGTTGCCGCCTTTATCGACGCGCACTGGCAGGAATGGCTGGCGGATGCCGGCATCCAGTCGCGGGCGGCCTGATTGCGCAGCCCCATGAACGTCCGCCTGCCCAACGACGTGCTGCCGCCCATCGCGGAGGCACACACCAAGTGGCGCCATGAGCATGTGCTCTCGATCCGGCACTGGACGCCGCGCCTGATGTCGTTCCGCATCACGCGTCCGGCCGACTTCAACTTCGTTCCCGGCCGCTACGCACGACTCGGTCTCGCCGACGAAACGGGCGAAGTGGCGTGGCGGCCGTTCTCGATGGTGTCGCCCGCGTCGGAGAACTACCTTGAGTTCCTGGTCGTGCTGATCGAGGGCGGACAGTTCTCGCGGCGGGTGACGCGGCTTGCCGAAGGGGACGAGGTACTGATCGAGCGACTGAGCTACGGCTTCCTGACGCTCGACCAACTTGCCCCCGGCAGGAACCTGTGGCTCATCGCGAGCGGCAGCGGCCTCGGGCCCTTCGTCTCGATGCTTGCCGACCCGGCGACCTGGCAGGGATTCGAGCGCATTGTCGTGGTGCACAGCGCGCGCCACGCTGACGAGCTGGCCTATCGCGACGAGATCGAAGCCAGCCGCGAGGGTTCCTCGGCGGCCGGCTCGGGCGCGCGGCTGGCCTACATTCCCGTGCTCACGCGCGATCCGCATGCCGAGGGCCTGCACGCGCGCATTCCGCTCCTGGTCGAGAACGGACAACTCGAAACCGCTGCCGGCGTTGCGCTCGAAAAGGGCGATTCGCGCGCCATGGTCTGCGGCAACCCCGATCTGGCGCAGGACATGCGCACGCTGCTCAAGGCGCGCGGATTCACCACCTCCCGGCGCAACGCGCCCGGACAGATGGCGTTCGAGAAGTACTGGTAGCGCGCGACCCCGCGCGGGCGGGGCCGCGGCGTTGCATCGCTCTACTTGGGCTGCGGCGTGATGCGCAGGTAGGGCTTGGGTGCGCGCCAGCCCTGGGGAAACTTCGTCTTGGCTTCGCTGTCCGTTACCGATGTCGGGATGATCACATCCTGGCCCGGCTTCCAGTTCGCGGGTGTTGCCACGCTGTACTTTGCCGACAGTTGCATTGCATCCAGAACGCGCAGCACTTCGTCAAAATTGCGGCCGTTGCTCATCGGGTAGGTCAGCATCAGCTTGATCTTCTTGTCGGGGCCGACCACGAACAGCGAACGCACCGTCGCGTTGTCCTGCGCCGAGCGCGTGTGCGCATCGCCGCTGGCGTTCGGGTGCAGCATGTCATAGAGCTTGGCGATCTTCAGGTCAGGGTCGCCGATCAGCGGGTAGTTCAGCTTGTGGCCTTGCGTCTCCTCGATGTCCACGGCCCAGCGCTTGTGGTCGCCGACACCATCGACAGACAGGCCGATGATCTTCGCGTTGCGCTTGTCGAATTCCGGCTTGAGTCCGGCGAGGTAGCCGAGCTCGGTCGTGCATACGGGTGTGAAATCCTTCGGGTGCGAGAAGAGAACGGCCCAGCCGTTGCCGATCCAGTCGTGAAAGCGGATGGTTCCCTCGGTGGTCTCGGCGAAGAAATCAGGGGCTTCGTCGCCTATGTGTAAAGACATTGCGCGCCTCCGTTGTCCAGTTGCAAATTGGCAAGAGGCCGCTGGCGACGTTCCCGCAGGGGAACGCGCAGTTGCATCCTGTCGAACGCCCCCTTCGAAGGTTAGAACTTCGGCCCGACTGTAAGTTCGCTCGATGGTCCGTCGCCGGAACGCAGCCCGGACATCGTTGTCAACGCTTACCTGTTCCTCCACGAAGAAGAAAGGAGTCGCAATGAACAGTCCATCCCGCCGCACATTCCTGAAGCTTGGCGGCTCCGCCCTCGTCATGATCCCGATCATGGGCATTTCGGGCAGCGCGTTTGCCGAGAAGAATGCCGCCATGCGCACGGCGCTGAAGTACCAGGACCAGCCCGGTCCGGAGAAGAAGGAATGCGCCGGTTGCCTGCAGTTCGTGCCGGGCAAGACCCCGACCGCAATGGGCGGATGCAAGCTGTATCCGGGCGACACCGAGATCGCGCCGCACGGCTATTGCACGGCCTGGGTGAAAAAAGCGTAAAGCCCCGGGCGCGTCGCGGCCGTTTCGCGCCGGAGGGAGCGGGGCGGCTGCGAACGGGAAAGTGACTCCCCCAACTCGGTCGGCATCTGGCATGCCGAGCGGAATGGGGTTGGGGTTTCCGGGCGCGAGCAGGGGAGTCGGCGCCGAGATTACACTGTCATACACGGGGAGGCAAGCGAATTATTCCGTAGGCATCATTCATGCCCAACTTTGATGAGGAGGCCAAAAATGAAGGATTCATTCTTGCACGGCGTCCTGTCCATGCCGCCCGAACTGTGGCGCGACGACGAACTGGACAGGCGTCACCGTTACAACCGGTATCTGCAAGCCTCGAATCGCATCGAAACCTATGCCGGCGAAATCGCGCGCCTGCGCGCGGCCCTGCGGGTCTGCGCTCGGCGCTTCAGGCGCGAGTTCGACGAGATTGCACCAGCCGACGACGAACTCGAAAGGGCGTACGCGACCTGCATGGAATTGCTGTCGCACGACGCCGTGGGCGGGCGCTCGGTCGCCCGATCGTCCTGATCGCCGTGGGCGCCTAGATCGATGCGGGAGGCGCCGGGCTGCGTGCGGCTGCAACCGTCGACCTGAGCCACTCGTCGGCCGCGGCGGCAGAAGAAAAGGCCTGGAACGGCAGCCCGCGATTGCCGGTGACGTCCTTGAGGAATGCCATGAACTCGGGCGTTGCATCGGCATCGACATAGGCGATCGCCCCGAATCTTCCGTCGTTCAGGGTGGCGTACTCGGCCGCGAGGTCGAAGACGTCCCATAGCGGCAGGCGCGGCCCCTCCAGCCGGTTCTCGATGATGGCGCGCTTGAGGTCCCTGGCGATGCAGGCAGCCATGATCTGCAGCAAACAGGCGGCGACAGCCTCGCGGCTTCGCTTGCCCGTCGCGATGCCGTGCAGGTAATCGGGCTGCTGGACGATGGTCAGTTTGTATGTCATTGGTTCCTTCCCATTCGCTCCATCATGCGTCGCCGCCGCCCGGGAACAAGATGCCGCTTGTCCTTCGGTCACCACCCGGGTAGGGCTTGTCCCCGCGCTCGTTCATGGCATGCCTAGACGTCAAGTGTCCCCCAACAGTGGGCGCCGCTTTCCAATCATGCTAGTGGACAAAGACGCCGTCATCAATACGCATGCACACCTATTGCCGGCGTGTGGTCGCCTGGGCGGCGGCCAAAGTCAGTCCCCGTGGTACGCCATGCGGCTATCGGCGGCGGGCCCGGAGGGCGGGCCGGTCGGGTAGACTGCCGCGATGAATCCGGATTGGTCCTTGCTGCTGGCCTTCGTCGCCGGCCTCGTGCTCGGCGGCATCGTCGTCTTCCTGCTGTTGCGGGTGCGCTCGCGCGAGGCCGCGGCGGAGCGCGACGGGCTCATGGACAGCTTCAAGGCGCTCTCGGCGGACGCGCTGGAGCGCAACAACCAGCGCTTCCTCGACCTGGCGCGACTGTCGCTGGAGCGGCAGCAGGCGCAGGCGGCGGGCGATCTGGAGAAGCGTCAGCAGGCGATCGGCGAACTCGTGACGCCGATGAAGTCGTCGCTGGAAAAGTTCGAGCAGCAGATCGCGGGCATCGAGAAGTCGCGCATCGACGCCTACGCGACGCTGACGCAACAGGTGCGCGCACTGGCGGAATCGCAGGGCCAGTTGAAGAGCGAGACGGCGAATCTGGTCAAGGCGCTGCGCGCGCCTCATACACGAGGAAGATGGGGCGAGATGCAACTGAAGCGCGTCGTCGAGATGGCCGGCATGCTCGACCACTGCGACTTCTTCGAACAGGAGTCGACCGATACCGAAGAGGGCCGGCTGCGCCCGGACATGATCGTCAAGCTGCCGGGCGGCAAGAACATCGTGGTGGACGCCAAGGCGCCGCTGGCCGCCTACCTCGATGCGCTGGAGACCGAGGACGACGCGGCGCGCCGTCGCAAGCTCGCTGACCACGCGCGCCAGGTGCGCGACCACCTGACGAAACTCGGCCGCAAGTCGTACTGGGAGCAGTTCCAGCCCTCGCCGGATTTCGTCGTGCTGTTCCTGCCCGGCGAGACCTTCTACGCCGCTGCGCTTGAGGCCGACCCGGACCTGATCGAGGCGGGTGTCGAAAGCCGCGTCATCCTTGCCACGCCGACCACGCTGATTGCGCTGTTGCGCGCCGTTGCCTACGGCTGGAAGCAGGAAGCGCTGGCCGAGAACGCGCAGAAGATCAGCGACCTCGGCAAGGAACTCTACGAGCGGCTGGCGACGCTGGCCGACCACTGGGCCGGCGTCGGCAAGAACCTCGGCGAGGCCGTCGGCGCCTACAACAAGGCGGTCGGCTCGCTGGAAACGCGCGTGCTGTCGACTGCGCGCAAGTTCCGCGACCTGCAGGCCGCGACAGAGGGCAAGGAGATCCGCGACCTCGCTCCGGTGGACACGGCCGCGCGCACGCTGCAGGCGCCGGAGATGCAGGCGGGGAGCGAGGAAACCCGCAGGCTCACGCCTTGAGCCTGGTGTCGCCGACAATGGCTTCCGTCATCTTCACGGAGGTCATCGTCCATGCGTTGCATCATTCAGCCCGACACATTCGTTTTCTGGGGAACCGCCATCCTGTTCTCGGTGAGCCTGTTCTTCTGAGCCATGCCTGACTCGGTTGCCAACCTGGTCCTGTGCGCCAACCAGCGGTTGGTGCGCCACCTGCGCGCCGAGCACGACCGGGCTCAGGTCGCGGCCGGCCAATGGTCCTGGCAGCCGCTGGCTGCGCTTACCGTCGGCGCCTGGCTCGACGACGTCACGGCCGGGGCGCTGCTCGCCGGCGGCATTCCGGCCGGCGAGGCGCCGCGCCTGGTGCTCAACGTCACGCAGGAGCGCCTGCTGTGGGAACAAGCCATCAACGCGCATGTCGCGGACGGCGAGGACCCGCTCTTCGACCGCGAAGGCCTGGCCGCACTCGCGGCCGAGGCGAACCAACTCTGCGAAGTGTGGAACCTGAAGCCGGATGCGCAGGCCAGCGAAGAAACGCAGCGCTTCGTCGCGTGGCGCCGCCACGTGCGCGCCGAATGCGAACCGCGCGGCTGGCTCGATGCGGCGCGCCATCGTGCCTGGCAGATCCGCTGTCTCGCCAACGGCGCGGGCCGGTTGCCGGCGAGCGTCGCCTTTGCCGGTTTCGACCGCCATTCGCCGCCGGAGATGGAACTGCGGCGCGTGCTGGTGCAGCGCGGCGTTGCCGTGTCCGAACTTTCGCTCGGCCGCGAGGAGGCGGGCGCGGCAGTCGTTTCGCCTTGCGCCGACCGGCGCGCCGAGTGCCGCGCGGCGGCGGCCTGGGCGTCGGAGCGGCTTGCCGCGCAGCCCGATGCGCGGCTCGGCATCGTCGCCATCGAGCTTTCCGGCGTGCGCGAGATGCTGGTCGCCGCGCTCGACGACGCGCTGCATCCCGAGTCGCTGTTGCCCGCCAATGCCGAAGCGCCGCGCCGCTACAACGTCTCGCTCGGCACGCAGCTCGCGCGCCAACCTGTCGTCGCGGTCGCGCTCGAACTGCTGCATCTCTGCGCCAATCCGCGCCGCTGCGAACAGGCGCGGCTTTCCGCCTTGCTCACCGGCCCGTACTGGTCGGCGTGGCAGGGCGAGGCCGAAGGCCGTGCGCGCCTCGACGCCGCCATGCGCCGCCATCTGCCGCCCGCGCTTGGCGTACCACAGGCACTGACTTTCGCGCGGCGCTTCGAGAAGAAGGGCCTGCGCATCGCCCGCACGCGCGGCGCCATCGAGGCGCTGGTGAACGCCATCGACGGCAACTCTGGCCGGCGCCTGCCGTCGGCCTGGGCCGGCGTTTTCGCGCAACTGCTCGATGACGCCGGCTGGCCCGGCGAGCGCCCGCTGTCCTCGCGCGAGTGGCAGGCGCGCGAGGCGCTGATGGCAACGCTCGATGAACTCGGCGCGCTCGATGCCGTGCTCGGCAAGGTGCCGCTGGCCGAGGCCAACCGCCAGCTCGCGCGCCTGTGCCGCGAGCGTGTGTTCCAGCCGGAAACGGTCGGTACGCCGAGCGTCGAGGTTGTCGGCCCGCTCGAAGCGGCGGGCCTCGCCTTCGACGCGCTCTGGGTGCTGGGCATGAACGACGATGCCTGGCCGCCCGCGCCACGGCCGAATCCGCTGTTGCCGGCCGACAGTCAGCGCCGCGCGCAGGCGACCAACGCGTCGAGCGAAGTGCAGCTCGAATTCGCGCGCAGCGTGCAGCGCCGGCTCATGCATGCAGCGCCGGAGATCGTCTTCTCGTGGGCGAAAGGCGAGGGCGACAAGCAGCTGCGCGCGAGTCCCTTGCTCGCCGGTTTGCCCGAGCGCGCGCCGCCGGCCGCACTGCCGTCCGTCATCGCGCGCATGGTGGGTACGGGGCGCATCGAGCGCATCGAGGATCATCGCGCGCCGCCGCTGGCCGAAGGCGAGCACGTGGCGGGCGGCACGCGGCTGTTGCAGGCGCAGGCGCTGTGCCCGGCCTGGGCCTTCTACCAGTTCCGGCTCGGTGCCCGGCCGCTCGACGAGCCGGTCGAAGGGCTGGACGCGATGGATCGCGGCACGCTGCTGCATCGGGTGATGGAGCGCTTTTTTTCCGGCCGCACACAGGCGCAGCTCGCGGCGATGAGCGCGGAGGAGGGCACGCGCGCCATCGACGACGCGGTTGCCTCGGCCTTCGCGGACTTCGATGGCGAACGCGAGGAAAGGCTGCCGCCGCGCTTCGCGGCGCTCGAGCAGGCGCGCCTCGCGCAGCTGCTGGCGCAATGGCTGCCGCTGGAACTTGCGCGGCCGGTGCCGTTTGCAGTGGCCGCCAGCGAGGAGAACGAGAAGGTCGAGATCGAAGGCCTTGCCCTCGACCTGCGCGCCGACCGCGTCGACGAACTCGCGGACGGCCGGCGGCTGGTCGTCGACTACAAGACCGGCGATCCGAAAACAAGGGGCTGGGATGATGAACGCCTCGCCGAGCCGCAACTGCCGCTGTACGCCACGCAGTGCGGCGCGAGCGGCGTGATGTTCGCACGGGTGCGCACGGACGATTGCGGGTTCGTCGGCTGGGCGGAAGAGAAGGACCTCGTCGATGGCGTGAAGGCGGTCGACTGGCCGGCCACGCTCGAACGCTGGCGCGCGGCGCTCGCAACCGTGGCGCGTGAGGTCCGCGCTGGTCATGCGGAGGTGACGTTCAAGCGCGAGGAGGACCTCAAGTTCTGCGACGTCAGGCCGCTGCTGCGTTTGCCGGAAGCGAAGATGCAGCAGGAAGGGCAATGACCGATACCGAGCTCCTCGCCCTCGACAGCGACAGCCGCAGGCGCGCGCTGCTGCCGGGCTCGTTCATCGTCGAGGCGCCCGCCGGCGCCGGCAAGACGGAACTCCTGACACAGCGATTGCTGATGCTGCTCGCGTGCGTCGACGAGCCGGAAGAGATCGTCGCCATCACGTTCACCAACAAGGCCGCGGCCGAGATGCGCCACCGCATCGTCGAGGCGCTGCAACGCGCCGCGCGTGGCGACGTGCCGCCCGAACCGCACAAGCGCATCACCTTCGATCTCGCGACCGCCGCGCTGGCAGCCTCGCAGAAGCATGGCTGGAACCTGCTCGACCATCCGGGCCGCTTGCGCGTGACTACCATCGATGCCTTCTGTGCCGGCCTGGCGCGCCAGATGCCGGTGCTGTCGCGCTTCGGCGGCGAGCCGCGCACGGTCGAGGATGCGCGTCGACTCTACGAAGAGGCCGCGCGTCGCGCGCTCGCGTGGCTGGAAGAGGACGACGGCCACGCCGAGGCCGTGGCGCGCGCGTTGGTGCATGTCGACAACGATGCCGGGCGGCTGGCGAACCTCCTTGCCGACATGCTGGCGCGGCGCGACCAGTGGCTGCGGCATGCGCTCGATGAAAGTCAGCCCCCGTGGTACGCCGTGCAGGGATTGCGCGAACTGGTTACACGCGACATGCGGCGCGCGGCCGAGGCGCTGCCGGCAAACGCGCAGCAGGCATTGATGCCGGTCGCACAGTTCGCGGCGGGCAACGTTGCCGACGATCATCCGCTCGCGCGCCTGCGCGACTGGACTCGGGTGCTGCAGGCCGAGCCCGAGGAGCTGCCGTTGTGGCTCGCCGTGACTGATCTTCTGCTGACCGACAAGGGCGAGCGCCGCAAGGCGCTGACGGTGAAGCAGGGCTTCCCGCCTAAGGTCTCGGACGCGCAGAAGGAGAAGCTGCTCGGCGTCATCGGCGAACTGGGCGACGAGGCCGTCGAGGCATTGGTCCAACTGCGTCGCCTGCCCGAGCCCGGCTATACCGAGGACGAGTGGGCGACGGTGAGCGCGCTGGCGACGCTGTTGAAGCTCACCGCGGCCGAGCTGTGGGGCGTGTTCCATGCCGCGGGCGAGGTCGACTTCATCGAGGTGGCGGCGCGCGCGCTGCAGGCGCTCGGCGTGCCCGAGGCGCCGACTGACCTCGCCCTCTCGCTCGACTACGGGCTTCGCCATCTGCTGGTCGACGAGTTCCAGGATACGAGTCCGGCTCAGGTCGAACTGCTGCGCCGGCTCACCGCCGACTGGCAGACGGATTCGCAACTGCGCGACAGCCGCAGCTTGTTCCTGGTCGGCGATCCGATGCAGTCGATCTATCGCTTCCGCAAGGCCGACGTCGGCCTGTTCCTGACCGCCGCGCGCGATGGCATCGGCACGGTGCCGCTCGAGCGCCTGTCCTTGTACCGCAACAACCGCTCGTGCGCGCCCGTGGTCGAATGGGTGAACGGCGTGTTCGACGGCGTCTTCCCGGCGCGGGACGATGCGGCGGCAGGCGCGATCGCCTACCGCAAGTTCGCCGCCACGCGCGAGCCGCGGCCCGATGCAGGCGTTACGGTGCACGGGTTGGTGGCCGAGAAGGACGAGGCGGCGGAAGAGGAAGCGCGCCGCATCCTCGACATCATCGACGCGGAGCGCGCCGCCGAGCCGGCACGCCAGATCGCAGTGCTGGTGCGCGCGCGTGGCCATCTCGACGCGCTCGTCGCGCGCATCCGCCGCTGGCGGCCGGAACTGCGTTTCGCCGCCGTCGAGATCGAATCGCTGGCGGAGCGCCAGCCGGTGCAGGACCTGCTCGCGCTCACGCACGCGCTTCATCATCGCGCCGATCGTGTGAACTGGCTGGCGATCCTGCGCGCGCCCTGGTGCGGGCTCACGCTCGCTGACCTGCACGCGTTCGCGGGCGACGATTTCGACGCCACGATCTGGTCCTTGCTGAACGATGCGGAACGGCTGGCGCGACTCTCTGCGGACGGGCAGGCGCGTGCGCTGCGCTTCCGCGCGGCGATGACGGAGGCAATGCGCCAGCGGGGCCGGCAGCCGCCGTCGCGCTGGGTGACGGGCGCGTGGTTCGCGCTGGGCGGTCCGGCGTGCCTCGCCAACGACACGGAACTGGCCGACTGCGAGGCCTTCTTCGCGCTGGTCGACAGGCTCGACGGCGCGGGACGCTTCAGCGCTGCCGAACTCGAAAAGGAAATGGCGCGGCTTTTCGGCGCGCCCGACACGGCGGCCGACGGCAGCCTGCAGTTCATGACGCTGCACAAGTCCAAGGGGCTGGAGTTCGACACCGTGATCCTGCCCGGGCTGCACCGCCAGCCGCGGCACGACGACGTGCCGCTGATGCGCTGGGAGGAGGTGATCCTCGACGACGGCGAGGAGCACCTGATCGCCGCGCCGCTCAAGAAGCGCGGCCAGAAGGACACGGTGACGCCCTTCGATTATCTCGGCGCGCTTGAGCGGGAACGCGCGGCCAACGAGGCCGCGCGCGTCCTCTACGTCGGTGCGACGCGTGCGGTCCGCCACCTGCATCTGGTCGGCGTTGCGAAGGCGACCGCGAGCGGCGACATCAGGCCGCCGGCCAACACTTTCCTGTCGCTCTTGTGGCCCTCGGTGTCGAAGCACTTCGAGGCGGTGCAGGAGGTACCCATGACGCTGGTCGACCAGGCGCCAGCGTTCATCCCGAAACTGCTGCGCCTGGCGGAGCCGGTTGCGGTCGACCAGCCGGTCCACGCCGTCGCGCCGGCGGCGGACGCGACGCGCGACGAGTCTGTCGAAACCGGCGAGCCGCTCGACGCATTGGTCGGTACGCTGGCGCACCGCTACCTGGAGATGATCGCGAACGACGGCCTCGATGCCTGGCCGGCAACGCGCACGGCGAGTTCGCGCGGGGCGATGGAGGTATGGCTGTCGCAGCAGGGCTGCGGCGACCGCGACGCGGCGCTGGGTGCGGAACGCGTCGTGGCGATCCTCGACACGACCTTGGCGAGCGAGCCGGGACGCTGGATTCTGACGGCACGCGCGGGCGCCGCGTCGGAAATCGCGCTGATGAAAGTCAGCCCCGATGGTACGCCGCAGAGCGTGGTCGACCGCACGTTCGTCGAGGACGGCACGCGCTGGATCATCGACTACAAGACGGCGCGCCCGGAGGGCGACCTGGCGATGCACGCGGAGCAGTATCGCGAGCAGCTCGAGCGCTACGCGGACCTGTTTGCCGCCGATGGCCTGCCGGTTCGTTGCGTGATCTTCTACGCGGCGCTGGGGCGGCTCGTTGAGCTCAGTCGAATACCTTGAGCTTCAACTGCAGCGAGATGCCGCCGTGCAGGCGATCCTTGTACGACGGGATGATGGCCACATTGGCGCCGACGCGGCCGTATTCGGCGCTGATGACCGGAATCGCGGCCAGGAACCAGCCGCCGTCGTGCATGGCCGGGTAGCCGTTGAAGCCCCCGACGACCGCGCCCAGGCGTACCGGGCCGATCGCGAACGGCTGGTAGTACACACCCGCGTAGTTGGACCAGTCGCGGTCGCTGTTGTAGAAGCGGCCGGCGGTGAGCGAGGCGACGGTATTGAACCGATACTCGACGCCGAGGCCGTAGTTGTTGGAGTTGAAACCCTTGTTGCGCTGGAAGTGGTAGGTCTGAAAGCCGGGGTTGAGCCAAAGTTCCGAGAGCGGCTTCGATTCGATCGTGCTGACGATGTCGTCCGCCAGCGCGGGCGCGCAGGCTGTCACGCCCGCGATCAACGCCAGGAGGACTCTCTTGCGGCGAGCGTTCATGGCTTGTCTTTCGTGTTGTTGTCGGGGGGCGCTTCGATTCTAAGTGAATATCCGCGCGTGCAATACAATCCGTCCCATGTCGCCCGGAGAAGACAATGCCCATAAGCCTTGAAGGAAAACTGGTCGTCGCGCTTTCGTCGCGTGCGCTGTTCGATTTCGAGGAGGAGAACCGCGTTTTCGAGGAGGCCGACGACTCCGCCTACATGGCCGTGCAGGTCGACCGCATGGAACAGGCGGCGCGTCCCGGCGCCGCGTTTCCGCTGGTGAAGAAGCTGCTGGCCTTCAACGCCAACGGCCAGCATCGCGTCGAGGTCGTGATCCTGTCGCGCAACGACCCGGTGTCGGGGCTGCGCGTCTTCCGCTCGGCCGAGGCCGCGGGCCTGCCGCTGGAGCGCGGCGTGTTCACGCGTGGCCAGCCGCCGTACCACTACCTGAATCCGCTCGGCGCGCACCTGTTCCTCTCGGCGGATGAAGGCGACGTGCGCGCCGCGCTGGCGGCCAACTTCCCGGCGGCGCGGGTTTACCCGCAGTCCTTCGTCGATGCCGACCGCCATCCGCAGGAAGTGCGCATCGCCTTCGACGGCGACGCCGTGCTGTTTTCCGACGAGGCCGAGCGGGTGTACCAGAAGGACGGCCTGCCGGCCTTCGTCGCCCACGAAAAGCGCCACGTGAGCCGGCCGCTGCCGGCGGGGCCATTCAAGCCGCTGCTGGAGGCGCTGCACCGCCTGCAGTCGGCCAGCGGCGAACTGCCGATGCGCATCCGCACGGCGCTGGTGACCGCGCGCAGTGCACCCGCGCACGAGCGCGCCGTGCGCACGCTGATGGACTGGAACATCGCGGTCGACGAGGCGATGTTCCTCGGCGGCCTGCCGAAAGGGCCCTTCCTCAAGGAATTCCAGCCCGACTTCTTCTTCGACGACCAGGCTGGCCATTGCGATTCGGCCGCATCGGCCGGTCCCACCGGCCACGTGCTGTCGGGCGTCACCAACCGCTAGGCAATCAGGATCGCGCGGAAGTCGTTGACGTTGGTCAGCGTCGGCCCCGTCACCAGCGAATCACCGAGCGCATTGAAGAAACCGTGGCCGTCGTTGCGGTCGAGGCTCGCGCGCGGCCGCAGGCCGAGCGCCCAGGCGCGCGTGAGCGTGTCGGGCGTGACAATGGCGCCGGCAATTTCCTCGACGCCGTCAACGCCATCGGTATCCGCCGCCAGCGCGTGGATGTCCGGTGCGCCCTGCAGGACAAGCGCCAGCGACAGCAGGAACTCGACGTTGCGTCCGCCGCGGCCGTCGCCGTGCACCGTCACCGTCGTTTCGCCGCCCGAGAGCAGCACGCAGGGCGGCGCCACCGGCTGCCCGCGCCGCGCTGCCTGCAGCGCGATGCCGGCCATGGCGGCGCCGACGGCGCGCGCTTCGCCTTCGATCGCATCGCCGAGAATGCAGGGAAGGATGCCGCTCTCGCGTGCTACCGCCGCCGCGGCTTCGAGCGCCATTTGCGGCGTGGCGACGAGATGCGTTTCGGTCTCGGGCAGGCGCGGGTCGCCAGGCTTCATGGATTCGCAGGCGCCGATGGCGAGGAGATCGGGCACGCTGCTGGGCATGTCGACACCGTAGCGGCGCAGCACCGCGAGTGCATCGGCACATGTGGAGGGATCGGGCACCGTGGGGCCGGAGGCAATGTCGACGGGATCGTCGCCGGGCACGTCGGAGATGATGAGGTTCACGAGGCGCGCGGGCCGGCAGGCGGCGGCCAGCCGGCCGCCCTTGATGGCCGAGAGATGCCGGCGCACGCAGTTGATCTCGCGGATCGTGGCGCCGCTCGCGAGCAGCGCGCGGCTGATGGCCTGCTTGTCCTCGAGCGTGATGCCCGCCAGCGGCAGCGGCAGCAGTGAAGAGCCGCCGCCCGAGAGCAGGCATATCACCAGATCGTCGGTCGTGAGGCCCGACACCAGTTCCAGCATGCGCCGTGCGGCGTCCATGCCGGCAGCATCAGGCACCGGATGTGCCGCCTCGACGATCTCGATTTTCCTGCATGGCACCGAGTAGCCGTAGCGTGTGACCACGAGTCCCTGCAGCGGGCCGCGCCAGGCGCGTTCCACTTCGCGCGCCATCGCCGCCGAAGCCTTGCCGGCGCCGATGACGATGGTCCTGCCTTTCGGCTGGGCGGGCAGGTGGGCGGGGATGCAGACGTGCGGCTGGGCGGCGGCGACGGCGGCGTCGAACATCCGGCGCAGGATGTCGCGTGCCTGCTTCGTTGCCATGCCGCCCGGCATCACGCGACGCCGCGCCGTTCGAGCGCATTGCGCGCGGTCTCGCGCGGGGCGCGCATGGCGGCGATGCTCTTCATCTTGACGACGCCGAAGCCACGCACCGAATCGGGCCACTCCAGAAGCTGGTGCGCGGTGTGCAGGCGCTCGGGCGATACGCGCGCCAGCACGAGCTCGACGTCGGCCTCGTAGTCGGCGACGAGCCGGTGCTCGGCGCGGCGTTCCTCGCTGCGGCCGAAGGGGTCGAAGGCCGTGCCGCGCAGGCCCTTGAGTTTTGCCAGCCAGCGAAAGCCCGTGGCGAGCCAGGGCCCGAAGGCGTGCTTCTTCGGTCGTCCCGAGACCGGGTCGACGCGCGACAGCAGCGGTGGCGCGAGGTGGAAGTGCACCTCGAAGTCGCCCTCGAACAGGTTGTCGATTTCCTGCCGGAACGCGGAATCGTTGTAGAGCCGCGCCACTTCGTATTCGTCCTTCACCGCAAGCAGCTTGTAGTAGTTGCGCGCCACGGTCTCCGCGAGTTCCGGAACGGCCGCGCGCACGCGTTCGACGAGGTGCCGGTAACGGCGCGCATAGGTTTCGTCCTGATAGGTGACGAGGTCGGCAGCGCGCGCGGCGATGAGCTCGTCCAGGCCCATGGCGGCCGGCATTCCGGCCTGCGGCACCTGCGCGAAGCTCTCCACTGCCTGATGGTCGTGGGCGGTGCGGCGTCCCCACTGGAAGGCCTTGAGGTTCGCCTCGACGGCGGTGCCGTTGAGTTCGATCGAGCGCTGCAGGGCGGCGGCCGATACCGGTACCAGTCCCTGCTGCCAGGCGTAGCCGAGCAGGAACAGGTTGGTGGCGATGGCGTCGCCCAGGAGGCGCGTGGCCAGTGCCGTGGCATCGATGAACGAGGCGCCGGCACCGGCGTTGCGGATGGCGTCCTGCATCCTGCCGAGCGGGAACTGCCAGTCCGGGTTCGAGGTGAATTCCGAGGTCGGCGTTTCGCAGGAGTTGACGACGGCGCGCGTGCGGCCGCCGGCCATCTTGATCAGCGCGTCGCCGCTGGCGGCGACGACGATGTCGCCGCCGATCACCGCATCGGCCTCACCGGTGGCGATGCGCACGGCGTGCAGGGTTTCCGGCGCGTCGGCGATACGCACGTGCGAGAACACCGCGCCGCCCTTTTGCGCCAGGCCCGTCATGTCGAGCACGGTGACGCCTTTGCCCTCGAGGTGCGCGGCCATGCCGATCAGCGCGCCGATGGTGATGACGCCGCTGCCACCCACACCCGTGATGAGGATGTTGTAGGGGAGGGCGGTGTCGGGCAGCGGCGGTGCCGGCAGGCTCGGGAAGCCGGATTCATCACGGGCCAGGGCGCGGCCCTTCTTCAGCTTGCCGCCCTCGATGGTCACGAACGAGGGGCACAGCCCGTTCATGCAGGAGTAGTCCTTGTTGCAGGCCGACTGGTCGATGGCACGCTTGCGGCCGTAGGTCGTTTCCAGCGGCACCACGGCGAGGCAGTTCGACTGCGTGCCGCAGTCGCCACAGCCCTCGCAGACGCGGGCGTTGATGAAGACGCGGCGCGCCGGGTCCACCATCGTGCCGCGCTTCCTGCGGCGGCGCTTTTCGGCGGCGCAGGTCTGGTCGTAGATCAGCGCGGAGACACCCGGATATTCGCGCAGTTCGCGCTGGATGGCGTCCATCTCGTCGCGGCTCCGGACCGGAATGCCCGGCGGCAGTTCGCTTTCGCGCCAGGCGCGCTCGCTGCCGTCGGTGACGACGACGATGCGCTCGACACCTTCGGCCGCGATCTGGCGCGCGATCAGCGGCACGGAGAGCGTGCCGTCGACCGGCTGGCCGCCCGTCATCGCCACGGCATCGTTGTAGAGGATCTTGTAGGTGATGGGCACCTTGGCCGCCACCGCGGCGCGCACCGCGAGGATTCCGGAATGGAAGTAGGTGCCGTCGCCGAGGTTGACGAAAACGTGCTTGCGCTCGGTGAAGGGCGCCTGGCCGATCCAGGCCGCGCCTTCGCCGCCCATGTGCGAGAAGGTGGCCGTGTTGCGGTCCATCCAGGTGACCATGTAGTGGCAGCCGATGCCGGCCATGGCCATGCTGCTTTCCGGCACTTTGGTCGACGTGTTATGCGGACAGCCCGGGCAGAACCAGGGCACGCGCTGGATGGGAATGACCGGCGCTGCCAGCGCGCGTTCGCGCGCCTCGATGAGTTCCAGCCGTTGCCTGATGTGCGTCGACGTGAAGTAGCGGTCGATGCGCTGCGCGATCACGCGCGCGATCTGCGCCGGCGATAGTTCGGAAGTGGCCGGCAGCAGCCAGCTGCCGTGCGGCAGCGACCATTCGCCCTTCTCGTCGAACTTGCCGATCACGCGCGGGCGTACGTCCTCGCGCCAGTTGTAGAGTTCCTCCTTCAACTGGTACTCGATGAACTGGCGCTTCTCCTCGACGACCAGGATCTCGTCCAGCCCTTCCGCGAAGCGGCGCACGCCGTCAGCCTCAAGCGGCCAGACCATGCCGGCCTTGTAGAGGCGGATGCCGATTTCGGCGGCGAGTTTGTCGTCGATGCCGAGGTCGTCGAAGGCCTGGCGAACGTCGAGGTAGCTCTTGCCGCAGGTGATGATGCCGAGGCGCGGGTTGGGAGAATCGATGACGACGTGGTTCAGCCGGTTGGCGCGGCAGTAGGCGAGGGCGGCGTAGAGCTTGTGGTTCAGGAGCCGTGCTTCCTGCGCCAGCGGCGGGTCGGGCCAGCGGATGTTGAGGCCGTCTGCCGGCAGTTCGTAATCGGTGGGGATGACGATGCGCACGCGGTCGGGCGCCACGTCGACCGAGGCCGACGATTCGATGGTGTCGGCCACTGCCTTGAAGCCGACCCAGCAACCCGAGTAGCGCGACAGCGCCCAGCCGTGCAGGCCGAGGTCGAGGTAGTCCTGCACGCCGGACGGCGCCAGCACCGGCATCATCACCGTCTTGAAGGCATGCTCGGACTGGTTGGCCACCGTCGACGAGCGCGCCGCGTGGTCGTCGCCGGCCACCACCAGCACGCCGCCGTAACGCGACGTGCCGGCGGAGTTGGCGTGCTTGAAAACGTCGCCGCAGCGGTCGATGCCCGGCCCCTTGCCGTACCAGAGCGCAAAGACGCCGTCATATTTCGCGCCGGGGAAGAGGTTGACCTGCTGCGTGCCCCAGATGGCCGTCGCGGCGAGGTCTTCGTTGAGCCCGGGGCGGAACTCGATGTGGTGGCGGGCGAGCTGTTCCTTCGCTTTCCACAAGGTCAGGTCGAGGCCGCCGAGCGGCGAGCCGCGATATCCGGAAATGTAGCCTGCGGTGTTGAGTCCGGCAGCGAGATCGCGATCCCGCTGCAGCATGGGCAGGCGGGCGAGCGCCTGGATGCCGGTAAGAAAGACGCGGCCGGTGTCTACGTTGTACTTGTCGTCCAGCGTCACGCTGCGCAAAGGCGCATTCATGAGTCTCCTCCTCGTCGTGTTCGCCATGCCGGGTAGGCACGGGCCATTCGGGGTTGCCGGCGCCTTGTGGGCGCCGTTGGCACATATTTGACCGCAATGAGGGGTTAATGTCCACCGGGTTGCGAAAGTCAGCCCCGGTGGTACGCCGTGCGGCGCTAGTCGGGCAGTACCTTGCCCGGATTCAGGATGTCGTCCGGATCGAGCGCCCGCTTGATGGCGCGCATGGCGTCCAGCGCCGCGTCGCCGTGTTCCTTGGCCATGTACTTGCGCTTGCCCATGCCGACACCGTGCTCGCCGGTGCAGGTGCCTTCCATGCGCAGTGCCCGTTCGACCAGGCGGTTGGAGAAGGCGCGGGCACGCTCGTTTTCCGCGGCATCGTTGGGGTCGGCGAGCAGCAGCAGGTGGAAGTTGCCGTCGCCGACGTGGCCGACCAGCGGCGCGATGAGTTTGCTGTCGGCGATATCGGCCACCGTCTCGGCGATGCAGTCGGCCAGCCGCGAGATGGGCACGCAGACGTCGGTGGTCAGCGAGCGCGAGCCGGGCCGCAGGCCGATGCAGGCGTAATAGGCGTCGTGGCGCGCCTGCCAGAGGCGCGAGCGGTCCTCGGGCCGCGTCGCCCAGTCGAAGTCCTGGCCGCCGTGGTCGGCCGCGATCTCCTGCACCGTCTTCGCCTGTTCCTCGACACCGGCCGGCGAGCCGTGGAATTCGAAGAACAGCGTCGGCGCGGTGCGCAAGCTGGTCTTGCTGTGGCGGTTGATGGCGGTGATGCCGAGCGCGTCCACCAATTCGATGCGGGCGATTGGCACGCCGAGCTGGATGGTGGCGATCACCGTCTTTACGGCATCGTGGATGGTCGGGAAGCAGCACACTGCCGCCGAGATGGCCTCGGGGATCGGGTAGAGCCGCACGGTGAGTTCGGTGATGATGCCCAGCGTGCCTTCCGAACCGATGAGCAGACGCGTCAGGTCGTAGCCGGCCGAAGACTTCTTCGCCCGGCTGCCGGCCTTGACGATGCGGCCGTCGGCCATCACGGCGGTCAGGCCCA
>DATJQH010000132.1:0-22580 GCA_035505955.1 Rhodocyclaceae bacterium
CCGGGTTATTATTCGCCTTTCATCCCCGACAGACGATTCCTACAATGATTCTGGTGACTGGCGGCGCGGGATTCATCGGCGCCAACTTCGTGCTCGACTGGCTCGCCGCGACCGGCGAACCCGTTCTCAATCTCGACAAGCTCACGTACGCGGGCAACCCGGAGAACCTGGCGTCGCTGGCAGGCGATGCGCGCCACACCTTCGTGCGCGAGGACATCTGCGACCGCGCGGTGGTCGATGCGCTGCTGGCGCACTACCAGCCGCGTGCGATCGTACATTTCGCCGCGGAATCGCACGTCGATCGCTCGATCCACGGCCCCGGCGATTTCGTGCGCACGAACGTGCAGGGCACGTTCACGCTGCTCGAGGCGGCCCGCGCCTACTGGGGCACGCTGTTCGGCGACGGAAGGGAGGGCTTCCGCTTCCTGCATGTTTCCACGGACGAGGTGTACGGTTCGCTCGGGCCCGATGATGCGCCGTTCGCGGAAACCCATGCCTACGAGCCGAACAGCCCCTACTCCGCCTCCAAGGCGGCGTCGGACCACCTCGTGCGCGCCTGGCACCACACGTATGGCCTGCCGGTGCTGACCACCAACTGCTCGAACAACTACGGCCCGTTCCAGTTCCCCGAGAAGCTGATTCCGCTGGTGATCGCCAATGCGCTGGCGGGCAAGCCGCTGCCGATCTACGGCGACGGCATGAACGTGCGCGACTGGCTGTACGTCGGCGACCATTGCGCGGCGATCCGCGCCGCACTCGCGGGCGGGCGCGCCGGCGAGACCTACAACATCGGCGGCTGGAACGAGATGCCGAACCTCGTCATCGTAAAGACGATCTGCGCGTTGCTCGACGAGATGCGCCCCGATCCGGCAGGCAGGCACGAGCGGCTGATCACTTTCGTCAAGGACCGGCCGGGGCACGACCGCCGCTATGCGATCGATGCGAAGAAGATCGAGCGCGAGCTGGGCTGGCGGCCGGTGGAGACCTTCGAGACGGGCATACGCAAGACCGTGCGCTGGTATCTGGAGCATCAGGACTGGGTCGAGCATGTACAAAGCGGCGCCTACCGGGAGTGGGTGGCGAAGAACTACGGGGAGAGGACATGAAGTTCCTGTTGCTGGGCCGCAACGGCCAGGTGGGCTTCGAACTGCGGCGCGCGCTCGCGCCGCTGGGCGAGGTGGCGGCATTCGATTTCCCCGCCTGCGACCTGACCGTGCCGGATTCGATCCGCGGTGTCATCCACGCCGTGTCACCGCAGGTGATCATCAACGCCGCTGCGTATACGGCCGTGGACACGGCCGAATCCAGCCCGCAGCTGGCGCGTGCGCTCAACGCGACGGCGCCGGGCATCATCGGCGCCGAGGCGAAGAAGATCGGCGCGCGCGTGGTGCACTACTCGACGGACTATGTCTACGACGGCACCAAGACCACGCCGTACCTCGAAGGCGACGAGACCCATCCGCTCGGCGTCTATGGCCTTACGAAGCGCGACGGCGACGTTGCGCTGGCGGAAAGCGGCGCCGAGCATTTCATCTTCCGCACGAGCTGGGTGTTCGGCGCCCACGGCGCCAACTTCGTGAAGACCGTGCTGCGCCTGGCGGCGGAGCGCGACAAGCTGAACATCGTCGCAGACCAGTTCGGCGCACCGACCACGGCCGCGCTGCTCGCGGACGTGACCGCACATGCGCTGGGGCAGGTGCGCTGGCGCAATCCGGCCGACATGCCCTCGGGCATCTACCATGTGGCAGCCGCAGGCGAAACGTCCTGGCACGGCTTTGCGCAGGCGATCCTGCGCGGCGGCGTATCACGGCGGCTGACTTTCAAGCTGAAGCCTGAAGCGGTGAAGGCCATCCAGACGCACGAATATCCGCTGCCCGCGAAGCGGCCGGGCAATTCGCGCCTCGACACCTCGCGCTTCCAGAAGACCTTCGGCCTGACGCTGCCGCCCTGGCAATCCGGGCTCGAACACGTGCTGGACCAACTGGTGGCGAACAAGCCATGACGCAACGCAAGGGCATCATCCTTGCCGGCGGTTCCGGCACGCGGCTGTACCCGGTCACGATTCCGGTATCGAAGCAGCTCTTGCCGATCTACGACAAGCCGATGATCTACTACCCGCTGACGACGCTGATGCTGGCGGGCATCCGGGACATCCTGATCATCTCCACGCCACAGGACACGCCGCGATTCGAGCAGTTGCTGGGCGACGGCGCACGCTGGGGCCTGAACCTTTCCTACGCCGTGCAGCCTTCGCCCGATGGCCTTGCCCAGGCCTTCATCATCGGCCGCGAGTTCGTCGGCCGCGATGCCGTGTCGCTGGTGCTGGGCGACAACATCTTCTACGGACACGAGTTCGGCAACGATCTGCTCACGGCCGCTGCGCAGAAGAAAGGGGCGACGGTCTTCGCCTATCCGGTGCACGATCCCGAACGCTACGGCGTGGTCGAGTTCGACAAGGGCGGCCGCGCCGTCAGTCTCGAGGAAAAGCCGAAGCAGCCGAAGTCGCGCTATGCGGTGACGGGACTCTACTTCTACGACAATGCGGTGCTCGACATCGCGGCCGATCTCAAGCCCTCGCCGCGCGGCGAACTGGAGATCACCGACGTCAACCGCATCTACCTCGAACGCAAGGCGCTTGATGTCGTCGTCATGGGCCGCGGCCACGCCTGGCTCGACACGGGCACGCACGAATCGCTGATCGAGGCCGCGCTGTTCATCGCCACGATCGAGAAGCGGCAGGGCCTCAAGGTGGCCTGCCCCGAGGAGATCGCCTGGCGCATGGGCTGGATCGACGATGCGGCGCTCGAAGCGCTGGCAGCGCCGCTGGCCAAGAACGGCTACGGCCAGTACCTGCTCGGCCTGCTGCGCGAGCGCGTGTTCTGATGCGGGCGATCGCGACGCCGCTCGATGGCGTGCTGGTGCTGGAACCCAAGGTGTTCGGCGATGCGCGCGGCTTTTTCTTCGAAAGCTTCAACGCCCGCAAGTTCGAGGACGCGACGGGCTTTCACGGCGATTTCGTGCAGGACAACCATTCGCGCTCGGGCCGCGGCGTGCTGCGCGGGCTGCATTACCAGATCCGCCAGCCGCAAGGGAAGCTGGTGCGCGTGGTCGAAGGCGAGGTGTTCGACGTGGCGGTGGACATCCGCAAGTCGTCGCCGACGTTCGGCCAGTGGTACGGCCACCGGCTGTCGGCGGACAACAAGCTTCAGATGTGGATTCCGGCAGGGTTCGCGCACGGCTTCGTGGTGCTTTCCGACAGGGCGGATTTTCTCTACAAGACGACCGACTACTGGGCCCCCGAGTTCGAGCGCTGCATCGCCTGGAACGACTCCGACCTGGCCATCGAGTGGCCGCTCGGCGGCATCACGCCGCTGGTTTCGGCCAAGGACGCGCAAGGCACCGCGTTCGCCAACGCTGAGGTGTTCCCGTGAAAGTACTGGTTACCGGCGGCGCCGGCTACATCGGCTCGCATACCGTCATCGAGCTGCTCGCGGCGGGCTTCGAGGTCGTCATCGTCGACAACCTTTCCAATGCCAAGCGTTCCGTCATCGACCGCATCGAGGCGATCGCGGGCAAGCGGCCGGAATTCCTGCAGGGCGACATCCGCCACCGCGACATCCTGCTCGCGGCCCTGCCCGGCTGCAGCGCGGTGATCCACTTTGCCGGCCTCAAGGCGGTCGGCGAATCGGTGGAAAAGCCGCTCGAGTACTACGACAACAACGTCGCCGGCAGCATCACGCTGTTCGAGGCGATGCGCGACACGGGCGTGAAGACGCTGGTGTTCTCGTCGTCGGCCACGGTGTACGGCGATCCGGCCAGCGTGCCGATCCGCGAGGACTTTCCGCTTTCGGTGACCAATCCGTACGGCCGCTCGAAGCTGATGGTCGAGGACGTGCTGCGCGACTTCGCCAAAGCCCATGCCAGCTGGCGCATCGCGCTGCTGCGCTACTTCAATCCGGTGGGCGCGCACATCTCGGGCACGCTGGGCGAGGATCCCAACGGCATACCAAACAACCTGATGCCCTACGTCCAGCAGGTCGCAGTCGGCAAGCTGAAGGAGCTCTCGGTATTCGGCGACGACTACCCGACGCCGGACGGCACCGGCGTGCGCGACTACATCCATGTCGTCGACCTGGCGCTCGGCCACCTGGCGGCACTGGGCGCGCTGGCGAAGCAGGCGGGGCTCCTGACCGTCAACCTCGGCACGGGACGCGGCTATTCGGTGCTGGACATGGTGCACGCGTTCGAGAAGGCGAGCGGGAAACCGGTGCCCTACCGCATCGCGACGCGCCGGCCGGGCGACATCGCGCAGTGCTACGCAGACCCGTCGCTGGCCGCGAAACTGCTCGGCTGGAAGGCTGAGCGCGACATCGACCAGATGTGCGCCGATGGCTGGCGCTGGCAGCAGTGGGCGGCCGACAACCTCTGACGAGCGCTCCCCACAATCGGCTTCCTGCGCCGATTTCGCGTACGTTATTACTTTCGTTGAATTGATTTCCCTGCGCACTTCGCGCAGGATTCGACGTCCTGTCCGCCGACCCTCCCCGGGGACCAATTTACCCATCGTGGCCGCCATCGAAGACCTGCTGACCAGCCTGCAAAACCTTGCAGGCCGCAAGCTCTCGTGCCTGTCGCGCAGCGCGTTCATCGTCTGGGCCGCCGCATTCGGTTTCATCGCCGTATTGGTCGGGAGCTGGCTGCACACCCGATCCACGATTGAACACGGCCTTCGGGAGCAGGTTTCCGCGCTCGCCCAGGCAGCGGCCGACCGGGCGAGCATGACGTTCGACGGCGTCGGCAGAACGCTTCAGTCAATCGGCGACGGCCTCCAGGCCGGCGACCTCGACCCCGTTCACGCTCCTTCCGCCGAGCGGCGGCAGGCGCTGCAGGCGACGCTGGCACACGCGCGCGAACGCAATGTGAGCATCGTCTCGATCATGCTGCTCGACGCGGGCGGCAAAGTGATCGCGGTTTCGCCCAACGACGCCTATGCCTACACGACGTCCGACCTGCGCGGCGAATTCCCCGACGCGCAGGGGCAGGACCCGCACGCACCCCTGATATCGAATGCATTTCGCGATCCTGTCACGGGGATATGGAAGTTCCGCATGGCGCAGCGCATCGGCGGCAGCCGCGGCGGCGGAATTCTCGTCGCGAGCATCGCCCTCGACGACAGCGTCCTCAGGTTCTTCGACCGCGGCGCGCTCAATGCCGGCGACGTCATCGCGCTGCAGGATGCCGCCGAGAATCCCCTCGCCGTCTACCCCGTGGGAGCCCCGGTTCTGCCTCGATCTGCCGACAAGACGGGAAGCGATGCGGCCGCAGGCACGGAAAGCTACTTCCGCTCGCCGACAGACGGCGCCAGCCATCTGGTCTTCTCTCGCCGCCTGGCGCGTTACCCGTTCTTCGTCGTCCTGGGCAAGAACGTGGACGAGTGGCTGGTCCGCTGGCGCCAGGAGCAGTTCCTGCTGGTGCTGGCCGCCATCGCGGCGATCGTGGTGACGACGTCGGTCGCAACCGGCATCCAGCGCCGCTACGTGCTGACCGAACAGTTGGAAAAGGTGCGCGGCGATCTCGAGCAGACCAACGACGCATTGCGCGCGGCCCTGTCCGGCGCCGAGCAGCTGGCTGCGCGCGACCAGTTGACGGGCCTGTGGAACCGCCGCAACTTCGACCACCGGCTCGAGGGCGCCATCGCACACGCCACGCGCCACGGCGACACGTTCTCGCTGCTGATGATCGACATCGACCACTTCAAGAACGTGAACGACTATTTCGGCCACCTGGTCGGCGACAGCGTGCTCAAGCGTTTCAGTGAAGTGCTGACCGAACGCCTGCGCCAGAACGACGTTGCCGCCCGCTGGGGCGGCGAGGAGTTCGTGATCCTGGCCGACGGCGCTTCGCTGGAAAACTCCCGCGTGATGGCGGAACAGGTGCGGGATTCGATCGCGACGACGACATTCGCGCCTGTGGCGCGCGTCACCGTGAGCATCGGCATTGCGGAATACCAGGGTGGCGAATCGGGCGACGATCTCTTGAAGCGCGCCGACCGGGCGCTTTACGCGGCCAAGCGCAACGGTCGCAACCGCGTGATGGCGGCCGAAGGACATCTGCCGCAGATGCGGCAATCCGCCGCTTAGACCAATCGAAGATTGGTCGGGGTGAGAGGATTCGAACCTCCGACTCCTGCGTCCCGAACGCAGTACTCTACCAGGCTGAGCTACACCCCGACTCGATCCGCCGTCAGAAACGACGTACGACGGAAAAGGCCGGCAATTCTATCAGAGCATTTTTGTAAACAGAAGCCGGCAGCCGCGCGATGACGTCGATGGCGATCTGGGCCTCGGCCTGCGCGTGGGCACGCGCGGCATCCAGCGCCCCGCTGGCCTTCACGGCGGCGAGCACCTCGGGGAACATGTCGCGCCCGCCATCTTCGATGGCCTTGCGGACGCAGGCCGCCTGCGCTGCCGTGCCATGCTTGAGGACGTGGATCAGCGGCAGGGTCGGCTTGCCTTCGGCGAGGTCGTCGCCAAGATGCTTGCCGGTCTCGGCCTCCTCGCCCGAGTAGTCGAGGACGTCGTCGACGAGCTGGAATGCCGTGCCCAGATGCATGCCATAGCGGGCCAGGCTCTCTTCGACCTCCACGTCGGCGCCGGCGATGATTGCGCCAATGCGCCCTGCCGCCTCGAACAGCTTGGCGGTCTTGAAGCGGATCACCTGCAGGTATTCTTCGACGTCGATGTCGGCGTTGTGGCAGTTCATGAGCTGCAGCACCTCACCCTCGGCGATGACGTTGGTGGCATCGGCCAGCACCTGCTGGATGCGCATGCTGCCGACGCCAACCATCATCTGGAAGGCGCGCGAATACAGGAAGTCGCCGACGAGGACGCTGGCAGCATTGCCGAACAGGGCGTTGGCGGTATCGCGGCCGCGGCGCAGGTCGGATTCATCGACGACGTCGTCGTGCAACAGGGTTGCGGTATGGATGAACTCGACGACCGCAGCCAGCTCATGGTGATGCGTGCCCTGGTAGTTCAGCGCGCGCGCGGCCATGAGCACCAGCGCGGGACGCATGCGCTTGCCGCCGCCGGCGACGATGTATTCGGCGACCTGGCGCACCAGGACGACCTCGGAGTGCAGGCGCCGGCGGATGACGGCGTCAACACCTTTCATGTCGTCGGCAATGAGGGAGTAGATGGCTGGCAGTTCCACGTGGCGGCGAGTAGTTGAGCGATTCGCGAGGCGAAAAGCCGCGATGGTAGGCGTCGGCGGGCGCCTCGTCAACGCAGCAAAATTAGCCTTTGACCTGAATGGCTTGGCTCCGTATAATGCGCGGTTCTTCAATGCAGCAAAACGGAGTCCATCATGTACGCGGTCGTAAAAACCGGTGGCAAGCAGTATCGCGTCGTCGCCGGCGAGAAAATCAAGGTAGAACAGATACCGGCGGACGTGGGCGCGGAAATCACTCTTGACCAGGTGCTCATGGTCGGCGAAGGCGAGTCGGTGAAAATCGGCGCCCCCCTCGTCGCCGGCGCCAAGGTCACGGCAAAGGTGGTCGCGCACGGTCGGCATGACAAGGTCAGCATCTTCAAGATGCGCCGGCGCAAGCACTATCAGAAACATCAGGGGCATCGGCAGAACTACACCGAGCTCGAAATCGCCGGCATTTCGGCCTAACGGGAGCACTTAGTCATGGCACACAAGAAGGCAGGCGGCAGTTCCCGTAACGGCCGCGATTCCGAATCGAAACGTCTCGGCGTCAAGCGCTTCGGCGGCGAAACCGTCGCCGCGGGCAGCATCATCGTCCGTCAGCGCGGCACGCAGTTCCATCCCGGCGAGAACGTCGGCATCGGCAAGGACCACACGCTCTTTGCCAAGGTGACGGGCAAGATCGAGTTCACGACGAAGGGTGCGGACAAGCGCAAGACCGTCAAGATCGTTCCGGCCGCCGCCTGATCAGGGCGTCGCGCTGGCAGCCGAAAGCCCTATCGATGCGATAGGGCTTTTTCTTTTTTGGGACCGCCATGAAGTTCTTCGACGAAGCGAAAATAGAGGTCATTGCCGGTGATGGCGGCAATGGCGTCGCTTCGTTCCGCCGCGAGAAGTTCATCCCGCGCGGCGGCCCGGACGGCGGTGACGGCGGGCGCGGCGGCAGCATCTGGGCAGTGGCCGACCGCAACCTCAATACGCTGATCGACTACCGCTATACGCGCATCTTCCGTGCCCAGCGCGGCGAAAACGGGCGCGGTGCCGACTGCTACGGCAAGGCCGGCGACGACATGGAACTGCGCGTGCCGGTCGGCACCGTATTCACTGACATCGGCACCGGCGAGGCGGTCTGCGACCTCGATGCCGACGGCAAGCGGGCCCTGATCGCCAAGGGCGGCGACGGCGGCCTGGGCAACCTGCATTTCAAGTCGAGCACGAACCGGGCGCCGCGCCAGTGCACGCCCGGCGGCGAGGGCGAGCGGCGCGACCTGCGGCTGGAACTCAAGGTGCTGGCCGACGTCGGTCTCCTCGGCATGCCCAACGCCGGCAAGTCGACCTTCATTCGCTCGGTCTCGGCTGCAAAACCGAAGGTGGCGGATTATCCGTTCACGACGCTGCACCCCAACCTGGGCGTGGTGCGCGTGGACCACAACCGCAGCTTCGTGATCGCCGACATTCCCGGTCTCATCGAGGGTGCCGCCGAAGGCGCGGGACTCGGCCACCAGTTCCTGCGGCACCTGCAGCGCACGCGACTGCTGCTGCATCTCGTCGACATCGCGCCCTTCGATCCCGGCACGGATCCGGTCAAGGAAGCCAAGGCGATCCTCAAGGAACTGCGCAAGTACGACGAGGCCCTCTACAAGAAGCCGCGCTGGCTGGTGATCAATAAAATCGACCTGGTGCCGGAAGACGAGCGCAAGGCGCGCGTTGCCGCGCTCGTGAAGGGCTACGGCAAGGTGGCGCGGCATTTCGTGATTTCGGCCGTCAACGGCGAAGGCTGTCGCGAACTGACTTTCGCCATCATGGAGCACGTCGAGCAGCAGCGCGAGGAGCAGCGAGCCGATGAGAACGCGGATAGCGAAGAGTAAGCGGCTGGTCGTCAAGGTCGGCAGCGCGCTGGTGACCAACAACGGCGCCGGCCTCGCGTACGAGTTCATCGCCGATTGCGCGCGGCAGATCTCGGTGCTGCGCGAGGGCGGACGGGAGGTGCTGCTGGTGTCGTCCGGCGCGATTGCCGCCGGCATGCAGCGCCTGGGCTGGACGACGCGTCCGCACGCGATGCACGACTTGCAGGCCGCGGCGGCGATCGGCCAGATGGGCCTGGCACAAGCCTATGAGACGACCTTTGCCGAACATGACCTCAAGGCGGCGCAGATCCTGCTCACGCACGAGGACCTGGCGGACCGCAAGCGCTACCTCAACGCACGGTCGACGCTGCACGCGCTGCTCGGCTACGGCGTCGTGCCGATCATCAACGAGAACGACACAGTGGTCACCGACGAGATCAAGTTCGGCGACAACGACACCCTGGGCGCCCTGGTGGCGAACCTGGTGGAAGCAGACGCGCTCGTCATCCTGACGGACCAACAGGGCCTCTACACGGCCGATCCGCGGCGCGATCCGGCCGCGACGCTGATCGGCGCGGGGCGTGCCGACGACCGCAGCTATGAGGCGATGGCCGGCGGCACCGGCAGCAGCATCAGCAAGGGCGGCATGATCACCAAGGTACGCGCGGCGCAGCGGGCCGCCCGCAGCGGTGCCCATACGTTGATCGTGAGTGGCCGGGAGCCGGATGCGCTGCTGCGCGCCGCTCGCGGCGAAACGATCGGCACCCTCCTCTTCGCGACCGAATCGCCGCTGACGGCGCGCAAGCAGTGGCTGGCCGACCACTTGCAGCTCGCCGGCAGCCTCGTCCTCGACGATGGCGCCATCAAGGCCTTGCGCGGTGGTCGCAGCCTGCTTGCAGTCGGCGTCAAGGGTGTCGATGGCGACTTCGAGCGCGGCTGGGCGGTTGCCTGCCGCGGCACCGACGGGCGCGAAGTTGCCCGCGGCCTGATCAATTATTCAAGCTCGGAAACGCGCCGGATCGCCGGCCACGCGACCGCCGACATTGAAGGTCTGCTCGGTTATCTGGACGACGAAGAGTTGATCCACCGGGACAATCTGGTGTTGCTTTAGCGACACCAGATCGTCTTACGGCAGTTCGGCCAGGATGGTGCTGGTCGCCCGCACCTTGTCGCCGATCGCCACTTTCACGCGCACATTGGTCGGCAGGTAGAGGTCGACGCGCGAACCGAAACGGATGAAGCCGTAGCGCTGTCCCCGCGCAAGCGGGGTACCAGCATCGACGTAACACAGGATGCGTCGCGCGATCAGGCCGGCGACCTGTACGCAGGTGATGTCCTGTCCCGTGGTCGAATGGATGTGCAGCGCATTGCGCTCGTTCTCCGTCGAGGCCTTGTCGAGGTCGGCATTGACGAACTTGCCCGGGTTGTACCAGCGCCGCTTCACCTCGCCATCAACGGGACTCCGGTTCGAGTGGACGTTGAAGACGTTCATGAAGACGCTGATCTTCAGCGTGTCGCGATCGAGCCACGGGTCCCGCGTCGGCTGTATCGCGACGATGCGGCCATCGGCAGGGGACAGCACGCTGCGTGCGTCACCCGGGATTTCGCGCGGCGGATCGCGGAAGAACTGCAGGACGAACAGCGCGACCAGCCAGAACGGCGCCGCCCAGCCGAGGCCGGCGGCAAACGTGACCAACAGGGCCAGCACGACCGATCCACCCAGGAAGGGCCAGCCTTCCCGGGCGATGAGGGGATGCGGATAGTGATTCAAGATTTCAGTTCTTGGACTTGTCGACCAGCGCCTTGGCCTTGATCCACGGCATCATGTCGCGCAGCTGCGCACCCACCTGCTCGACCGGGTGGGCCGCGATCAGGCGGCGGCGCGCGGTCATGGCGGGGTAATTGGTGCGGCCTTCGAGGATGAACATCTTGGCGTAGTCACCGTTCTGGATGCGTTTCAGCGCATTCTTCATCGCGGCGCGCGATTGTTCGTTGATGACCTCGGGACCGGTAACGTACTCGCCATACTCGGCGTTATTCGAGATGGAGTAGTTCATGTTGGCGATGCCGCCCTCGAAGATCAGGTCGACGATCAGCTTGACCTCGTGCAGGCATTCGAAGTAGGCCATCTCGGGTGCATACCCGGCTTCGGTCAGGGTCTCGTAACCCGCCTTGATCAGTTCGACCAGGCCACCGCAAAGCACGGCCTGCTCGCCGAACAGGTCGGTTTCCGTCTCCTCGCGGAAGCTGGTCTCGATCACGCCACCCTTGGTGCCGCCATTGGCTGCGGCATAGGAGAGCGCGATGTCCTTGGCCTTGCCTGACTTGTCCTGATACACCGCGATCAGCGACGGGACGCCGCCGCCGCGCAGGTATTCGGAGCGCACGGTGTGGCCCGGGCCTTTCGGGGCGACCATGATGACGTCCACATCGGCGCGCGGCACGACCTGGTTGTAGTGGATGTTGAAGCCATGGGCGAACGCGAGCGCGGACCCCTTCTTCATGTTCGGCTCGACATCGGCGTAGTAGACCGAGGGAATCGTTTCGTCGGGCAGCAGAATCATGACGACGTCGGCGTCCTTGACCGCCTTGGCGACTTCCTCGACCTTGAGACCGGCCTTCTTGGCCTTGTCCCACGACGCGCCGCCCTGGCGCAGGCCGACAGTGACCTTGACGCCCGAATCCTTCAGGTTCTGGGCATGGGCGTGGCCCTGCGAGCCGTAGCCCACGATCGTGACCTTCTTGCCCTTGATCAGCGAAAGATCGGCGTCCTTGTCGTAATAGACCTTCATGTGAAACCCCTTTTGGAAAATTCGTGAATGCGTCAGACGCGCAGGATCCGGTCGCCGCGGCCGATGCCGCAAACGCCGGTGCGCACCGCTTCGAGAATCAGGCTGCGGTCGATGGCGTCGAGGAAGGCGTCGACTTTGGCCGTGTTGCCGGTCAGCTCGATGACGTAGCTCGACTCCGTGACATCGATGATGCGGCCGCGGAAAATGTCGGCGACGCGCTTCATCTCCTCGCGGTCCTTGCCGGTCGCGCGTACCTTGACCAGCATCAGTTCGCGCTCGATGTGCGCAGCTTCGGACAGATCAACGACCTTGACCACGTCGATCAGCTTGTTCAGTTGCTTCGTGATCTGCTCGATGATGTCGTCCGAGCCGACGCTGACGATGGTCATGCGCGACAGCGACGCATCCTCGGTCGGCGCCACGGTCAGCGACTCGATGTTGTAGCCGCGGGCGGAGAACAGGCCCGAGACCCGCGACAGCGCGCCGGATTCGTTTTCGAGCAGGATGGAAATGATGTGGCGCATGGCTACAGGTCCTCCGCCAGAATCATTTCGGAGAGGCCCTTGCCCGCCGCGACCATCGGATAGACGTTGGCCTTCTGGTCGATGATGAAGTCCAGGAAGACGAGATCGCTCTTGTGCTTGGTAAATGCCTCGCGCAGCGCCGGCTCGACGTCAGCGGGCTTCTGGATGCGCATGCCGACATGGCCGTAGGCTTCGGCGAGCTTGACGAAATCCGGCAGCGCGTCGACATAGGATTCAGAATAGCGGTTGCCGTGGAACATCTCCTGCCACTGGCGCACCATGCCAAGGTAGCCGTTGTTCAGATTAACGACCTTGATCGGCAGCCGGAACTGCTTGCAAGTCGACAATTCCTGGATGCACATCTGGATCGAGCCTTCGCCCGTGATGCAAGCCACCGGCGACTTCGGATTGGCGAAGCGCGTGCCCATGGCCGCGGGCAGGCCGAAGCCCATGGTGCCCAGGCCGCCGGAAGTGATCCAGCGGCGCGGTTTGTCGAACTTGTAGAACTGCGCGGCGAACATCTGGTGCTGGCCGACGTCGGACGTGATGAAGGCGTCGCCGCCGGTAACCTCGTAGAGCTTCTGCACCACGAACTGCGGCTCGATCACGTCGTTGTCCTGCTTGTAGTTGAGGCAGTTGCGCGCGCGCCACCCTTCGATTTCCTTCCACCAGGCTGCCAGCCCCTTGGCATCCGGCTTGGCGTCCATGGCTTCCAGCTGCTTGAGCATCTCGTCGAGGACGTCGGGCACATTGCCGACGATGGGCACGTCGACCCGGACGCGCTTGGAGATGCTCGACGGATCGATGTCGATATGGATGATCTTGCGCGCCACCTGGGCGAAATGACTGGGATTGCCGATCACGCGGTCGTCGAAGCGCGCGCCGATGGCCAGCACGACATCGGCGTGCTGCATCGCCATGTTGGCCTCGTAGGTGCCGTGCATGCCCAGCATGCCGAGAAACTGCCGGTCCGTGGCGGGATAGCCGCCCAGCCCCATCAGCGTCTGGGTGATCGGGAAGCCGAGCTGCCGGGTGAGCCTGGTCAGTCTTTCGGCGGCATCCGAGAGGATCACGCCGCCGCCGGTGTAGACGATCGGGCGCCTGGCTTCGAGCAGGATCTGCAGCGCCTTCTTGATCTGGCCCGCGTGTCCCTTGACGACCGGATTGTACGAGCGCATCACCATGGTCTTGGGATACTCGAACGCACACTTTTGCGCAGTCACGTCCTTGGGAATATCCACCAGAACCGGGCCGGGGCGGCCGGTCCTGGCGAGATAGAAGGCCTTCTTGAGGGTGGCCGCGAGTTCCTTGACGTCCTTGACCAGGAAGTTGTGCTTTACGCAGGGGCGCGTGATGCCCACGGTATCGGCTTCCTGAAAGGCATCCTGGCCGATGTATGCGGTCGGCACCTGTCCGGTGATGACCACCATCGGACTGGAGTCCATGTGCGCCGTGGCAATGCCGGTGACTGCGTTGGTGACGCCGGGGCCGGACGTAACCATGCAGACGCCGATCTTGTTCGACGACCGGGAATAGGCGTCAGCCGCGTGAACCGCACCCTGTTCATGGCGAACCAGAACATGCTTGATCTGGTCCTGCTTGAACAATTCGTCATAAATGAAAAGGACCGACCCGCCCGGATAGCCGAAGACGTGTTCCACCTTTTCTTCCTGAAGACACCTGATTACAATCTCTGCGCCAGTCAACTGCATCATTTGTTCCGAAACTGAGTAATTCGACCCGAAAACGCGTTACCTTACTGACTCGGGCGCAGTTGGTCAAGGTTGCAGATGGGATGGCGCCCGTTCCGGCCGCAATCCCGGACCTCACGTAAGGACTTCTCTCCCTGGCCTCCCGCAGCGAACTGTCGGACTTCCTTGCTGGCGTCGAGCGGCGTGCTTTCAAGCAGGCGCTGTTCGCCGTCCGCGACGAGGACACGGCGCTGGACATCGTGCAGGACGCCATGCTCAAGCTGTCGGAGAAGTACGGCGGCCGGCCGGCGGAAGAACTACCGCTACTGTTCCAGCGCATCCTCCAAAACACGATCCGCGACTTCTACCGTCGCCAGAAGGTCCGCTCGACGTGGACAACCCTGTTGTCGTCGTTCTCGTCTCCGGATGACGAGGACTCCGACCCGCTGGAGACATTGGCCGCGGCGGATGACTCAGGCATGGGCGACCCGCACGGTTCGCTCGAACAGTCGCAAGTCGTCGGTGCCATCGAGGAGGAGATAAAAAAGCTGCCGCCGCGTCAACGCGAGGCCTTTCTCCTGCGTTACTGGGAAGAAATGGATATTGCCGAGACGGCAGCGGCAATGAAGTGTTCCGAGGGCAGCGTCAAGACGCACTGCTCCCGTGCAACCCACACGTTGGCCGTCGCCCTGAAGGCGAGAGGCATTGAGCTATGAAAACGTACCGCGACGAAGTTGAATTCGCCCGCCGCGTGCGGGCAGCGCTGGATAAGGGCGCGGCGGGACTCGACCAGTCGGTGACGCGTCGCCTGTACGAGGCGCGCTGCGACGCCCTCCGGCACCAGGCGGCCCCGGTCGCCGTTCTGAGCCTGGCAGGCGTTGGCCACACGGTGTCGGAATCCCTGCATCGTCACTATCGGGGCATCCTGGCCTTCCTGGCGCTGGCTGTCGGCGCCGCCGGCGTGCACATCTGGCAGGTACAGACGGAAACCACCGAACTTGCGGACATCGACAGCGCGCTGCTCAGCGACGAGGTTTCGCCGTCCGCCTACACCGACCCCGGATTCCTGGAATGGCTGCGTCACGTTTCCGAGCAGGACGACGACTCTTCGCCGCAGTGATCGTCGCGGCGGCTGTGGGTCCGGCGCTGGCCGCCGGCCCTGTGCTGGCGCTCGCCCCCGACTGGGCCGAACTGCCCACCGATACACAGCAGATACTCGCTCCGCTCGGCCCGGACTGGAACCAGATGGAATCCATTCGACGCCAGAAGTGGCTGAAGATCGCCGAACGCTACCCGAAGATGAACAAGGAGGAACAGGGGCGGATTCAGCGGCGCATGACCGCTTGGGCGAAGCTGACTCCCGCCGAGCGCCAGAAGGCCCGCGAGGGCTATGCGAATGTCCGCAAGGCCACACCCGCGCAGCGCGACGCCTTGAAGCAGATGTGGACCGAGTACGAGGCGCTGCCCCCTGAAGAAAAGGCCAGGCTGGGCGCCAGCGCCGCAAAGCCGGCTGTCGGCGGCCCCGCGGCCAGGCCGACGACCCTTCCGGCCGTGCCGCCGCCCGCACGCTAGTGGTGGCTTCCCCCGCAGACGCGTCCCGGCCGCTGCCGGGCATTCGCAGGCGACTGGCCAGCATGTTCTACGAGTCGATCCTGCTGCTTGGCGTGTTTGCGGCAATGCTGGTGCCGCTGATGTTGCTGACGGCGGCCACCCACGCCCTGCTCCCCCACTCGCTGCTGCGCGCGTACGTGTTCCTTTGCCTCGCCGCCTACTTCATGTGGCAGTGGCACCGCGGCCAGACGCTCGCGCAACGCACGTGGAAGATCCGGATCGCAACCCCGGCGGGCGAACCGCCGCGCCTGCCGCAATTGGCGTTGCGCTACGCGCTCGCCTGGCCGAGCCTGATCCTGTTCGGCATCGGCATCCTCTGGGCCCTGTTCGACCGCGACCGCCAGTTCCTGCACGACCGCCTGGCGGGAACGCGCATCATCTTCGCTCCACCTGCCAGATCATAGTCGCCGCAGCCAGCAGGAAGAGCGCGCTGGGCGTCACGGCCGCATAGCCGGGCGACCAGCTGTTGATCACGCCCAGGCTGGAGAACAGGCCGTTAAGCATGTGGAAGGTGACACCCAGCATGACGCCCAGGAACACCTTCCAGCTGACGTTGCCCATGCGGTCGTGCAGATAGCCGAACGGCAGCGCCAGCGCCATCATGACCAGCGCTGCAGCGGGGTAGACGAACTTCTTCCACATGGCGATTTCGTACCGATCGGTCTTCTGCTGGTTCTCGCTCAGGTGGTGGATGTACAGGTAGAGGTTGACGAGCGACATGCGCCCGGGGTCCACCATGAGCACCGTCAGGATGTCCGGGCTGAGTGCCGACTGCCACTGCGTCTCGGCAATCTTCACGACCCGCGTGTGCTCGTTCTCGAAGCTGGTCTGCACGACATCGTCCAGCTGCCAGTGATCGGGCGGCAGATAGGTGCCGGTCTGCGCTTCACTGATCGAGAGCAACTGGTGGTCGCGGTCGAACTGGAAGATGCGCACGTCCCGGAGGGACGTATCCGGCAGTACCTCGCGCACGTTCACAAACGCGCTTTCGTCCTTGATCCAGAGGCCGGAACGGAATTCCTGGGCCACGACCGAACTCATGGCGCGCAGCCGCAGTTGCTGGGCCATCTGTTCCGCCTGCGGCGCCACGAACTCGCCGATCAGGAAGGTCAGGATCACGAAGACGGCGCCGATCTTCGCCAGCGCCGCCAGCATGCGCCCGGTCGACAACCCGGACGCACGCAGTACCGTGATTTCGGAGTGGCGCGCCAGGAGCGTGAGGGCGTAGAGCGTGCCGATCAGCACGGCGATCGGGAAAAGTTCGTACGCGCGGCCGGGCAGTGTCAGGAGGACGTACGCAAGTGCGTGATGAAACTGGTAGCCGCCCTTGCCGAGGTCGCCCAGTTCATGCACCAGGTCGAAGAAGGAGAACAGCGCGAGAAAGGCGGTCAGGACGAGCGCCGTGGAGAGGTAGATCTCCCTGGCCAGATAGCGCTCGAAGACCAGCAGGCTGCCTCTCAGCGCCATAGCCGCCCCCAGGAGAACACGAGGAGACGGCGCGAGAAGAGCACCAGGAGGCCAACGAACATGAAGACATGCACTGCCCAGACGCCGACTTCGAACGACAGCCTGCCTTGCGACACCCAGGCCTGACTGACGCTCACCAGGTTGCTGTAGATGACGAACGTCAGCAACGCGAACAGCAGGTTATTGGTGCGGCCCGCACGCGGGTTCACGAACGAAAGCGGGATTGCGAGCAAGGCAAGATTGAACGCCGACAGAGGAATGCCGACGCGCCACAAGACTTCCGCCAGGTTCACCGGCGTCGGCTGCTTGAGCAACTCGGCCAGCGGCATGTTCTTCTGGTTCTGTTCGATGCCCCGACTTTCGCGCGTTTCGATGCGCACGCCATAGCGCTCGAATTCCATGACGCGGTAGTCCGCCGTGCCCGGCGTGCCCTCATAGCGCCTGCCGTTGTCCAGTACGATGAAGCGGTCACCGTTGGCGGCTGTCTCGACGTGGCCCTCGGCCGCGGCGATGACGCCGAGGCGCCCGTTCTGCACCGAGCTGACGAAGACGTTCTTTACGCGCCCTTCCTGGCCGATCTGTCCTTCGACGAAGAAGACGCGCTCGGCCTGCGTCGATTCCTGGAAGGCGCCGGGGGAAACGCGCGAGACGTCGTCCCGGTCGTCCATGCGCTGCCGGTATTCGGCGCTCTTCGTCAACGCCCATGGCGAGAGGAACACGGACAAAACGGTGATGACCACGACAAGCGGCACGGCGAACATCAGCACGGGGCGAATCCAGGCTGTCAGCGGCAATCCGGCCGAAAACCAGATCGCCATCTCCGAATCCCGGTAGGAACGTGACAACGTCATCAACACGGAGATGAACACCGTGAGCGACAGCAGCGTCGGCAGGTAGTTGATGGCGCCGAAGCCGAGCAGTGCCGCGACGCCCTCGGGGGTGATCTGGCCGCTGGCGGCCTGACTCAGCAGCCGGATCAGCTGCGTGGTCAGCATGATCGCGAACAGGGCGACGAAGACCGTGGCGCCGGTCTGTGAAAACTCGCGCTGGGCGGCGCGCCGGAAGATCATGGCTGAGCCATTGGAGGGGAAATCACGGGCCTTTGACTTTTCGCAAAACTAATGGTGATAATCGCAAAGCCGTAGAATTCATTGAAAACATCAATACTTCCCCGGAATCGAAACCAGGAGCAACACGTGGAATTTAGCATAAGAAGCGGCAGCCCCGAGAAACAGCGCAGCGCCTGCGTCGTGGTCGGCGTGTTTGAACCCCGCAAACTTTCCGTACCAGCCGAGGTCATCGACCATGCGGCTCGCGGCTACCTGTCCGACCTCGTGCGCCGCGGCGACATGGAAGGCAAGGCCGGCTCGACCCTGTTGCTGCACAACGTCCCCGGCACGCTGGCCGATCGCGTGTTGCTAGTCGGCCTCGGCAAGGAAAAGGAATTCCGCGAGAAGGAATTCCGTACCGCCGTATCGACCGCCGTGAAGACGCTCAACGAAACCGGCGGCTTCGACGGCACGCTTTATCTGACGGAACTCGGCGTGAAGAAGCGCGACGTCACCTGGCGCGTGCGCCAGGCCGTGATGGTGGCGATCGAGGCGCTCTATCGCTTCGACCGCCTGAAGTCGAAGAAGGACGATGTGCGCCGGCCGTTGCGCAAGCTCACGTTCTGCGTGGAGCGCCGCAACGAACTGGCCCCGGCCGAAGAGGCGCTCGCGCAGGGCGAGGCGATCGCGGCGGGCACGAACCTGATGAAGGATCTGGCGAACCTGCCGAGCAACATCTGCACGCCGGGCCACCTCGCGGAGACCGCACGCAAGCTGGCCACCGAGCACAAGATGAAGGTCGAGGTGCTGGAAAAGGCCGACATGGAAAAGCTGGGCATGAACACCCTGCTCTCCGTGGCCAAGGGCTCGCACGAACCGCCGAAGTTCATCGTCCTCAAGTATGCCGGCGGCAAGGCGGACGAGAAGCCCATCGTGCTGGTCGGCAAGGGGATCACGTTCGATACAGGAGGCATTTCGCTGAAGCCCGGCCTCGACATGGATGAGATGAAGTTCGACATGTCCGGCGCGGCGAGCGTGCTCGGCACCATGAAGGCGGTTGCGACCATGAAGCTGCCGCTCAACGTGATCGCGGCAATTCCGACCACCGAGAACATGCCGGGCGGCTCGGCCACGAAGCCGGGCGACGTCGTCACCTCGATGTCGGGCCAGACAGTGGAGATCCTCAATACCGACGCCGAAGGGCGCCTGATCCTGTGCGACGCGCTGACCTACGTCGAGCGTTTCGAGCCCGCCTGCGTCGTCGACGTGGCGACGCTGACCGGCGCCTGCGTGATCGCGCTCGGCCACGTCGCAACCGGCCTGCTCGCGAACACCGACAGCCTCGCGCGCGAACTGCTCGACGCGGGACAGGAAGCCTACGACCGCGCCTGGCAACTGCCGTTGTGGGAGGACTACCAGGAACTGCTGAACAGCAATTTCGCGGACATGGCCAACATCGGCGGTCGCGCCGGCGGCACCATTTCCGCCGCATGCTTCCTCGCGCGCTACACCAAGAAGTTCGACTGGGCGCACCTGGATGTCGCGGGGACCGCCTATCGGTCGGGCAAGGAGAAGGGATCGACTGGCCGACCGGTGCCGCTTCTGACGCATTTCCTGATGGCCAGGGCCGCGGAAAAGCAGTGACGCGCATCCAGTTCCTGCACGACGCGCCCGACCGCATCGCGGCCGCGGCGGAATGGCTGCGCCAAGCGTGGGCGATGCGCCGGCCCGTGCTGGTCTATGTGCCGGCACGCGAGGCCGCGGACCAACTGGACCGCCTGCTCTGGACGCAGCCCGCCACCGGCTTCGTGCCGCATTGCTCCGCGGAATCGTCGCTGGCTGCCGAAACACCGATCGTCCTCGCCGACAGGCTCGACGCCTTGCCGCATGACGGCTGCCTGCTCAATCTCGCCGACGAACTTCCGCCGGGATTCTCGCGCTTCGAGGAACTGGTCGAGATCGTCAGCACTCACGATCGCGACCGCCTGCCGGCACGCGACCGCTTCAAGTTCTACCGCGAGCGCGGCTACGCGATCGAAGCGCGCAGCATCGCCGCCTGAACCCATGGACGACGAGCGCGACATCCTCGAGAAAGCCGACAAGCTGATGCGCCGGCACCGCACCTTCATCGCAGGCTCGCCCGCGGCCGCACCGACGCCTGATCGTGCCGATGACCTGCCAATGCTCACCGACGTGGTGACACCGGAGCCCGCGTCCGTGTCGCCGGTGCCGCCTGAGCCGACGGGACCCGCGCTCGAAGAACGCGTCCGGGTGCTGGCCGAGGAACGGGCACAGGTACTGGCGGAGGACTTGGCCCTGGTCATGACCGAGGAACGGGCACAGGTACTGGCGAAGGACTTGGCCATGGTCTTGGCCGAGGAACGCGCGCAGGTGTTGGCGGAAGAGCGGGCCCACACATTGGCTGCGCAGCAGGCCGAGGTGCTGGCACGACAGCGCGCGCCGGCACTCGCGGAGGAACGCGCCCAGGTGCTGGCGCAGGAACTGATGCTGGAGCGGCTGTCCGCACAGCAGCGCGCGGTCAGCGATGAGCTTTCCGCCTGGCTCGACAAGGAGTTGCCAAGGATCGTCGTCAAGGTGCTCGATGGCGTGTCGGACCAGTTGATCGCCGAAGTGACCGCCGAAGCGCGTACCGTGCTGCAGGAATGGCTGCAGCTCGCAGTCGAAGCCGAGAGCGAAAGTCAGCCCCCGCGGTACGCCGTGCGCGACGACTGAGGCGAACGCACACTTATAATCCTTCGCATTTCCGCAAGCCGTACCTCCGCAATCCCCATGGAACTCGCAAAAAGCTTCGAGCCCGCCGACATCGAGCGGCGCTGGTATCCCGTCTGGGAGTCGAACGGCTATTTCAAGGCCGGCCTCGACACGAACAAGCAGGACAATTTCTGCATCCTGCTGCCGCCGCCCAATGTCACGGGCACGCTGCACATGGGCCACGGCTTCAACCAGACGCTGATGGATGCGCTGACGCGCTACCACCGCATGCGCGGCGACAACACGCTCTGGCAGCCAGGCACCGACCACGCCGGCATCGCCACGCAGATCGTCGTCGAACGCCAGCTCGACGCGCAGGGCATTTCGCGCCACAACCTCGGCCGCGAGAAGTTCCTCGAAAAGGTCTGGGAGTGGAAGGAATATTCCGGCGGCACCATCACGCGCCAGATGCGCCGGCTCGGCACTTCGCCCGACTGGAGCCGCGAGCGCTTCACGATGGATGCGGGCCTCTCGAAGATCGTCACCGAGACCTTCGTCCGCCTCTACAAGGAAGGTCTGATCTACCGCGGCAAGCGGCTGGTCAACTGGGACCCGAAACTGCTCACGGCCGTCTCCGACCTCGAGGTCGTCAGCGAGGAAGAAGACGGCTTCATGTGGGAGATCAAGTATCCGTTCGCCGAAGGCGACGGTGCGCTGACCGTCGCCACGACGCGGCCGGAAACAATGCTCGGCGACGTCGCCGTGGCCGTCAACCCGGATGACGAGCGCTATCGGTCGCTCGTCGGCAAGCATGTCGTGCTGCCGCTGACCGGCCGCACGATCCCGATCATCGCCGATGATTACGTCGACCGCGAATTCGGTACCGGCTGCGTGAAGATCACGCCGGCACACGACTTCAACGACTGGCAGGTCGGCCATCGCCACGGCCTGACACCGATCGGCATCTTCACGCTCGACGCGCGCATCAACGAGCACGGCGCCGAACGCTACCGCGGCATGGACCGCTACGAGGCGCGCAAGGCCATCGTCGCCGACCTCGAAATCGACGGCCTGCTGGTCAGCGTGAAGCCGCACAAGCTGATGGTGCCGCGTGGCGATCGCACCAACGCGGTCATCGAGCCCATGCTCACCGACCAGTGGTTCGTCGCCATGAGCAAGCCCGGCGCGAATGGCAAGTCGATTGCCGGCCAGGCACTCGAATGTGTCGCTTCCGGCGAGATTCGTTTCGTACCCGAGAACTGGGTCAACACCTACAACCAGTGGCTCAACAATATCCAGGACTGGTGCATCTCGCGCCAGCTCTGGTGGGGCCATCAGATTCCCGCCTGGTACGCCGATGACGGCCGCTGTTTCGTCGCGCATGACGAAACCGAGGCCCACGCGCTGGCGAAACAGGAAGGCTACACCGGCGGCCTCGAACGCGATCCCGACGTGCTCGATACCTGGTACTCGTCGGCGCTGTGGCCGTTCTCGACGCTCGACTGGACGCCCGAGTGGCCGGCCAAATCGAACCCCACGCTCGATCTCTACCTGCCTTCAACGGTGCTGGTCACGGGCTTCGACATCATCTTCTTCTGGGTGGCGCGCATGGTCATGATGACGAAGCACATCACGGGGAAGATTCCGTTCCGCGACGTTTATGTGCACGGCCTGATCC
>DATJQH010000133.1:0-20885 GCA_035505955.1 Rhodocyclaceae bacterium
GCGACGACCTGGCCTACGACCTCGGCCGTAACGTCGACGACTCCGTGCACCTGTTCGAAGAGTGGGGCCTGCCGATCTGGAAGACCGACGCCAACGGCGTCCGTCACGACGGCGCCGAGTCCATCCGCGAGGGCCTGCCCGCGCTGAAGGACGGTGGCCAGCCGGTCCGTTCGGGCAAGTGGCAGATCATGATCAACGGCGAGTCCTACAAGTGGATCGTCGCCGAGGCCGCCAAGAAGGCGCTGACCCTGGACCGCATCCAGGAGCGTGTCTTCATCGTGCACCTGATCAACGACAAGAACGACCCGCACCGCATCGCCGGCGCCGCCGGTTTCTCGGTTCGCGAGAACAAGATCTACATCTACAAGGCCAAGGCCATCCTGCTGGCTGCCGGCGGCTGCGTCAACCTGTTCCGTCCCCGCTCCGTCGGTGAAGGCCAGGGCCGCGCCTGGTACCCGGTGTGGAACGCCGGTTCGACCTACTCGATGGCGGCGGAAGCCGGCGCCGAGCTGACCATGATGGAAAACCGCTTCGTGCCCGCCCGCTTCAAGGACGGCTACGGCCCGGTTGGTGCCTGGTTCCTGCTGTTCAAGGCCAAGGCCGCCAACGCCTACGGCGAAGATTACATGGCCAAGAACAAGGAAATGCTGAACGACTACCCGCCCTATGGGCAGGCCGCCGTTCCTGCTTCCTGCCTGCGCAACCACCTGATGCTGAAGGAAATGAAGGAAGGCCGCGGCCCGATCTACATGGACACGGTCACGGCGCTTGCCAAGCTGCGCGAGACCCTGTCGGCCAAGGAAGTGAAGCACCTCGAAGCCGAAGCCTGGGAAGACTTCCTCGACATGTGCGTCGGCCAGTGCGGCATCTGGGTTGGCGAGAACATCGAGCCCGAGAAGAAGATGTCCGAGCTGATGCCGACCGAGCCCTACCTGCTCGGTTCGCACTCCGGCTGCTGCGGCATCTGGGTGTCCGGCCCGACCGACCTCGGCGCGCCGACCACCGAAGGCGAAGCTGGCGTGCCGGCGCACCTGCCGTCCGGCTGGAACTGGGGCTACCGCTCCATGACCACCGTCAAGGGCCTGTTCACCGCCGGTGACGGCGTGGGCGCCTCCGGCCACAAGTTCTCCTCCGGTTCGCACGCCGAAGGCCGCATGGCCTCCAAGGCAATGGTCAAGTACTGCCTCGACAATCCGGACCTCAAGCCCGAGTTCGACGAGTCGCCCGAGGAAATCGCCGCTGCCATCTGGAAGCCGGTCAGGAACTTCCTGGAGCACAAGAACTACACGACCGCCATCGACGTGAACCCGAACTACATCACGCCGAAGATGCTGCAGTTCCGTCTCCAGAAGATCATGGACGAGTACGTTGCCGGTGTTGCCACCTACTACAACACCAACGACAAGATGCTCGGCGTGGCCGAAGAGAAGCTCGAGATGCTGAAGGAAGACGCCCAGAAGATGCGCGCCAAGGACCTTCACGAGCTGCTCCGCGCGTGGGAAAACTATCACCGGATTCTCACCGCCGAAGCCCACATGAAGCACATCCAGTTCCGCGAAGAGAGCCGTTACCCCGGCTTCTACTATCGCACCGACAAGAACTTCGTCGACGAGAAGAACTGGCACGTGTTCGTGAACTCGATCTACGACAAGAAGTCGAAGAAGTGGACCTGCTTCAAGCGTGCCCACGTCGATCTGGTCGATAAGTCGAAGCTGTTCAAGGCCGCCGCGCCGCACTAATCAGCGCCTAGGCTGCTAAACTCAGGCCGGGGGTCGAAAGACCTCCGGCCTGCGTCTTTCTGGGCGTTCGTTCGCCCTGTCCGTACCGAGGTTTATGTCATGTCCCAGCCCGAAGTGAAGATCCCCGGCAGTCCTGTCGTCCCCAACATGGTCGGCCCCGAACACGTCATCCAGTTCTCCTGCCACAAGGGCATTGGCTGCTGGAATGCCTGCTGCTCGAACATCGACATCTCGCTCACACCCTACGACGTCATCCGGCTGAAGAAGCGGCTCGGCATTACCTCGACGCAGTTCCTGCGCGACTACACCGTGCCCTACGAGATGGAGAAGGACGGCATCGCCGGCGTCAAGTTCCGCCCGGTCGACAACGGCACCGCCTGCCGATTCATGAAGCCCGAGGGCTGCTCGGTCTACGAGGACCGTCCCACGGCCTGCCGCTACTATCCAGTCGCGCTCCTGTCGATGCGCAAGCAGGACGAATACACGGATACCAATTCATACGCCCTGGTCAAGGAAGACCATTGCAAGGGCCACGAAGTGAATCGCCCGGTCACCATCGCCGACTACCGCAAGGAGCAGGGCGTCGAGGAATACGACGACTTCGCGCGCGGCTGGCGCCAACTGGTGCTGAAGAAGAAGTCCGCCGGCCCCGCCATCGGCGCGCCCTCGCTGAAGAGCCGGCAGTTGTTCTTCATGGCCTGCTACGACGTCGACACGTTCCGCGACTTCGTCTCCAGCGAATCCTTCGGCAAGCTGTTCAAGCTCGGCGACGACGAGAAGGCCATGCTGATGGCCGACGACGTCGAACTCATGCAGTTCGCCTTCCGCTTCCTGAAGCAGGTGCTGTTCGGCGAGAACACCATCGCGCTCGACGACGAGGCCGCCAAGGCACGCGTCGAGAAGTGGCGCGAACGCCAGGCTCAGATCGAGCGGGAGGCCGCCGAGCGGCTGGCCCGCGACGAGGAAGGCATGTACGAAGAGGCCGACGAGGGCTTCGACGACGGCGGCAGTTGCGCTACCAGTTGATGGACCTCCTGTCGCCGCAACTCGCCAGCGTCGCCGACGAGCCTTACTACCAGCCGGTCGGCGACGAGGTCGGGCTGTTCGAGGCGGCGGCGGCGCGGCGCCTGCCGGTGCTGCTCAAGGGCCCGACCGGCTGCGGCAAGACACGCTTCGTCGAGTACATGGCGTGGAAGCTCAAGCGGCCGTTGGTTACCGTCGCGTGCCACGACGACCTCACCACCGCGGATCTCCTCGGCCGTTACCTCATCATCGGCGACGAGACGGTCTGGATGGACGGGCCGCTCACTGCGGCCGTGCGCGCCGGCGCCATCTGCTACCTCGACGAGATCGTCGAGGCGCGCAAGGACACCACCGTCGTGATCCACCCGCTCGCCGACAGCCGGCGCGTGCTCACGATCGACAAGCGCGGTGAACTGCTGCCCGCGCCCGACGACTTCATGCTGGTGATCTCCTACAACCCCGGCTACCAGAGCATCCTCAAGGAGATCAAGCCGAGCACGCGGCAACGTTTCGTGGCCATGGAGTTCGACTACCCCGCGCCGGAACTGGAAGCGCGGATCGTCGTGGCCGAGGGCGGCGTCGACGCGGTGATCGCGCGCAAGCTGGTCAAGCTCGGCGAACTGACGCGCAACCTCAAGGGCCAGGGTCTGGATGAGGGCGCCAGCACGCGCCTGCTCGTGCATGCGGCGCAAATTGTCAGTGCTGGCAGGACGCCGACCGAGGCCGCGACGGCGGCCATCGCCCGGGCGCTGACCGACGACCCGGACATGACGCAGACGCTCGATGACCTTGTCCGGGCCGTCTTTTAGGAAGCTCTTCGAACACGAACTGGAGGAGCGGCTCGACCAGCTCCTCTTCGCCTCGCCCTCGCACCGCTCGGTCGGTCGTCTCGCCGCGGCGCTCGAACCGTTGCCCCGGCTGCGCCAGGAACTCGTGCTGCGCTGGGCCGGCGTGGCGGCGCAGACCTATGCCGAGATCGGCTACCAGGTCGTCGCGCTGGCGCCGCGTGCGCTTGAACTGCTGGGCGACGAAGGCTTCGCCGCCTGGGTGCTGGCGGGGCTCGACAGCTACGACCGCGAGGGCTTGCGGCCTGCCATGGAGCGGTTGCGCGACATCGACGCCTTCGCTGCTGAACGGAGCGGCACTGCGTCAGCGCGCTTCACCGAGGTCGAAGGCCGCGTCGCACGCTTCGTTCAGGGCCTCTCGGGCCGGCCGCTCGCCTTGCGCGCCGGCAAGACTGCATGGACCGACACCGACACGATCTTCCTGCCCGAGCAACTTGCGACATTGCGGCATGCCGACGACAACCGGCGCCTCTACCTCGCCACCGCGGCGCTGCTGTGGGCGCAGACGCGCTATGGCACCTTCAACGCGGACATCGATGCAGCAATCACGTCGCTGCCGGATCGGCAACGTGCGCTGCAGTGGCTCGCGGTGCTGGAAGCGGTACGGCTCGAAGCGCGCATCGCCGATGAACTGCCCGGCCTTGGCGTCGAGATGGCGGCGCTGCGCGGGCCGTGGCCGGAGGAACTCGGCTCGGCCATGGCGCGGCTCGGGCGTGCATCCGCGACTGTCGAAGACAGCATCTCCCTGCTGCCGGATTTCCTTGCCTCGCACGGCGTACCACCGGGACTGACTTTCGTCGGCACGCTCGATCCGACGGCAGCGCGGCGCGTGCGCGCCGAGCGCATCGCGAAGGAAACGATAGTGCTGCGCAACGCGCTGGCCGCGCTCAAGGCCGCGGGCGGCAGCAGGCAAAGTGGCGAGGCGGTGCTCGACATCGTGTCCGGCGAAGATGGCGCACTGGAAGTACGCGTCGATGGCGAGTTGGTGGCACTGCCGCCGGATGCGCAGGGCGCCGCTCAGTCGCTGGTGCAGGACCTCGGGGAATTGCCGCCGGAGGTCCTGAGTCCGGCCGGCCCCGGAGGCTGGCTGCCGACCGACAAACAGGGGCCGGGGCCGGAACTGCACAACGATCGCGAGGCCAATTGCCGCTACGACGAATGGGACTACCACCGCAGCGCCTATCGCAAGGGCTGGTGCCATGTCTACGAGGCCGAGGTGAAACCCGGCGATGCCGGCTACGTGAACGAAGTTGGGCAGCGCTACTGCGCGCTGATCGGCCAGATTCGCCGGCGCTTCGAGGCCGTGCGCGGCGAGGACCGCGTGCTGGGTCGTCAGCCGGAAGGCGAGGAGATCGACCTCGATGCGCAGGTGGACGCGCACATCGACCGCCGGAGCGGCGCCGAACCTTCGCCGCGCCTGTTCTGCCGGCGCATCCGCAACGAACGCAGCATGGCGGCGATGTTCATGGTCGACATGAGCGGCTCGACCAAGGGCTGGGTGAACGATGCCGAGCGCGAAGCGCTGATCATGCTCTGTGAAGCGCTGGAAGCGCTCGGCGACGACTATGCCATCTACGGCTTCTCGGGCTGGACGCGTACGCGCTGCGACATCTACCGCATCAAGGCATTCGGCGAACGTTACGACGAAGCGGTGCGGAGCCGCATCGCCGGCATCGAGGCCAGGGACTACACGCGCATGGGCGTCGCGATCCGCCACCTGACGAAGCTGCTCGCCGCACGCCCCGTGCGCCACAAGCTGCTGGTCACGCTCTCCGACGGCCGGCCCGACGATTTCGGCGACGAGTACCGCGGCACCTACGGCATCGAGGACACGCGCCAGGCATTGCAGGAAGCGCGCCGGCAGGGCATCCGCAGCTACTGCGTCACCATCGACCGCCACGGGCCCGATTATCTCAAGCGGATGTACGGTCCGGCCGCCTACACCGTGCTCGACGAGGTCGGCAAGCTGCCGGTCAAGATCGCCGACATCTATCGCCGGCTGACGGCGCAGTAGGCAGCCCGTACTGCAGTGCAGTGCGCGGGCCATAGGTATCCGTACGGATTTCCTTCGCGCCGGGGATTCCCTAAGCTGCAATCAACATGAGGTGAAGCCGAAGAGACCGAGATCATGAGAGTGCGCCCCCGCCCAGCAAGAACCGCCGCCGCAGTCAGTCACCGCCAGACGATTTGGGATTACGTCCTGTATCTGTCGGCGGTGGTCCTGCCCGGCGGCTTCCTGCTGATCCTGGCGTACCGCCTCTGGCTAAGGCTTCACACCTAGACCGGCCCTAGGCGGCGTCGCGGGACAACTCCATCCGCACAAGTTCAGCCAGCGTTGCCGCCTGCATCTTGTCCATCACCCGGGCGCGATGGATGTCGATGGTGCGGTTGCTGACGCCCAACTTTCTTGCGATCACCTTGCTGGTCATGCCGGTGAGCATCAATTGCAGCACTTCGGCTTCGCGCGGCGTCAGCAGCGCCAGACCACGCGCGTAGCGGTCGTCGTGCTTGGGCGTCCAGCGCGCATGGGCATCGATGCAGCGGTGCACGCGCGCAACGAGATCGTTGTTGTCGAACGGCTTTTCGAGAAAGTCACTGGCGCCGGCCTTCATGGCCTGCACGGCTGCGGGAACGTCGGCCGCGCCGGTGAGGAAGATCACCGGCAGGTCGATGAGGCGTTCGTTCAGGATCGCCTGCACCTCCAGCCCGGTCATGCCCGGCATCTTGATGTCGAGCAGCAGGCAGGCATTCTGCGTCGGGCGGTAACTGTCGAGGAACTCGGGGCCGGAAGCGAAGGTGGCGACCACCAGGCCGCCGCGGACCAGCGCGCGCCGCAGCGCATTGCGCATGGCTTCTTCGTCATCGACGATGAAAACGGTACGTATGGGTTCCTGTGTTGATGTGCTCACGACCAATGCCTTGTGGAAGAAATCCGCAACGGATGATTCCCCTTCCAAATGCGATGTTATCCGAATGATCGGTATCGACCAACCCTCGCGCCGCACAGACACTGGCCGGAACTTGCGCTACGATGTCCTCGAGGGAGACGCAGATCGTGCACGACAACGAAGAACTCTACCGGCGCATTCTGGAAACGACGCGCGAGGGCGTCTGGGTGCTGGGCCCCGACCTCGTGACGACTTTCGTCAACCCGAGAGTCGCAGAGCTTCTGGGCTACGAACAGAAGCAGGTCGTGGGCCGTCCGCTGGCGGAGTTCATGTTCGCGGAGGATGCCTCGGCCTATTCGGAACGGATCGAGTTGCGCAGGCAGGGGCAGTCCGAGGACTACGAGATGCGCCTGCGGCGCAAGAACGGGCAGCCGCTCTGGGTGCTCGTTGCCGCGACGCCGCTGATCGACGGTGAGGGAAGATTCACCGGCACGTTCGGGATGCTGACTGACATCACCGAGCGCAAGCGGACCGAGCAGGCGCTCATCCGGAGCGAGCAGCAGTACCGGATGCTGGTCGAGATCATGCCTGACCTGGTCGTTCGGTACGACTCGGCCCTGCACCGCACGTTCGTGAATCCCGCCTGGGAAGAGGTGAGCGGGTTGTCGGCCGGCGAAGTCGTCAATGTGCCGGCCGGCGCGATTCCCAGAGTGCCGCGGCCGCTGAACGAAACGTATGCCGAAGCGCTGCGGCGCGTGTTGGCAACGGGCCAGCGCGAGTCCGTGGAATTCGACTGGATCAACGCGCGTGGCGAGAAGCTCAACCTCCAGTACATCATCGTCCCCGAGCGTGACCCTGGCGGAAAGGTAAGCGGGCTGCTGGCGGTGGGCCGCGATGTCACTGACCTGGTTCGCGCGGAAGAGCAACTGCGCCGGCGCGAGATCCGCGTGAAACGAATGAATCGGGTCCTCGGCACGCTGAGCGACGGCAACCAGGCGCTGGTGCGCGCCGCAGACGAGCAGGAACTGCTCGATCAGATGTGTCGGGTCATTGTCGACTCGGGCGGGCATACCGTCGCCTGGATCGGACTGATCGAGGCCGATGGCCGGACGCTATCGACCAAGGCTTGGGCCGGGCCTGGCGACTTGCGCGGCTGGCCCTGCGGCGACGGCGGCACCTGCGACGCCCCGGCAGCCGTCGTCCGTGAGGGTCGCGCACGCGTTTCGCACGACATCATCGCCGATGCCGGCTACGTCGTTTGCGGTCCCCGGCTGCACGAGCAGGGCTGCCGTTCGGCGGTCACGCTGCCGGTAGCGAGCGAGGGCACGATTCTCGGCGCGCTGTCCATCTACTCCAGCGACCCGGCGGCGTTCGACGATGAAGAGGTCGAACTGCTGACCGAACTCGCGAACGACCTGGGCTACGGCATCGGCACCCTGCGTGCGCGCATCGACCGCGAGAAGGGACAGCGCCGGCTGCAGGCGACCATGGAGGCGACCATCCAGGCGCTGGCCAGCATCGTCGAGCTTCGCGATCCGTATACCGCCGGTCACCAGCGCCGCGTCGCCCATCTGTCGACGGCCATCGCGACAGAACTGGGGCTCGCCCAGGACCGCGTCCTGGGCCTGCACCTGGCCGCCGTGTGTCATGACATCGGCAAGATTCAGGTGCCGGCTGAAATCCTCAGCAAGCCCGGCCGGTTAACTGCCATCGAATTCGAGCTCATCAAGGGACACGTCGATGCGGGGTACGAGATACTCAGATCCATCGACTTTCCCTGGCCGCTTGCCGACGTCGTGCGCCAGCACCATGAGCGCCTCGATGGCTCCGGCTATCCTTTGGGCGTGCAGGGCCAGGCTTTGCTGATCGAGTCGCGCATCCTGGCGGTCGCGGACGTGGTGGAGGCCATTACGACCCACCGGCCCTACCGGGCAGGACTGGGCGTCGAGTCGGCACTCGGCGAAATCAGGACGGGAAGGGGAGTGCTGTTCGACGCCGACGTCGTGGATGCCTGTGTGAGGCTGTTCACGGAGAAGCGCTTCGGGTTCTCCTGACGGACGAAAGTCAGCCCCCGTGGCGCGCCGCGCGGCGGATCCGGAAAAGCAAACGGCCGGGTTTCCCCGGCCGTTCGCCATCCCTGAGCGCGTGGCTTCTATTTGGTCGCCATCTTCGCAAGTTTTTCGGCTTTGATCAACTGGCCGTTGAGACCCGCTTCGGCAGCCGAGCCGCCGTAGGCGATCGACATCAGCTGCGTGTAATACACGACCGGCATGCTGAACTTCGTGCCCTGCTTCTTGTTGATCTCGGACTGGTAGATCTCGACGTTGGCCTGGCACAACTGGCAGGGCGTGACGATCATGTCGGCGCCACTGTCGTAGGCGGACTCGACGATGTCGCGGATCTGCTTTTGCGCCTTGTCCGGCTCGGAGAAAGCCAGCGCGCCACCGCAGCACGTGACCTTCTGGTCGTACTTGACCGCTTCGGCGCCGACGGTCTCGATCATCTTGTCGAGGTACTTCGGATTCTCGAAGGACTCGCCGGCAATGCCGAACGGGCGGTTGGTCTGGCAGCCGACGTAGCCGGCAATCTTGAGGCCGTCGAGCGGCTTCACGACCGGCGCCTTCATCGCTTCGTAGCCGATGTCCTCGATCAGGACTTCGGTCATGTGGCGGGCGTGCACGTGGCCCTTGAGGTTGAGACCAGCTTCCTTGAGCGCTTCGTTGGTTTCGGCGAGCAGGCTCTGCGATTCGTGCAGGCGCTCGGCCGTTTCGCGGCTGGACAGCCAGCAGGCCGGGCAGCCGGACACCATGTCCATGCCCGGCATCGCCTGTTCGGTCAGCGCGAGGTTGCGGGCGTTGAGCACCAGGCGCGGCAGCTCGCCGCCTTCGGCGTAGCCGATCGACGCGCCGCAGCAGTTCCAGTCGGGAATCTCGTTCAGCTGGATGTCGAGCTTCTCGCACATCACGCCGATCGAGGTCAGGAAGTTCGACGCCGAGGCGCCCTTCTGGGAAGAGCAGCCGGGGTAGAACGCGTACTGTTTCTTGGCCATGCTTCTCTATCTCCTGTCAGGCGAGGCCGCGGCGGCGGTCTTCGATTTCGCGGGCCTTGGCGATCATCTTCTGGATGTTCCCCTTGTCCTTGCAGGTGTGGCCGCCGAGGATCTCCATCGGGTTCAGGCGCTTCGCCTTCATGAGCCCCAGGCCGATGCCCTGCATCGCCAGCGAGTTCTTGATGCCCTGGACGATGCCGTCCTTGAAGTACATGGCCAGCGAGAACGTGAGTTCATTGACGCGGCCGCTCTTGACGGCGTTGTTCCAGAACAGTCTGGCGATGGCCTGGTTGGGCTGCCCCTTGGGCGACAGGCCGAGGCGGTACGAGTAGTTCGCCAGGCCGTGCATGATGTGGGTAATCGGCAGCTTGCGCGGGCAGCGCGCGATGCAGTTGTAGCAGGAGGTGCACATCCACATCGAGTCGGTCTTCAGGACTTCGTCGCGCTTGCCGGCGCGGATCATCATGAAGATCTTCTGCGGCGAATGCTCCCAGTGCGGGCCGAACGGGCAGGAGCCGGCGCAGACGCCGCACTGCATGCACATCTTGACCCAGTGGCCTTCCTCGACGCGCTCCTCGACTTCCCTGAGGAAGCTGTTCTTGTAGCGCGCCACGGCTTGAGTGTTGAGATCGCTCATGGTCCCGGTCCTCAGAATTTCATCGGCGACAGGCCGATCTCTTGGATCTGCGCTGTGTAATCGTTGATGAGCTTGGCGACCCGCTCATGGTCGGTGATCGCCACTTCGTGCGTGACCACGCGCTCCTCCTCGAGACCCATCTGCTTCAGCGTATCGCCAATCTTGCTCATGCGGTAGCTGGCCAGTTCGGAGCCCTTGACGAAGTGGCACTGGTAGTCGTCGCCCTTCTTGCAGCCCATCATCATCACACCATCGTAGCCGGAGTTCAGCGCGTCCGTGATCCAGATGGTGTTGACCGAGCCGAGGCAGCGCACTGGAATGGCGCGGACGTAGGCCGAGTAGGAGAGGCGCTGGATACCGGCCATGTCGAGCGCCGGGTAGGCGTCGTTCTCGCAGGCGAGCAGCAGGATGCGCGGCTTCTCCTCGAATTCCTCGGGAACGTTGACCGCCTTGACCTGGCTGCCGACCGTGTCGACCGAGTAGTTCTCGAAGGAGATCACGCGCACCGGGCAGGCGCCCATGCAGGTGCCGCAACGACGGCAGCGTTCCTCGTTGAAGACCGGGAAGCGCTTCTCGTCCTCGTCGATGGCGCCGAACGGGCATTCGACCGTGCAGCGCTTGCATTGCGTACAGCCTTCGAGGCGTGCGGTCGGGAACGAGAGGTCCCAAGCACGCGGGTGCGCGGCGCGACCCTTTTCGACGTTTTCGACCGCCTGGATCGCCTTCAGCGCGGCGCCGGTGGCGTCTTCCTGCGCCTGCAGCATGTCCATCGGCCGGCGGGCCGGGCCGGCGGCGTAGATGCCGGTGCGGCGCGTTTCGTACGGGAAGCAGATGAAATGCGAGTCGGCGAAGCCGTACTTGAACTGCGGCATGTCCGGGCCTTGGCGGTACTCAAGCTTGAGCACCGAACCCTTCCTCATTTCCACGACCTTGGCCTTGGCCGCTTCATCGCCGCCTTCGGCCAGCGTCACGGTGGCGGTCCAGTCGTCGAGATTGACGCCGGCGTTCGGCACCATGCCCGTGGCGAGCACCACGAGGTCGGCATCGACCGACGTGTCCTCGTCGAGGATCAGGTCACGGAAATCGACCTTGCAACTCGTGCCGCCGGCAACCTTGCCGACCTTGCCCTTGGTGAAGATCACGCCCTTCTTCTGGGCGCTGCGGTAGAAATCCTCGCCCATGCCCGGCACGCGCAGGTCCTGGTACATGACGACCGTGTCGATGTCCGGATTGGTGTCCTTGAAGTACATCGCCTGCTTGATGCTGGTGGCGCAACAGTGGCCGGAGCAGTATTCGAGGTGCTGGCCGCTGCCGTTGCCGCCCGAGCCGCGCTGGCCGGCGCACTGCACGAAGACCACCGACTTCACTTCCTTGCCGTCGGCGCGCTTGATGGCGCCGCCGTTGGCAGCCTTGGCCAGCGCTTCCAGGCCGGCCTGGTCGACCACGTTGGCCTGGCCGCCGCCGAGTTCCGTCAGCTTGTTGATGTCGTAAGGCGTGAAACCCGTGGCCTGGACGATGGCGCCGACGAGTTCCTCGGTGACGGCGCCCGACTCCTGCGCGACCTTGGCCTTGAACCGGCCCGGCGCACCGGCCGTTTCGGCGAGCGTGGAATTGAGGTGCACCTTGATGCGCGGATTGGCGCCGATTCTTGCCGCCATCTCGGCGACGCCGGTTGGCTGCGGTTCCGCGTAGGGTCCGGAGAAGGGCACGCGCTTGACGAGGTTCTTCGCGAAGCCGCCGAGTTCGGCGCTCTTCTCGACGATCACCACTTCGTAGCCGGCATCGGCCGCGGCGAGCGCGGCGGTCATGCCCGACATGCCGCCGCCGACGACCAGGATGCGCTTGCTCGACGATTCCTTGACGTTGCCGCCGGGCACGATCATCTTCTTGACCTCGGCGCAGCCCATGCGCACGTAGTCTTCGGCCATTTCCTGGCGGATCTCGTCGTGGTCCGAGCCTTCGGCCACGATCCAGATCACGCCCTCGCGCAGGTTGGCGCGCGACACGGCGATACCGGGGAAGCTGAACGCTTCGACCTTGGCGCGCCGCGAGCAAGCGGCGATGCAGACGTGGGTGACGGCGTTGTTGGCGATGTCGTCCTTGATCAGTTGGACGCCTTCGGCATTGCACAGGAAGGGATGGCTCTTGACCTCGGCCATCTTGCCGTCCTTCTTGGCGGCGCCTTCCAGGCCCTTGACATCGAGCACGTCGCCGATGCCGCAGCCGGTGCAGATGTAGGCAGCAGTTTTCATATCGGCCATGATTACGCGGCCTCCGTCGAAGCAGTCTTGTGGATCACCTGGATGGCCTTCAGCGAGGCGGCCGTGGCGCTTTGCACGGCGCGGTTTACATCCAGCGGGCTGGCCGCGGCGCCGGCGCCGGACATGCCGCCGTCCTTGGAGCCCTCGATGAAGTTGGACGAATCGACCACGACATCGTCAGGCAGCTTGATGCCCTTGACCTCGGGTTCCATGCCGACCGCCAGCACGACCAGGTCATGCTCGGTGGCGTAGCGGTGGTAACCCTCGGTATTGACGCCATGCAGGACCGGATTGCCGTTGGCCCTGTTCTCGGCGATGCGGGCGACCTTGGACTTGATGAAGCTCACCGTCTTGTCCTGCCAGACCTTGGCGTAGAAATCCTCGAAGCGGTCGATGGCGCGGATGTCGATGTAGTACACCGTCGACTTGCCCTCGTCGCCGAAGGCTTCGCGTACGTACTGGGTTTGCTTCAGCGTTGCCATGCAGCAGATGCGCGAGCAGTGGCGCAGGTAGTTCTCGTCGCGCGAACCGGCGCACTGGATGAAGGCGACATTCTTCGCCTCCTTGCCGTCCGAGGGACGCAGGATCTTGCCGCCGGTAGGGCCGTGCGGGTCGGCCAGGCGCTCGAACTCGACGCTGGTGATGACGTTGTCGTAGCGGTCGTAGCCGTAGGGCTGGATCTTGTTGGCGTCGAAGGGACGCCAGCCGGTGGCCCAAACCACGGCACCGACGTTGAGCTGGATCGTCTCTTCCTTCATGCCGAGATCGACGGCGCCGTACTTGCAGGCGCTCTTCGCGGCTTCGCCGTCGGCCGTGCCGACAATGGACGGGTCGATCACGTAGCGCAGCGGATGCGCCATCACGTGCGGCAGGTAGGCTGCCTTGACCTTGCGCAGCCCATAGTTGAAGGCGTCGTCCACCTCGGCCTTGACCGCGCGTCCGCAGTCGCCGCAGGCGGTGCACTTCTCGTTGATGAAGCGCGGCGCGACCTTGAGCGTGACGCCGTAGTTGCCTCTGCTACCCACGACGGCCGTAACCTCGGTCATCGTCATCACCTTGACGTTCGGGTTGCCCTTGATGCGCTTGAGATTGATCTCCAGCCCGCAGGTGGGGTGGCACATCTTGGGGAAGTAACGATAAAGCTGGGCGGTGCGGCCGCCGAGCGCCGGGTTCTTCTCGACCATGATGACCTGTTTGCCGCACTCGGCGGCTTCGAGCGCGGCCGTCATGCCGCTGATGCCGCCGCCGACGATCAGGATCGTCTGGTTCGTTGCGATGGGAGCTGTCACAGCGAGTCTCCGGGAAAGGGTGTTCGGACGAACGGCGGCGATTCTACCGTGTGCGTTGCAGCAGGCGCTTCGCCCAGAAGGAGTATTGCCGGAAAAACTTTTCTATCTGCTGATAGAGGCACAGAATGCCGGGCGATCAGGCCGGCACCGGCCGCACATCGAAAGTCAGTGCCGACAGATCGCCAAGTATCCAGGTCGCAGCTGGCGCGCCCAGACCGGCCACCGTGCCCGGATTGACCAGCCAGGTCTGTCCACCTTTCACGTTGGCCTGATGGCGGACTTCCGGCTTGTGGCTGTGGCCGCAGCAGACGAGGTCGTAGTCGCCGGTGCACGCCATCGCGTGCCCATAGTGCGGGTAGTGCGTGACGAAGATGCGGCGGCCGCCGAGTTCCAGCGTGGCGTCGCGCCCGTGGTAATGCAGCTGGCCTTCCGAGTCGCACGACAGGCGCGCCAGTGCCACGAGGTCGCCGAGGTTGTTGCCGTGGATCACGTGCAGCGGCAGGCCGAACTTCATCGAGGCCTTGACGGTGTTCACGCCGATCAGGTCGCCGCAGTGGATCACCGCTTCGGCACCGTCCGCCTTCGCGGCCTCGACCGCCGCGGCGAGCATCGGCCCGCGGTCGTGGCTGTCGGAAACGATGCAGATCTTCATCGGCTCAGATCACCAGCGGACCAGTGTAACCGTCGCCGCTGTCTTCCTTGATATCGAGCCGCGTCATGCCTGAGCGGATGCCCTGCATCTGCGCCTCGTGGTCGGCCTGCACCTGCAGCAGCGTGATCACGCAATCGCCGAGGTTGTCGAAGCTGTCCTTGCCGGTGCCGTATTGCGTCGCTTCGCTGTAGAAGAACTGCGCCCTGAACCTGCTCGGGGCGAGCTTGAAGACGACGAAGTGGGCGCCGCGTTCCTGCCAGTATGCGACGGCGCAGGTGGTCAGTTGCTCGCCTTCGGGATCGAGTTGCACTTCCGCTTCGGCCAGCTGGATGTCAACGTCGCGACCATAGCGTTCCCGCAGGGTCTGGCCGACGAGCTTGATCTCGATATCCGTGAAGTCAGGAGGTGTTTGTGCCATGGCTTATCCACAAATAAGAAGTTTTGCCTGTTGGTTTGGCGATAACGCTGCCAGAATATCGCAAATTTCTAATTAGCCCCAAGAGAGACCATGCCGGGCGTCGAGGAGATCAAGAAAACCACCTGCTACATGTGCGCGTGCCGCTGCGGCATACGCGTGCATTTGCGGGACGGCGAAGTGCGCTACATCGATGGAAATCCAGACCATCCGTTGAACAAGGGCGTGATCTGCGCAAAAGGCAGCTCCGGCATCATGAAGCAGTATTCGCCGGCGCGCCTGACCAAACCCCTGCGCCGCAAGGCCGGGGCCGAGCGCGGTGCCGGCGAATTCGAGCCGATCTCCTGGGAAGAGGCGTTCTCGACGCTGGCGGAGCGGCTCGGCAAGATCCGCGCAACCGACCCGAAGAAATTCGCGCTGTTCACCGGCCGCGACCAGATGCAGGCGCTGACCGGCCTTTTTGCGCGCCAGTTCGGCACGCCCAACTACGCGGCGCACGGCGGCTTCTGTTCGGTGAACATGGCCGCCGGCATGATCTACACCATCGGCGGCTCGTTCTGGGAATTCGGCGGGCCCGACCTCGACCGCGCCAAGCTGTTCGTGATGATCGGCACGGCCGAGGACCATCACTCGAACCCGCTCAAGATCGCCATCTCGAAGTTCAAGCGCGACGGCGGCCGCTTCGTCTCCATCAATCCGGTGCGCACCGGCTACTCGGCCATTGCCGACGAATGGGTGCCTATCCGGCCCGGCACCGACGGCGCGTTGTTGCTCGCCTTCCTGCACGAGATCATCGGCAAGGGTCTTTACGACCGCGACTTTCTGGTCCGCTACACCAATGCCGGCCAGCTCGTGAATGCCGACGAGAAGAGCGACGAGTTCGGCATGTTCCTGCGCACCGAGGTGCCGGAGGAAGAGGCCTGCTACGACCCGCAGGACAAGCTCTGGTGGGACCGCGCAACGAACAAGCCGGTGGTCACGCACAAGCCCGGCGCCGACCCTTTCCTGTTTGGCGAGTTCGACATCCACGGCACGCGCGTCAAGCCCTCGTTCCAGCTGCTCAAGGAGCGCGTCGAGCAATACACGCCCGAGTGGGCGGAAGGCGTCACCGGCGTGCCGGCCGACACCATCCGCCGCCTCGCCTACGAAATGGGCGTCACCGCGCGTGACCAGCGCATCGAACTGCCGATCGCCTGGACTGACTCCTGGGGCGTCGAGCACGACACCATTACCGGCAACCCGGTCGCCTTCCATGCCATGCGCGGCCTCGCGGCGCACTCGAACGGCTTCCAGAGCATCCGCGCGCTCGGTATTCTGATGTCATTGCTGGGCACCATCGACCGGCCCGGCGGTTTCCGCCACAAGGTACCGTTCCCGCGCCCGATCCCGCCTTGCGCGCGCACGCCCAACCACCCGAAGGCGGTGCAGCCGAACCGGCCACTCGACGGCATGGCGCTCGGCTGGCCGGCCGATCCCGATGACCTGTTCGTCGACGAGAACGGCAGCCCGGTACGGCTCGACAAGGGTTTCTCCTGGGAGTATCCGCTGTCGGTGCACGGGCTCATGCACAACGCCATTACCAATGCCTGGCGCGGCGATCCGTACAAGATCGACACCCTGATGATCTTCATGGCCAACATGGCCTGGAACTCGACCATGAACACGGTCGAGGTCCGCAGGATGATGAACGACAAGGACGAGAACGGCGAGTACAAGATTCCCTTCATTGTCGTCTGCGACGCCTTCCAGTCGGAGATGACGGCGTTTGCCGACCTGATCCTGCCCGACACGACCTACCTGGAACGCCACGACGTGATGTCGATCCTCGATCGGCCGATCTCGGAGTTCGACGGTCCGGTCGATTCGGTGCGCATTCCTGTGGTACCGCCGATGGGCGAGTGCAAGCCGTTCCAGGAAGTGCTGATCGAACTTGCCACGCGCTTGAAGCTGCCTGCCTTCGTCACGAAGGAGGGCGCGCGCAAGTACCGCGACTATCCCGATTTCATCGTCAACTACGAAACCGAGCCCGGCTCGGGCATCGGCTTCCTGTCCGGCTGGCGCGGGCGCGGCGGCGAGAAGAGCCTGCGCGGCGAGCCGAACCCGAACCAGTGGGAGATGTATGCCAAGAACGATTGCGTCTTCCACTACGAATTGCCCAAGAGCTACCAGTACATGCGCAACTGGAACAAGGGCTATCTCGAATGGAGTCAGCGCAACCGCATCACGCGCTACGCCGAGCCGATCCTGATCAACATCTATTCCGAGGTGTTGCAGAAGTTTCGCGCCGCGGCGCAGGGCAAGGGCTTCACGCGCAAGCCGCCGGCGCATCTGGCCAAGCGCGTCGAGACCTACTTCGATCCGTTGCCCTTCTACTACGACACGCTGGAAGGGCAGGCGACCGACAAGCACAAGTATCCGCTGGCGGCGATCACGCAGCGGCCGATGGCGATGTACCACTCCTGGGATTCGCAGAACGCCTGGCTGCGGCAGATCCACGCCCACAATCTTCTCTACGTGAATGCGCACACGGCGCGCGTCCATGGCATCGAGGACAACGACTGGATCTGGGTCGAGTCGCAGTGGGGCAAGGTCAAGTGCATGGCCAAGCATTCCGAGGCGGTCGAGCCGGGCACGGTGTGGACCTGGAATGCCATCGGCAAGGCGGCCGGCGCGTGGAATCTGACGCCCGACGCGAACGAATCGCAGCAGGGCTTCCTGCTCAACCACCTGATCTCGGAGGAGCTGCCGGGCGGCGCTGGCAAGGTGTCGAACTCCGATCCGATCACTGGCCAGGCCGCCTGGTTCGACGTGCGCGTGCGCATCGCGAAAGTCAGTCCCGATGGTGCGCCGTGCGAGCAACAGCGCACCGAGCCGCAGTTCGAGCCGCTGAAACCCTATCCGGGACAGGACGAGCGCAGGAGCCTCTGGAACTTCTTCGCGGGCAAGCGGGGTGCCAAATGACGCAACTGGCGCTCGTGATCGACCTCAACGTCTGCGTCGGCTGCCACGCCTGCGTGACCAACTGCAAGGAATGGAACACCTCGGGCGAGGCCGGTCCGATGGTGGATCAGAACCCCTACGGCAAGGATCCGACCGGTACGTTCTTCAACCGCGTGCAGACCTTCGAGGTCGGCGCGTTCCCGAACACCGAGACGGTGCACTTCCCGAAGTCCTGCCTGCACTGCGAGGACCCGCCCTGCGTGCCGGTGTGCCCGACCGGCGCGTCGTACAAGCGCAAGGAGGACGGCATCGTCCTCGTCGACTACGACAAGTGCATTGGCTGCAAGTATTGTTCGTGGGCCTGCCCCTACGGCGCGCGCGAATTCGACGAGTCGCAGAAGGTGATGAAGAAGTGCACGCTCTGCGTCGATCGCATCTACGACAAGTCCATGACCGACGAGGAACGCCGGCCCGCCTGCGTGCGCGCCTGCCCGACCTCGGCGCGGCTGTTCGGCGACATCCACGATCCGGAGTCGGAAGTCAGCCATGCCATTCGCGAAGCCGGCGGCTACCAGCTGATGCCCGAGTGGGGCACCAGTCCGGCCAATCACTATCTACCCCGGCGCAAGATCAAGCTGCGCATCCGCGTGGACGAGATCGAGCGCGCCGACAATCCCCTCAAGATCGACGGACTGCTGCCCAAGCCCGACCGCGCCGAGCCGTCGCTCGACGACGTCACGAGTTGGTGATCCGATGAAACCCGCCTTCTCCGTCATCTTCCTCACGACACTGATCGGTATCGGCCAGGGCCTGTTCCTGGCGCTGTTCACGGTCGAGTCGTATGCCGCGTTCGACCTGCTGCCGAAGCAGCCCGACGAGTTCTATGCCATTGGCAGCGCGCTGGCGCTGGTTTTCCTTACCGGCGGCCTGATCGCTTCGTTCTTCCACCTGGGCCGTCCGGAGCGCGCGTGGCGCGCCGCCACACAGTGGCGCACCTCGTGGCTGTCGCGCGAAGTGATCGTGCTGCCCGCGTTCATGGGCACCGTCTTCCTCTACGGCATTGCCCACTGGCTGGACTTCAATCCTGTGCTCGCGCAGTTGCCCACGGGCGCGCCGGTCAACGTGACCGCGATTCTCGGCACCGTGGGCACCGTTCTGGCCTTCACGCTCTTCGTATGTACCGGCATGATCTACGCCTGCCTGCGCTTCCTGCGCGAGTGGCACACGCCGCTCACGGTCGCGAACTACATTCTCCTGGGCGGCGCCTCGGGTTTCGTGCTGGCGGCGCTATTCGCGAGCCTCGCGGCACCTGATCTGGTGCGCTTCTTCGCGGGATGGGCGCTCGTCATCACGATTACCGGCCTCGTCAGTCGCGGCGCGTCGCTGATCCGCAATGCCCGTCTGAAGCCCAAGTCGACGCTGCAATCAGCGATTGGCGTCAAGCACCCGCGCATCGTGCAGAAGACGCAGGGGGCGATGGGCGGTTCGTTCAATACGCGCGACTTCTTCCACGGCAAGTCGGCCGCCGGCATGCGCACAGCCCGATGGCTGTTCCTGGTCGCCGTGTTTGCGCTGCCGCTGGCCATGCTCGCCGCGGTCATGATGGAGACGTGGGAGCGCGCGCCCGTCCTCGTCGTCGCGTTCGCGGTGCAGTACGCCGGCCTGCTGGTCGAGCGCTGGTTCTTCTTCGCCCAGGCCAGCCACCCGCAAAACCTCTACTACCAGTCGGTCGCCTAGATGAAACTGATGCCTTGCAACAACAAATTTTGTTGCCGAAAATGCATTGATCGGACTATTATTTTCTGATTAGAACGCAAAAGATTTTTCATCAACCATCACCAACAAGGAAACGCCATGAATTTCGATAAGGAACTGGATGCCCGCGGCCTGAATTGCCCGTTGCCGATTCTGCGTGCCAAGAAGGCGCTGGCCGAGATGACCTCCGGTCAGGTGCTGCGCATCATCGCCACGGATCCTGGTTCGGTAAAGGATTTCCAGGCCTTCGCCAAGCAGACTGGCAACGATCTTCTTTCCTCCGCCGAAAACAACAAGGAATTCGAGTTCTTCATCAAGCGGAAGTAGGCGGCGGGCTGCCTGCGGGACGATGGGCGCCGGCTGGCGCCCTTTGTTTTTCTTGGAAATTGCGGCCAATTATTGCACGTTATGGAATCATAAGAACAATATCTACTGTGCCGCGCCGCAATAACTATGATCATCGTAATAACTAGGTTCAACCGCCGAACCAACGACAAGACTTAAGGAGAGACACATGGGTGCAACACCTGACATCGCCGTCGTCGACGACCTGATCCGCCAGCGCCTGGACGAAATCCTGCCCGGCAAGATCGAAGAGAAGCTCAAGGAAATCCAGGAAAGCAAGACTGCCTCGATGGCGATCATCGCCACCAAGGGCACGCTCGACTGGGCCTATCCGCCGTTCATCCTCGCCTCGACTGCCGCCGCACTCGGCTGGGACGTGCAGATCTTCTTCACGTTCTACGGCTTGAACCTGGTCAAGAAGGACATCTCCGACCTCAAGGTGAGCCCGCTCGGCAATCCCGGTATGCCGATGAAAATGCCGTTCGGACCCGACTGGTTCAAGGGCATCAACTGGAATATCCCGAACCTCGTGCAGGCCGGCATCCCGGGCTTCGAGAGCGTCGCCACGTCGCTGATGCAGCAGACGATCAAGAACAACGGCGTCGCCAGCATCGCCGAACTGCGCGAACTGTCGCAGGAAGCCGGCGTCAAGTTCACGGTCTGCCAGATGACGGTCGACCTGTTCGGCTTCAGCCACGACGATTTCATCGAGGGGATGGATTACGTCGGCGCGGCCTCGTTCCTGCCGGTTGCCCAGCAGGCCGACGTCACTCTATTCATCTAGCATTGCAGGCTTCGTAACCGTCGATTGTTACCCCTGGGGGAGGAAGTAAGAATGACATTGAAGAAAATTGCAGCGCTGCTGTCCGCTGCCGGCATCGTTTCGCCGGCGTTTGCAACCAACGGCATGGATCTGGAGGGCTATGGTGCCGTTGCCACGGCCATGGGCGGCGCCTCGATGGCGTACGACAATGGCGCCGGCGCCATGATGAACAACCCGGCGACGCTCGGTCTCATGGGGCAGGGCAGCGGCATTGGCGTGGCGCT
>DATJQH010000134.1:0-13520 GCA_035505955.1 Rhodocyclaceae bacterium
GGCTCGGGCAGCTTGATCTTGCCGGCGAGCGCGAACTCATGCGCGGCGGGCGACATCTTCTGCCAGGTCTTGCGGATGATGTCGAGCCACTTCTCTTCGCTGTAGTCCGGCTTCTGGCCGGCGAATTCGAGCATGTAGTGCTCGATGAAGACGAGGTCGGTCACGTCTTCCAGCAACTGCGTGTCGGGATTGACCTTGAGGCCTTTCTTGCCCACCGCCGTCCTGACCTTTTCGATCGTCTCGTCGTCGTAGCCGGCTTCCTTCATCAGGCGGCCGGCGGTCTCGGCGTGGAACTTGTACAAGCCCGTGCGCCACTGCAGGTAGCCGGTACGGTCCATCGGGTAGTTGCTGCGCGGCGTCTTCCAGCGCTGGATGTGCTGGGCACGCACGGCAAGCCGCGCGGCTTCGGACGCGTCGGGCGCGAAGCGGTCGATCATGTCGGTCATGCGCCGGGCGTAGAGAAGTTCGCGCGGCACGTCCTTGCCGTCGGCGCCGCGATCCATGCGCGGATCCTCGGCGTTGGCGGCGTCGAACAGGGCAATGGCGCGCGTGAAGCGCGTGCTGTCTGCAGTCATGTGCGGCTCTCCGGATAAGCTGTTCTTGTTCCGGAGATTATAGACCGCGCTAGCCGCCGGCCGTCCGCCCCCGGCGACCGCTCATCGCCGCATAGTAGAGAACCGGGATCACGACCAGCGTCAGCACCGTGGACACCAGGATGCCGAAGATCAGGCTGATGGCGAGGCCGGAGAAGATCGGGTCGTCGAGGATGAACAGCGCACCCAGCATGGCGGCCAGGCCAGTGAGCGCGATCGGCTTGGCGCGGATCGCGGCTGACTGGATGACGGCTTCGGCGAAGTCCATGCCGCCGGCCACCTGCTCGTTGATGAAATCGACCAGCAGGATGGAATTGCGCACGATGATGCCGGCCAGCGCGATCATGCCGATCATCGAGGTCGCCGTGAATTGCTGGCCGAGCAGCGCGTGGCCGGGCATGACGCCGATGATGGTGAGCGGAATCGGCGCCATGATGATCAGCGGCACCAGGTAACTCTTGAACTGCGCCACCACCAGGATGTAGATCAGGATCAGGCCGACCGCGTAGGCTGCGCCCATGTCGCGGAAGGTTTCATAGGTCACCTGCCACTCGCCGTCCCATTTGATCGAATAGCCGGCGTACGGGTCCTTCGGCTGCTTGATGAAGTATTCGCCCAGGCCGGCCGGCAGCTTCGAGCGGATGTCGAACATGCCGTACAAGGGCGAATCGAGCTTGCCGCCCATGTCGCCGGTGACATAGACGACCGGCAGCAGATCCTTGTGGTAGAGCACCTTCTCGCGCAGCGTCTTCTTCGCTTCGACGACCTCCGAGATCGGCACCAGGTTGCCCTCCCGGCCGCGCACCTTGAGCTTCAGGAGCTGGTCGACGGTCGACTGCTGCTGCGCCGGCAGCGTGATGCGCACCGGAATCTCGTACTTGGCATCGCCGTCGTGCATCGGCGTCACGTCTTCGCCGGTCAGGCCCATGCGCACCGTCGCCACCACGTCGTTCTGCGCCACGCCGAGCAATGCCGCCTTGGCCTGATTCACGCGCAGCACGGCCTTGGGCGCGTCGGCGTCCACCGTGTCGTCGACGCCGAGGATGTCGGCCGTGCCCTCGAACGCGGCACGCACCTGCTTCGCCATGGTGATCTGGCCGGGGTAGTCGGGCCCATAGACTTCCGCCACGATGGGCGAGAGCACCGGCGGGCCGGGCGGCACTTCGACGACTTTCGCGTTGCCGCCGCTCCTGCGCGCGATCTCCATCACCTTGTCGCGTACGCCGACGGCGATCTCGTGGCTCTGGCGGTCGCGGTGATGCTTGTCGACCAGGTTGACCTGGATGTCGCCCATCTCGGGGTTCGTGCGCAGGTAATACTGCCGCACCAGGCCGTTGAAGTTGATCGGGCTCGCCGTACCCGCATAGGCCTGGTAGTCCTGCACTTCGGCCACCTTGGCGATCTCGGCCGAGATGTCGTGCAGCACGCGCGCGGTTTCCTCGACCGGCGTGCCCACCGGCATGTCGAGCACGACCTGGAACTCGCTCTTGTTGTCGAACGGCAGCATCTTCAGCACGACGAGCTTGAAGACGCCCAGGCTGACCGAGGCGATGATCGCGATGACGATGCCGATCCAGAGCTTGCGGCGTGCCGTCGCACCTGACTTTTCGTCCAGGAAGCGCGGCATGACGCGACGGAACAGGCGCTCGACCTTGCCGGCCGCCTTGTCCTCGGCGTCGGCGTGGTGGTTCGGTTTCATCAGCTTGAGCGCCAGCCAGGGCGTCACCACGAAGGCGATGGCGAGCGAGATGAACATGCCCATCGAGGCATTGATGGGGATCGGGCTCATGTACGGGCCCATCAGGCCCGACACGAACGCCATGGGCAGCAGCGCAGCGATAACGGTGAAGGTGGCCAGGATGGTCGGCCCGCCCACTTCGTCCACGGCCTGCGGAATGATCTGCCACAGCTGCTTGTCGGGTTCGAGCTGGTGCCAGCGGTGGATGTTCTCGACGACGACGATGGCGTCGTCGACCAGGATGCCAATGGAGAAGATCAAAGCGAACAGCGAGACGCGGTTGAGCGTGAAGCCCCAGGCCCAGGAGGCGAACAGGGTGGCTGCCAGCGTCAGCGTCACCGCCGTGCCGACGATCACGGCTTCGCGCTTGCCGAGCGCGAACAGCACCAGCAGCACGACGAACGAGGTCGCGAACACCAGCTTGCCGATCAGCTTCTGCGCCTTTTCCGTGGCCGTGACGCCGTAGTTGCGCGTGACCGAAAATTCGACGTCGTCGGGAATGACGGTGCCGCGCAGCGCTTCGGCGCGCTTGATGACCGACTCCGCAACGTCGGCGGCGTTGACGCCGGGCTTCTTCGATACCGACAGCGTGACCGCCGGCAGTTCGCCTTCCTTCGTGCCGTGCCAGACGTAGCGTGTCGGCTGGTCGGCGCCATCGATGACATCGGCCACGTCGGCCATGAACACCGGCTTCTGGTTATAGACGCCCACCACGAGCCGCTTCACGTCGGCCGCGGTCTCGATGTAGGTGCCCGTCTGCACCAGCAGTTCCATGTTGCCGGCGACGAGGCTGCCGGCCGGCTGCGAGGCGTTCGAAACCTGCAGCGCCGCGCGCAGGTCCTGCGCCGTGATGCCGTAGGCGTTCATGCGGTCGACGTTCATCGCCACGCGCACGACGTGGTTGGGGCCGCCGACCGTGGTGACGTCGCGCGTGCCGGCGACGCGTTTGAGGTCGATTTCCGTCGCGCGCGAGACCTGCTGCAACTGGAAGGCGGAGATCGCGGGATCGTTGCTCCAGAAGGTGAGCGTGACGATGGGCACGTCGTCGATGCCGGTCGGCTTGACGATCGGCTCGCCGACGCCGAGGTTGGGCGAGATCCAGTCCTTGTGCGAATTGATGGTGTCGTAGAGCCGCACCAGCGCCTGAATCGGGTCCTCGCCGACCTTGTACTGGACGGTGATGATCGCCATGCCGGGCCGCGACACGGAGTAGACGTGCTCGATGCCGGCGATACGCGCGAGCACCTGCTCGGCTGGACGCGCCACCAGCGCCTCGACGTCCTTGGCCGCCGCGCCCGGAAAGGGGACGAAGACGTTGGCCATGGTGACGTTGATCTGCGGCTCTTCCTCGCGCGGAGTGACCAGCGTCGCGAAGACGCCGAGCAGCAGCGCGATCAGTGCGATCAGCGGCGTCAGGGAATTGCGCAGGAAGTACTCGGCGATGCGGCCGGAAATGCCCATGTCTCGGTCTTCCTACTTCGCTTGCTTGAGCTGGATGCCGCTGGCGATCGGGTCGAGGCTGACCTTGTCGCCGTTGGCGAGGCCGGCCAGCACTTCGAGTTCGCCGTTGCCGAGCATTTCACCGAGGCGCACCTGGCGCAGACGTGGCACGTTCTGGGCGTCGACGATATAGACACCGGTGACCTCGCCGCGGCGTAGCACGGCCTTGGGTGGCACGGTCAGCTTGTTGCCGCTGCCGACCAGGAAATGCGCCCGAGCCGCCATGCCGGGGATCACGCCCTGCACATTGTCTGGCAGGTAGAGGCGCGCGGTCGCGGTGTGGCTGCGGGCATCCTCGGTCGGCAGGATCTCGACGCGCACGGCGTCGATCCATTGCCCGGTTTCCGGAAACTCCAGCCGCGCCTTCATGCCCTTCTTCACCTCGGCGAGCTTGTACTGCGGGATGTTCGCGAGCACGCGCAGGCCCTTGGGATCGTAGATCGTCACCAGCGGCTTGCCCGGTGCGGCCATCTCGCCGAGTTCGGTCAGGCGCTGGGCGACGATGCCGGAGATGGGCGCGGTTACCGCTGCATGCGAGACCGTCGCGCCGCTGGCCCCGGCCACGGCGGCGGCGGCCTTGTAGTCGGCTTCCGCCTTGTCGAGGGCGGCACTGCTGACGAATTTCTGCGCATACAGGTTTTTCGTGCGCTCGAAATTCGCCTTCGCCTGGATCAGCTGCGCCTCGGCGCCGGCGGCGGTCTCGGCGGATTCGCGGGCATCGATGCGCATCAGGAGGTCGCCCTTGGCCACGCGCTGGCCGGCGTCGACGCGCATGTCGACCACGCGCCCCTGCACCTGCGCGGCGACGGTCGCCTGGCGCACGGCTTCGACCACGGCTTCTGCGGGATAGGTAAGGCCGACATCGCGCACCTGCAGCGTCACCGTCGGCAGCGTTTGGGCCTGGGCCGCAGGCAGGGCCGCGGCCATGAGGATGCCGGCCAGACCGAGGGCCGCCGGAAGCAATGGGAAAGTTGTCGTCTTCATGGCATATAAGTATATTCTTATATACAGAGAATTCAAGCCCCCTGATTGAAGAGATTTATACCCTCAACGCAAAAGAGGCCATCGCATCAATGACTTCCTGCGATTCGCCTATGGGGGCGGCCAGGGAAATTTCCAGGCCTGGATGCCGGCCCATCGCATTGGAAGCGAGCTGCGGCAGGTCCTTGAGAACGTGGCGGCCCGGCCCGATGAAGATCGGCACCACCGAGATGTGCGTCACGCCCCGTCCGACCAGGCATTCGATAGACTCGTCGAGACTCGGCCGCGTGAGTTCGAGAAAGCCGAGTTCCACCAGGGCGCCCGGCTCGCGCGCGAGCACCGCGTCGCGGATGCGCTCGAAAGGTTTGATGTACTCGACCGTGCGCGAACCATGGCCGAACAGGATGATGCCTTTCATGAAGCCAACTCCAAGTGAATGTTGCGACAGCGGGTCTCGCGCAGGCGCCACGCGGCCGCGACGCCGAACCACGCGACTGCCACCAGCAACGCGAAGCCGAGGCGGAAATCTTCGGCCGCGTAGCGGCGCACGCCATCGACCACCGTACCGTTCCATGACAAATCCATGACCCAGCCTACCATCGGCTGCAGCAGCGCGCCACCGAGAAAGCCGCCCATGTTGGTGACCGAGGTCGACATGCCCGAGAGCTGCGGCGGATTCACCTCCTTGGCGCAGGCCCAGGTGAGCGTGAAGCTGGCGGTCGAGAGCCCCATGAGTGCGAACAGCGCGTAGCTCGCCCACGCCGGCAGCGGCACGCCGGTGAGCCAGACGAGCCAGATTAGCGCATAAATGTGCGCGGAGACCAGCACCACCGGCTTGCGCCGGCCCAATCGATCGGACAACCCGCCGATGAACAGGCAACCCAGCGCGAATCCGGCAAAGTAGAGCGACAGGTGCGACGAGGCCACGGCGCGCGTCATGCCGTGCACCTGCGTGAGGTAGGGCGTCGCCCACAGGCCCGCGAAGGCGAAGAAGCTGCCCGCGAGCCCGAAGTTAACCGCCGCCGCCGGCCAGGTAGCGCGGTTCTTCAGTACATTGAGCAAACCGGTCAGCACGACAGTGCGGTCGACGCCGTGCCGGCCGCCCTCGCCCGCCCCGACACGGTCGCGCACCAGCAGCCAGCACGTCGCGCCCAGAACGAGCGACAGCGCGCCGACGCCCACGAACACGCCGCGCCAGCCCGCCGCCTGCGCGAGCCACGCGAGAGGCGCGCCGGCGAGCACCGAACCGAGATTGCCGACCAGCATCGACAGCCCGACCACAGTGGCGAAGCGCCGTTCCTCGAACCACACAGCGATGATCTTCAACATGGCGATGAACACAACCGACACGCCCAGCCCCACGAGGGTGCGGCCGACCAGCGCGCCGTTGAGCGAGTCGGCCATGCCGAAGAGCCAGCTGCCGCCGCCCGCCACGAGGCCGCCGAGTAGCAGGATGCGGCGCGGCCCGAGCGTGTCGACCAGCACGCCGGTCGGCACCTGCATCACGGTGTAGACGTAGAAGTAGGTCGCGGCCAGCGCGCCGAGCGACGCGGCCGACGTCTCGAAGGCGGCGGCCAGGTCCTGCGCGATGCCGGCCGGCGCGAAGCGCTGGAAGAACGACAGCACGTAGGCCGCCACCACGGCCACCAGCATCAGCACGCGGCGGCGTTTCTGTTCGGGCGTGAATTCCATCGCCGGAGTGTAGCGCGGCGGCGGGGAGCGGTTGGCGACGCCGAGGAATTCGACGCTGTCTGTCGCCGACGAGGCGGCGCCAACCCGACCTGAGCCGCCTTCGTCCAGCGCGGCGGCGGGGAGTGGTTGGCGACGCCGAGGAATTCGACGCTGTCTGTCGCTGACGAGCCGGCGCCAACCCGACCTGAGCCGCCGCTCGGTGATGTGGGAGAATTCCATATCGATATCGATTCGGGCGGGAGCCGTCATGGAAATCTGGATTCTGGTGTTCCTGATCGTCGGCAGCGGCGCACTCGCGATGGCCGAGATGGCGGTCGGCGCCAGCCGCAATTCGCTGCTCGCCATGCGTGGCGCCGAAGGCGAAGAGAAGGCGTCGGCCGTAATCCAGTTCCGCCAGCGCCCGAGCCGGCTCCTGGCGACAACGCAACTCGGCATCACCGCCATGGCCATGCTGGCCGGCGCCTTCGGCGAATCGCTCTGGGTGCCGCGCGTGGAAGGCTGGCTGAACGCGCAATGGCCGGCGCTGGCCGGCATCAGCTACGGCGTCGCGCTGGCGCTGGTGGTGACCATCATCACCTACTTTTCGATCGTGTTCGGCGAAGTGGTGCCCAAGCGCATCGCGCTGGCGCGGCCGGAGAACATCGCCATCAGCATGGCCGGGCCGGTGAGCCTGCTGCTCAAGCTCACGCAGCCGCTGGTGTGGATCATCTCCAAGACCTCCGACCGCGTGCTCGACCTATTCCCGTTCAAGAAATCGGCCGAGGCGACGGCCGCCGACGAGATCCGCTTCCTGATCGAATCGGGCCGCGAGGAAGGTTCGCTCGACCGTACCGAGAGCCAGATCCTCGGTAACGTGTTTCGCCTGGACAACCGGCGCGTCGCCGCGATCATGACGCCGGCCGCCGACATCGCCTACTTCGACCTCGCCTTGCCGCGCGAGGCGAACATGAAGGTGCTCGAGGAACGCGCCGTCTCGCGCTTTCTCGTCTGCAAGAACGGCATCACCAATCCCTTGGGATTCGTCGAAGGCCGCGAACTCTTGCGCACGCTGATGGCCGGCAGCCCGCTCGATTTCGGCAAGCTGTCGCCGAAGGCGCCGCACTACGTGCCGAATACGTTGTCATTGATCGGACTGCTCGAATTCTTCAAGGCCAACCAGACGCAGATCGCGCTGGTCGTGAACGAATTCGGCGCCACCGAGGGACTCGTCACCATGTCCGACCTCATGGGAACCGTGGTCGGCGAAGTGCTCTCGGGCGCAACCGAAGCGCCACTGGCGGTGCAGCGCAGCGACGGCAGCTGGCTGCTCGACGGCCTCCTGCCGGTCGACGAAGTCAAGGAAGTACTCGGCCTCAGCCATCTGCCCGAGGAAGACCTCGGCAATTACCACACGCTCGGCGGCTTCATGTTCTCGCAGATCGGCCACATCCCGAAAAAGGCCGAGAGCTTCGAGTGGGGTGGCTGGCGCTTCGAAGTGATGGACATGGAGAAGAACCGCGTCGACGAAGTGCTGGCGCGGCGCTCGGAGGGCAACGGCGGCTGAACGTCGCCCACAGAAGGCGGCGGGGAGCGGTCGGCGATGCCGAGGAATTCGGTGCTGTCTGCCGCTGACGAGGTGGCGCCGACCCGACCTGAGCCGCGCCTTGCACGGCGTACCACGAGGGCTGACTTTTCTATCGTCTGCGCAGCAACCAGGTCAGCATCGGCGGCGTAATCAGCGTGGTCAGGATGACCATGATGACGATGACGGAGAACAGGGTATCGGACATGACGCCAAGTTGCTTGCCGACCATGGCGAAGATAAGTCCGACTTCGCCGCGCGGAACCATGCCCCAGCCGACGATCCACTTGCCTGCATCGCCGGCGAACATTCCGGCGGCGAGCTTGCCGACAATGGCGGCAACCGTGATGCCCAGCGCCACGGCGACCACGGCCGGATCGCCCAGCGTGCTCAGGTCGACCTGCATGCCGGTGAGGACGAAGAAGACCGGCACGAAGAAGTAGCCGATCGGCTCGATCATGTGCTCGTGCTGATGACCGGTATGGCGGACAAGGATCGGACGTAGCCGGACGGCCAGCCCGGGCTCGCTCGCGGGCAGCAGCGGTTCGATGTCCTGCACGATGCGCGGCGTCTCGAAATCCTTGAGGAACACCGGTTCGAACAGCAGGCCGGCGGCGAAGGCACCGATGATGGGCGCGAGCCCCGCGGCGTGGGCGAGCCAGGCGAGGAACAGCCCGGTCGCCAATACCTGGGCGAAGAGCATTGACGGACCGGCGTCGAGCCGCGCCAGCCAGCGGCTGGAATGAGGTGCGATCCGGCGGCCGATCCAGATGCTGCCGCCAAGGAAGAGCACGCTCTTGGCAATGATCCAGGCAACCTCGTTGACGCTGACCTGCCCGACCTGGACGAGGCTGGAAACGACGGCGAGGATGACCAGGCCGAGCACGTCGTCGATTACCGCCGCGCCGAGGACGATGCGCGCGGCCGGCGTGCCGAGCTTGCCCAGGTCGCGGAAGACGCGGCCGGTAATGCCGACCGAAGTCGCCGCCAGCGCGGCGCCAAGGAAAAGATAGGTGTTGGTGTCGAATCCGGGCAGTAGTACGGGACCAACCACGAAGGCACCGAGCAGGAACGGTGCGACGATGCCGAAACTGCCGACCGCCGCTGCGCGGCCGCCGACCTTGACGAGGTCCGCCAGCCGCGTTTCCAGGCCGATCTGCAGAAGCAGGACGATGACGCCCAGTTCCGCCATGAAGACGATGATCGGGTCCTCGGCGATCCGGTCGAAGTAGTGGATACCCAATAGCGTGAGATTACCGAGCGCGACGCCTAGCAGGAGTTCGCCGAGCACGGCCGGAACGCCGATGCGCTGGGCGAGCGGCGCGAACAGCCGCGCGCTCATGAGGATCAGCGCCAGCCAGAGCAGGTTTTCACCGACCGCACCAGACCCGGCCGCCATGGCGGGGGCGCTCAAGAGGGCCACCAGCATGAAGGACGCCAGGCGCTTCATGGGGTCAGCCGACGTCGTACCGGGTACGTAGTCCCGCGAGAGCCGCCGCGACAACGGCATCGGGTTCGGCTTCCCCGTTCATCGTGACTTCGAGGTCGCGCAACCGGCCGTCGTGCAGGTCGTAGATCCAGCCGTGCAGCGCCAGCTTCTGCCCGCGCTTCCAGGCATCCACGACCAGCGTGGTGCGGGCGACGTTGCGCACCTGCTCGATGACGTTGAGTTCGGACAGGCAGCGCTGCATTGCATCGTCGCCCCGCAACGCATCCATGATCCCGGCGTGCCGCTCGGCGACATCCTGGATGTGGCGCAGCCAGTTATCGATGAGGCCGAGCGAGCGGCCTTCGAGCGCGGCCTTGATGCCACCGCAACCGTAGTGGCCGACGACCATGACGTGGCGGACGCCGAGCACATCGACGGCGTATTGCAGCACGGACAGGCAGTTAAGGTCGGTGTGCACCACGACGTTGCCGACGTTGCGATGGACGAACACCTCGCCCGGAGCGAGGCCGGTGATCTGGTTGGCCGGCACGCGGCTGTCGGAGCAGCCGATCCAGAGGTACTGCGGCGCCTGCAGCGCCTCCAGGCGCGCGAAGAAACCGGCGTCGGCGGCGACGCTCTCCGCCGCCCAGCGCCGGTTGTTGGCGAAGAGATCAGACAGCAGTTTCACGCGCCGCCACGGCGTACCGTCACGCCTGACTTTGCAGCGCGGCGATGCGTTCCTCGATGCTCGGGTGGCTGGCAAACAGGCTGCTCATGCTGCCGGCGATGCCGGCGGTGGCGAGGCCGGACGGCAGCGGCTCGGTGCTCATGCCGCCCAGGCGCTGCAGCGCGGCGATCATGTTGCGCGGGCCGCCTTCGAGCTTGGCCGAGCCGGCGTCGGCGCGGAATTCGCGCTGGCGCGAGAACCAGGCGACGATGATGCTGGCAAGCACGCCGAAGACGATCTGGCACACCATGACGGCAATGCTGTAGCCGAAGCCGGGGCCGGAGCGGTCGTCGCCGCGGCGCAGGGCGTTGTCGATGATCATGCCCACGACGCGCGAGAGGAAGAAGACGAAGGTGTTCACCACGCCTTGGATCAGCGTCAGCGTCACCATGTCGCCGTTGGCGACGTGGCTGATCTCGTGCGCGAGCACGGCCTCGGCTTCGTCCTTGGTCATGCCTTGCAGGAGGCCCGTGGAGATGGCGACCAGCGAGTTGTTCTTCGTGGCGCCGGTGGCGAAGGCATTGGGTTCGCCTTCGTAGATGGCGACTTCCGGCATTTCCAGCCCCGCCTTCTTGGCAAGCTTGCCGACCGTGTCGACCAGCCAGACTTCGGTGCTGTTGCTCGGATTCACAATGACTTGCGCGCCAGTGGACCACTTGGCCATGGTCTTCGACATCAGCAGCGAAACGAAGGCACCGCCGAAACCGAAGATGGCGGCCCACACGAGCAGCGCGCCCATGTTGAGCCCGTTCGCGGTCAGGTAGCGGTCGACGCCGAGCAGGCTCGCGACCACCGACAGCACGATCATGACGGCGAGGTTGGTGACGATCAGCAGGAAGATGCGTTTCATCGCTTGGCTTCTCCTTGGACGGAAGACTTGCGGTTGGCGCGGATCGAACTGGCGAGCGCCAGCACGATCAACACCGCACCGATCAGCCCTGTTATGGCCTCGGGTACGTGAAATTCAACCCCCACGAGCATGATGACGGCCAGCGCGCCGACGGCCCAGAAGGCGCCGTGCTCGAGGTAGCGGTAGGTGTCGAGCGCCCCGCGCTCGACCAGCAGCAGCGTGAAACTGCGCACGAACATGGCGCCGGCACCGAGGCCCAACGCGATGACGATCAGATCATTGGTGATGGCGAAGGCGCCGACCACGCCGTCGAAGGAAAAGCTCGCATCGAGCACTTCGAGATAGGCGAAACCCGCCGCGCCCTGACGCACGACGTGCAGCGTGTGCGACTCGACTTCGCCGCCGCCCAGCAGCGCCGCCATGCCCTTGATCAGCACGAACGTGACGACGCCCCAGACGCCGGCCACCACGAACTGGCCCTGCCGCGCGGAATCTCCGATCAGCCACGAGGCCGCCAACAGGATCACCAGCGTCAGCGCCGCCTCGATCGATTCCATCTTGCCCAGGCGCGAGAGCGCCCGCTCCACCGGACGCAGCCAGTGCTCGGTCTTGTGATGGGCGACGAAGAAATGCAGGAACACCATCATCAGGAAGGCGCCGCCGAAGCCGGCGATCTGGTGCTGCGCGCCTTCGAGCGCGTGGCCGTATTCGGCCGGGTGATAGAGCGCGAGATCGACAGCCTTGATCGGACCGATGCCTGCCGCGACCGCGACGATGACGACCGGAAACACGAGGCGCATGCCGAACACGGCGATCGCCATGCCCCAGGTGAGGAAGCGCCGGCGCCAGATTTCGTTCCAGCCGGTGAGGATGCCGGCGTTGACCACGGCATTGTCGAACGAGAGCGAGGCTTCGAGCAGCGCCAGGAACAGTACCGTGCCGACGGCCCCCGCGCCGCCTTTCCAGGCGCCGATCGCGACGGCGACCAGGCAGAAGGACAGCGTGCCGACGAAGTGCCGATACCAGGGCGTCATGGCCGACATGCTACCGGTTTTGTCATTCCACCAGCAGACCGAGCCTGCCGGCCAGCCACTTGGTGGTCGTGGCCTGGATCAGGATGGTCATGAGGATGGCGAGGAAGGTCACCGAGGCGATCAGTTTGGCCTCGGGCGCGCCCATGCCCATCAGCAGGCCCGCCAGCGCGCCGGGGATGACGCCGGTCTCGCGCGTCCAGCTCATGAACAGCATCTCCTTGAAGCTCCATTTCGAGCGGCGATCCGGCAGCGCGCAGAGGAACACCGTCACCGGCCGCGCGACCAGCATGAACACCGCGACGACGACGACACCGCCGACGAGGTACTTGTTCATCAAACTGAAATCCACCTGCGCGCCGAGCAGGATGAAAATGAACATGCGCATGATAAAGGCCGTGGTGGCGACGAAGTCCTCCATCTTCTCCTGTTCGGCGGGTTCCATCGTGAAGCCGAACGCGTCCTTGTTGCCGAGCATGATGCCGAAGACGAACACGGCCATGAAGCCGCTGGCCTGGAAGCCGTCGGCGCCCAGATAAGCGCCGATCACGGCCATCAACGTCACCACTGGCGTGTTGTTGCGGAAGAAGCCGAACTTCTCGTGCGCGATCAGGAGCGCCGCAAGATAGCCGAGGATGCCGCCGGCCAGGAAGCCGATGCCGGCCTGCTTGAGGAGATCGAGCAACGCACCGCCCAGCGAGAATTCGCCGCCGGTGCCCATGGCGATGCCGAGCACGGCGAACGTGCCGATGGCGCCGGTGGCGTCGTTGAAGGCCGACTCTGACATCACGGTTTGCGCGACGCGATCCTTGATTCTCACTTGCCGGAACACGGGCACCAGCGTCGCCGGATCGGTTGAGGCGATCGCCATGGCCAGCAGCAGCGCGACGACGAAGGGCAGCGAGAACACGTAGTAGGCGGCCACCGCCGTTATGCTGGCCGTGATGAGCACGCCGACGGTGGCGAGGATGACGATGGTGATCCAGACTTCCTTCAGCACCTTGAGGCGCAGCGAAGCGCCGCCGTCGAACAGGATGTAGCTGGCGCCGAAGATGAGGATGATCTGATTGAGCGCGGAACCAGCCTCGATGTGCACCAGGCCGCCGACCTCCGGCCCGAGCGCCATGCCGAGCAGCAGGAACACGGCGACGTCGGGTACCTTGAATTTCTGGGCCAAGAGGCCGAACACCGAACCGAAGGCGAGGATGATGGCGAACGTGGACAGGACGTGCTTGGCGAGTTCTATGGCGGCCGACGATTCCATGAGTTTCCCCTGACAGAGCGGCTGCGATTCTAGCAGCGGGGGTATACCGGCACGGGTATCATGCCGGCATGAACCCACCGCACGGGAGATCGCCCATGGCTGCACGCGCCGTCAAACTCCTCGCCGGCATGCTTTGCGCCGCCGCGGCGCTCGC
>DATJQH010000135.1:0-10572 GCA_035505955.1 Rhodocyclaceae bacterium
TTCTCCATGGCCTTCCTCGGCATTGCGCCCTTGGGCAGCATCGCCGTCGGCCACCTCGCTCACTGGCTCGGCGTGCAGCCGGTGCTGTTTGGCTGCGGCCTCGCGACGCTGCTGGTCGGTCTGCTGGCGCGGCGTCGCGAAAGTAACTCCTGACGAAAGTCAGCCCTGACGGTACGCCGTGCAACCCGCGCGACGGTGACCCGCGGTTCGGAACATCAAGCGTTCCCCGCCATCCGGGGCGGCCCGCGGGTCGATGCCATGGTAGGAAACCGGAAGCCGCGAATCTGTCGGCATGTTCCGGTTCGCTTGTAGGAGTCGTCCTGCACAACGCAGCCACAGCATGCGGCCCATGAACTCGGGACGCCGCCCGCAGGTCACAATCAGGTCACCCTCGCGCGGAGGAAACCCGATGCTGCGTGTCGCCATCGTCGATGATCATGAAATCGTGCGCGCCGGCTTTCGCGAAATGCTGGCCAACGAACTGGGGGTCGCGGTCGCCTTCGAAGCCGGCTCGGGCGAGGAAGCGCTCGACTGCCTGCGCGATGGCGCGTGCGACGTTCTCCTGCTCGACTTGGCGCTGCCGGGGCAAAGCGGCGTCGACGTGCTGCGCGCGGTGCGCCAGCGCCACGCCGGCCTGCGCGTGCTGGTGCTCACCGGCTATCCCGAGGAACGCTATGCACTGGCGATGATTCGCCATGGCGCCGACGGCTACCTGTGCAAGGAATGCAGCCGCGACGAATTGCTCAAGGCGGTGCGGGTCGTGGCCAGTGGCAGGCGCTACGTGTCGCAGCAACTCGCCGAACTGCTGGCCGCGGAGATAACCGGCGGGGGCGCGGAGGAGCCGCACCTGCAGCTCTCCGAACGCGAGCTGCAGGTGTTCCTGCGCCTCGCGCGCGGCGAGTCGGTATCGGACATCGGCCGGGCACTCAATCTCAGCGTCAAGACCGTCAGCACCTATCGCTCGCGCCTGCTTGAGAAGCTGGGCGTGGCAAGCAACGCCGAGCTTGCCGCCTACGCGGTGCGCCACGAGTTGCTGGCCACATGAGGAGGCGTCCATGGTCGGCACCGCGTCGCCGCTGAGGGTCTTCCTGGTCGAGGATTCGCCGGTCGTGCGCGATGCCCTGGGCGACATCCTGCGCCGGCTGGGCGCCGTGGAGATCGTCGGCGGGGCCGAGGACGAAGGAACCGCGCTCGAACTGATACGGGACCGGCAGCCCGACCTCGCCATCGTCGACCTCAAGCTGCGCGCCGGCAGCGGCATCGGCGTCCTCAAGGCGCTGGCGCGCGATCCAGACCTCTTCGGCCGGCCACGCGCCGTTGTCCTCTCCAACCACGGCGAGATGCTGGCGCGCGAACGCTGGCAGGCACTCGGTGTCGAGGGCGTATTCGACAAGGCGACGCAGATCGCCGACCTGCTCGCCTTCGTTCGTCAGGCCAAGCCTTCCTGAAGCGGCGTCGGCGCCACCAGCGGCACGCGCATGACGATGCGCGTGCCGCGGCCGGGCCGGCTGGCGATGTCGAATTCGCCCGCGCACATCTGCACGCGGTGGCGCATGCCGACCAGCCCGTGCTGTCGCGCCCGCGTCGAGCCGCCGTTCATGCCGACGCCGTCGTCGGCGATCTCCAGTTCCAGCTGCGCGCCATTGACGCGCAAGGCGAGCGTCACGCTGCTCGCATGGGCATGCTTGCGCACGTTGGTCAGCGCCTCCTGGGCGATCCTGAAGACCGCCAGCGCCGAATCGGGCGCAAGCGTGACGTCGTCCGGGGGCAGGTCAAGCCGCAGTGCCTCCTTGCCGCCGGCGGCGAATTCATCGCCCAGCATGCGCAGCGTGCTCACGAGCCCGAGTTCTTCCAGGAGCGGCGGCCTCAGGTCGTCGATGATGCGCCGCTTCAGCGCGATGCCGCGGTCGAGATAGCCGCCCAGCTTGGTCAGCCGCTCGCGGCAACCGGCGAGCACGCTGTCGTGGAGGCCCTCGGCGAGCCAGTGCAGCTCCATCTTGGCCGCCGTCATCAGCGCACCGAGTTCGTCGTGCAATTCGCTGGCCAGGCGCGCCTTTTCGGCCTCGCGCGCATTCGTCAGGTAGCTCGCGAGGTCGCTGAGTTCCGCAGTGCGCTCCCGCACCAGCGCGTCGAGGTGTTCGTTCTCGCTGCGCAGCATGGTGGCGATCTGCTCGCGCAGCCTGGCCTGCCGTTCGATGGCGCCGTACAGCACCGCCATCAGCGCCAGCGCAGCCAGCGCCAGGCCGCCGACCACCCAGCGCGTGTTCTTGACGTGGTCGGTCGAATTTTCGAACGAGTTCTCCGCCTCGGCCGTCACGGCGGCCTTCAACCCGAGCAGGCGGGCGCGGATGCGGTCCGTGTAGCGCATCCCCTGGGCCTTCGCATCGGGCCCTGCGACGCCGCGTTCGACGGCGTCGTCGAGGGTGCGCAGCTTGATGGCGACAAGGTTCGAGAGGTCGGCCAACGCGGCTTCGTTCGCCGCGCCGGGCGCAAGGTCGCGGCGGATCTCGGCCAGCGTTTCGTTCGCCGTCGCAAGGTTCTTCTCGTACGGGTCGAGGTGATCGCGGTTGCCGCTCAAGAGATAACCGCGCACGGCGTTCTCGGCGTCGATCAGCTGGATGAGCATGCTGTCCAGATGCTCGATGCGCTGGCCCTGCTGGCGCAGGTCGTCGAGGGCGGCGAGGTTGGCTGCGGTCTGCCAGATCGTCGAGCCGAGCAGCAGCAGCACGAGCACGCAGCCCAGCGCGAGGAAAAGCGAGCGCGCATTGCGGGGCAGTTGCTTGCCGCGCAACGCCGCGAGCAGGGTTGGATTCATGTCTTACCTCCAGCCCGCGGACCGGGCGGAGCGGCCCGCAGGTGCGGGATTCGTCCTACAGGCGATTCAGTACGCTCTGACAGCATCGCGGCGGGCGCGTTCATACCATGGAATCGACTCGTCGGCGCGCTTGCCGGCGGGTTGGCGAATTTGCCCATTTCAACAGGAGACAAACCGTGAAACGCAAACTCCGCCTCATCACCCTGTATGTACTCTCAAGGAGACCCACGATGAAACGCAAACTCACCCTCAACACACTGCTTCTTCTCGCCGCCCTGCCGATGGGGGCGCTCGCCGCGGGACCTGCGCCTGCTGCTCCGACCGGTGACATGCCGGCCAGCCAACCCGCCGCGGCACCACAGAAGGAGGATCCTGCTCCGCTGTTCAAGGAGCTCGACACCAACCACGACGGCTCGATCACGCGGGAAGAGGCAAAGCGCTCGGCCGACGTGACCAGCCGCTTCGCTGCCCTCGACAGCAACCACGACGGCAAGATCTCCACCGCCGAATACGCCAAGGGCATGCAGGGCCGCTAAGCCCCGCATTTGCCAGAACCAGGCCGGGCGCAGCGCCCGGCCGCCGACACAGGAGGACATCATGTCGATGACGAAATCCGTTTTCGCCGCCTTGATGGCGGCCACGCTGCTCGCCGCGTGCGGCGCCACGCCCACCAAGGAAAGCACCGGCGAGTACTTTGACGATACGACCATCACTACCAAGGTCAAGGCCGTGCTGATCGATGACAAGGCCGTCAAGGCTTCCGACATCACGGTCGACACTTTCAAGGGCACGGTGCAGCTTTCCGGCTTCGCCGGCAGCCGTGCCGAGATCGAACGTGCCGTGCAGGACGCGGGCAAGGTCGCCGGCGTCAAGTCCGTGCGCAACGACATCCAGCTCAAGCCCGGCGCGCAGTAGCGGCGCCATCTGCGGCCGGAACCTCTGCCGCATCCGGCACTCGTAGTGCCATGGGATCGGGGCAACCCGATCCCCTCCCGCGGAGAAGGGTATGCGCCTGTCGCTGCGCTTCATCATTCCACTGATGCTCGCACTTGCCGCGATCGCCTATGCGGTGGTGCCGCTGGTGGACCAGTTGACACTGAGCTGGTTCGTGCGCGACCTCGACACTCGGTCGGCGCTGGTTGCCAACACGATCGAGGAGCCGCTGGCCGACCTCGTTCACGATGACGAACGGACCAAGCTGGCGGCGCTGCTCAAGAAGCTCGCCCAGGACCAGCGGCTCTATGCCGTCGGCTATTGCGACACGGAGCAACACTGGCTAGTCGCGACCGAGAACTACCCGCGCATCCTCGCCTGCGGCTCCATCAATACCTTCCTGACCAGCGAATCGCCGCTGCTGCAAAGCGCCAGCGGCCCGCTGCACGCCTCGGTCCAGGACATCGCCGCGGACGGCCGGCAGATCGGCCGCCTGGTGCTGGTGCACGACATGAGCTTCGTGCAGCGGCGCAGCGACGAGACGCGCCGCTACGCGTTCTACTTCTTTGCCGGACTGGCCGCCGTGGTGTCGATGATCACGGGCATCATCGCGCAGCTCTCCTGGCGCGGCTGGGTGCAAGGCACGCGCGCCATCATGCGCGGCGAAGGCCTGCTGCGACCCATCGAAAACGTGGCGGTGCCCGAACTGCAACCGATAGCCAAGGATCTGCACAGCCTGATCCGCGATCTGGAAGCCGACTTCCACGCGCGCGACGAGGCCCAGATCACGTGGAACCCGGCCGCGCTGCGCACGATCCTGCGCGAGGACCTGCGCGGAGACGACATCCTGGTCGTCTCCAACCGCGAACCCTACCTGCACCAGCACGACGAACAGCAGGGCATCGTCGTCCAGCGTCCGGCGAGCGGGCTGGTGACCGCGCTCGAGCCGATCATGCGCGCCTGTTCGGGCACCTGGATCGCGCACGGCAGCGGCACCGCCGACCGCAGCGTGGTCGATCACGGCGATCGCGTCGCCGTACCGCCCGAGCATCCGAGCTACAACCTGCGTCGCCTCTGGCTGAACGAGGCGGAGGAAGCGGGCTACTACTACGGCTTCGCCAACGAGGGATTGTGGCCGCTGTGTCACATCGCGCACGAACGGCCGATCTTCCGCGCCGCCGACTGGCAAATCTATACCGCCGTCAACGAGAAGTTCGCCCGCGCCGCCGCCGACGAGGCGAGGAAGCCGGATCCCATCGTCATGGTGCAGGACTACCACCTGGCGGTGATGCCGCGCATCCTGCACGAGATGCTGCCCGAAGCGACCATCATTGCCTTCTGGCACATCCCGTGGCCGAACCCGGAGACGTTCTCGATCTGTCCGTGGCGGCACGAACTGCTCGACGGCCTCCTGGGCAGCAGCATCCTCGGCTTCCACACGCGGTTCCACTGCAACAACTTCCTCGACACCGTCGACCGCCTGCTCGAGGCGCGCGTCGACCGCGAGACCTTCACCGTGACCTACCGCGGCCGCGACACCGCCGTGAAGCGCTACCCGATTTCGATCGCCTGGCCACCCGACGAGGCCGTGACCGCGAAGGGCGTCGCAGAATGCCGCGCCGACGTGCACCGTCGCCACGGCCTGGCCGAAGACCATCTGATCGGCGTCGGCGTCGACCGGCTCGACTACACGAAGGGCATCCTGGAGCGCCTCCTCGCCGTCGAACGGTTGCTCGAACTGCAGCCGCGCTGGCGCGGACAATTCTCGTTCATCCAGATCGCGGCGCCGAGCCGCTCGCGCATTCCGCAGTACCGCGATTTCCAGGCGCTCGTCGAGGCCGCCGCCGCGCGCATCAACGACCGTTATGGCGACGACGACTACCGGCCCATCATCCTGCACATCGCGCACCACGAGCCGGCCGACGTCTACGAATATTACCGAGCCGCCGACGTGTGCGTGGTCAGCAGCCTGCACGACGGCATGAACCTGGTCGCCAAAGAATTCGCGGCCGCACGCGACGACGAGCGCGGCGTGCTGGTACTGAGCCAGTTCACCGGCGCCGCGCGCGAAATGCCCGAGTCGCTGATCGTGAATCCCTACGACATCGACCAGTTCGCCGGCGCGCTCGGCCAGGCGCTGACGATGCCGCTCACAGAGCAGCGCGACCGCATGCGCATCATGCGGGCGCTGGTACGCGAGTTCAACGTCTATCGCTGGGCCGGGCGCATGTTGCTCGACGCTGCCGGCATGCGCAAGCGTGGCCCGCTGGCTGCCAATGCGTCGGCGCCGCGCCCGCGCCTGGTCCGGATAGCCGGTGCCGGCGGTTGAGCACCGTGCAGGCGCAGTCCTACAAGCGAACCGGCTCAGTCCGACAGATCGCGCCCTGGCGCATCGCTAGGATGGAATCGGCACCACCCGCCCCACGCCGCCGCCAGCGACGGCCGTCCCGGCCCCCGGGGCGACCGGGGATTTTCGAAAGGAGAATGACGATGAAGACCAGAACGATGATCGCCGCCCTGCTCGGCCTGCCGCTGCTTATCGGCGCTTGCAACAAACCACCGGCGCAGTCGCAGACCAGTTCCATCCCGGATGCGGACAAGCCCGCCGTCGCCTCCACGCCGTCGGCGCAGGACAAGATGATGCAGAACGCTCCACCGGCCGCAGGCGCACCCGCCCCGGGCACCGCCGACGCGGGCAGCGCAATGCCGTCCACACCGGCGACGCCGGGCGCCATGCCGCCGGCCGACAACACGTCGAACCCGCCGGCCAGTACCGGCAAGGGCTACTGAGGCCGGCTTCAGACCCGTTTCAGCACTGCCGCTGCGGCCGACGCCACCCTGCAGGCGGCGTCGGCCTTGCGCCACCTGGTATTCCGGTGGCATCATTAGCACATATGCATGACAAAGCCCCGCCGCGCAGCGGCGCCCGATCATGACGTTCGCGCGCAAGGTGCGCTGGCTGTTGCTTTGGGCCCTGCTTCCGGTCCTGCTGGCGCTGGGTGCCCTGTTCCTCGTCCTCTACGAACGCGAGCGGAACAACCTGCAGGAAGACTTCGAGCAGGACGCGCGGGAAATGAGCCAGCGCCTCGACGATCGGCTGCTCGGCGTGCAGCGCTTCCTGCAGGCACTGGCGGAGACCTCGCGCCAATTCGACGCGGGCGACCCGGCGGTATTGCGGCAATACCTGCGCGCGACACTGTCGGCGAGCGGCATCGCGGATGCCATCGTCGTCACCGACGCAACCGGGCAGCAGATCGTCAACACGCTGCTTGAGGACGAGCAGCCGCTGCCGCGCACGCGAGACATGGAACGCGTGCAGCAGATGTTCGCCACCGGCAAGCCGCTGATCTCCAACCTGGTAACCGGCACGGTGGCGCGCAGGCCGCTCGTCACCGTCGACGTGCCCGTGGTGCGCAACGGCCGCGTGCTGTACGATCTCAACGCGGTGCTGCTGTCGACACGCCTCGACGGCATGCTCCAGACGCAGCGCATGCCGGCAGGATGGATGTCCGTCATCTTCGACCGCACGGGCACGGTGGCCGCCCAGAGCGGAATTTCCGACTCATACATCGGGCGCAAGGTGATCGCTGCCGGGCCCGAACCGCTGGCCGGCCAGCAGGCTTTCTTCGACACCGAAGGGCCGGAGGGCGCCGAGATCACCGCCGCCTTCGCGCGCTCGGAGGCCACGGGATTCGGCGTCGCACTGGGCGTTCCCAAGGCCGTGCTGCTCAAGCAGATGGCCGGCGATCTGGCGCTGCCGCTGCTCGCCGTCCTTGGCGCGCTGGCTGCGAGCATGTTCATGATCTGGCGCTTCGGCGCCCTGCTCGAAGGGCGCCGGCGCTCCGAGTTCGTCGTGCGCGCGGAACGCGAGCGGCTCAACGACATCCTCGACACGCTGCCGGCGTTCGTCGCGCTCATCGATCCGGACTATCGCGTCAGGTTCGTCAACCGGGGCTACCGCGAGCGGCTCGGCGAGACAGGCGACAGGCGATGCTACGAGGCTTTGCTCGATCGGACCGAGCCGTGTCAGGGATGCAAGGTCGATTCACTTTTCGCTCGCGGCGGCAGCGACCGGTGGGAATGGTCGGGACCGAACGGCCACACCTACGAAGTTTACGGGCGCGCCATGACGGGCCCCGACGGCAACCCGGTCGTTCTGCAGGGCGGCGTCGACATCACCGAGCGCAAGGCCGCCGAACAGACCCAGGCGCGCCTGAACCGATCCCTGCGCCTCGTGAGCGAATGCAACGCCGCGATCGTGCATCACAGCGACGAGACGGCGCTGCTCGATGCGATCTGCGGGCTGATGGTGACCACCGGCGAATACAGGATGGCGTGGGTCGGCGTCGCCGAGAACGATGCCGGCCGGACCGTGCGGCCCGTGGCGGTGGCCGGCGACGACAGCGACTACCTGCACACGATCCGGGTGTCCTGGGGCGACAACGAACTCGGCCGCGGCCCGACGGGCACCGCGGTGCGCCTGCGCCAGACGCAGATCAATCAGGACGTGCTGACCAATCCGGCCATGGCCCCGTGGCGCGAGGCAGCACTGCGGCGCGGCTACCAGTCCAGCATCGCGCTGCCACTCGCAAATGGCGAGACCGTGATCGGCGTGCTGATGGTATACAGCAGCGAGGCCATGGCCTTCCAGGCCGACGAAGTTAAACTGCTCGAACGGCTCGCGGCAGATTTGGCGTTCGGCATGGTCGCTATTCGCACGGAGGAGGCCCGGCTCAATGCCGTGGCCGGGCAATGGGCCATCGAGGAACGCTACCGGCTCGTGCTCGACAATGCAGCCGACGCCGTGCTGGTCAATAACTCCGACCTGAACATCCTCTACGCCAACCGCGAGGCAGCGCAGCTGCTCGGCTACGAACCGTACGAACTGGAGGGACGTCGCGTCACGGACATCGTGCCGCGTGCGGCGGCCGCCGCCGCGCGTGAGCGCTTCGAGCACCTGCGCGCGCAGGGACACATGCGCGCCGAACTGGACCTGCTGTGCAGCGACGGCCGCATCGTGCCCGTGGAACTCAACGCCGTGCAGCTTCCAGGCGGCGACAGCTACGGCTCCTATCGCGACATCACGGACCGCAAGCGCTTCGAGGCCGAGCTGCAGTACCGCGCGACGCACGATGCGCTGACCGGCCTCGCCAACCGCAGCATGCTCGCCGACCGCATCGACCAGTCGATTGTGCATGCGCGCCGCACCGGCCGCCTGGTCGCCATCATGCTGCTCGACCTCGACCGCTTCAAGCTGATCAACGACAGCCTCGGGCACGAGGTCGGCGATGCCATGCTGAAAACGCTGGCGCTGGGACTCTCCGCCAGCGTGCGCCCCGGCGACACCGTGGCGCGCTTCGGCGGCGACGAGTTCATGATCGTCGCGGCGGACCTCGCCGTCGCCGAGGACGCGGCCACGGTCGGCTACAAGCTGCTCGATGCCGTCACGCAGCCGCTCGACGCGGCGGGGCATCGCATCGTCACCACGGCCAGCCTCGGCATCTCGCTGTTCCCGCGCGATGGCGAGTCGAGCAGCGACCTGATCCGCAACGCCGATGTCGCCATGTACCGGGCAAAGGACCTCGGCCGCAACGCGTTCCAGTTCTACGCGCCGGAGATGAATGCGCGCACGCTGGAACGCCTCGAACTGGAAGGCGAACTGCGGCGCGCGCTGGCGCAGGGCGAACTGGAGCTTGCCTACCAGCCCAAGGTCGACCTGCACGAGGGCCGCATCGTCGGCGCGGAAGCCCTGATCCGCTGGCGCCACCCGAAACGCGGCATGGTATCGCCGGGCGAGTTCATCCCGCTCGCGGAGGAGACCGGGCTCATCGTGCCCATCGGCCAATGGGTAATCGAAACCGCCTGCGCACAGATCAAGCGCTGGCGCCGCGAAGGCATAGGCGACGTCGCCATCGCGGTGAACATTTCCGCGCGCCAGTTCCAGCATCGCGGCCTCGTAGACGTCATCGACCGCTCGCTGCGCAACGCCGATCTGCACGGCGGCTTCCTCGACCTCGAAGTCACCGAGTCCGCGATCATGGCGAACCCCGACGAGACCACGCGCCAGCTCGAGCGCCTGAAGGGGCTCGGCGTCTCGATCTCGCTCGACGACTTTGGCACCGGCTATTCGAGCCTCGGCTACCTCAAGCGCTTTCCGATCGACTGCCTCAAGGTCGACCAGTCCTTCGTGCGCGACATCGCGCACGACAGCGACGACGCCGCCATCGTCCAGCTGGTCATCGCACTCGGCCACAGCCTTGGCCACACCGTGATCGCCGAAGGCGTCGAGACCGAAGGCCAGTTGCACTTCCTCCGCCGCAACCGCTGCGACCAGATGCAGGGCTACCTGTTCAGCCGCCCGGTTCCCGCCGGCGACTTCGCCGCGCTCGTACGGGAAGACCGCCGGCTCGCCACGGTGCATTGAACCGCCGAAAGTCAGCCCCCCTGGTACGCCGTGCGCGGGTGTTGCGGCTGATCGGCGATCCCGCGCGGGTACACTGTGCCGATGAGAGTCATTGCCCGAACGTTGCCGGTGCTCGTCATCCTCTGGACCGCACACGCGTTTGCCCAGCCGCGCGCAGGCATCGTCACGATCGTGACCGGCGGTGACACCTTTACCCTGACCGACGACGGCCAGCGGCAGCAGCGCGTGCGCCTGGCCGGCATCGCGGCGCCGGACGCGGCCACGCCTGCGGGCATGCGCTCGAAGGCCGAGCTTTCGGCGCTGGTGTTCAGCCGCCGCGTCGCGGTCTACGGCAGCCGGATCGACCGCGAAGGCTACCTGGTCGGCAAGGTGGCGGTCACAGAGGGGAACTGCGCAGGGC
>DATJQH010000136.1:0-6736 GCA_035505955.1 Rhodocyclaceae bacterium
CAGCAGCGCAGCGTCGTCGTCTTGCCGGCGCCGTTGGGCCCGAGCAGCCCGAAGCACTCGCCCTTCGCGATGCTGAAGGAGATGCCGTCGACCACGTCGCGGTCGCCGTAGCGCTTGTGCAGGTTGTCGACGATCAGCGGCTTGTCGCGGGTTTCCATGCGTCGTGAATGATGCGGCGGATGATGTGCAATCGGCGGTGGAAGAAGTGGTCGGCGCCAGGGATCACCGTCACCGGCAGTTCCAGCGGTTCAGCCCATTTGAGCACATTCGCGAGCGGCACGGTTTCGTCCTCGGCGCCGTGGATGACGATGGTATCGGGCGCGACGGCGGCGGTTTCGTACGCGCGGTCGCCCGAGATGAAGCCGGCCGCCGTGCCGACCAGTACCATGCGGCGTACCACGAGGGCTGACTCTTGCAGGCGCGCTGCCAGCCGCGCGATCACGAAGGCGCCGAACGAAAAGCCGGCGAGGTAGAGCGGCAGGTCGCCGAAGCGCTGTCGCGCATAGGCGTGTACCGCCAGCAGGTCATCGGTTTCCGCGATGCCGCGGCCGTGCGTGCCTTCGCTGGCGCCGACGCCGCGGAAGTTCGGCCGCAGCGTGGCGCAGCCTTCGTCGCGCAGCGCCTTGGCCAGCGTCGTCACCACCTTGTTGTCGGCCGTGCCGCCGAACAGCGGATGCGGATGGGCGACGATGGCGACACCCGTCGCCGCCTCGTGCGGCTCGACGAAGACCTCGATTCGGCCCGCCGGGCCGTCGATCAGCACGCGCTCATGACGACTCATTTGTCGACGAGGAGGCGTTCGACGACCTTGCCCCGGACGAGGTGGGACTCGATGATTTCGTCGATGTCCTCGCGGTCGACGTAGGTGTACCAGACGGCCTCCGGATAGACGACGATCACCGGACCCAGCTCGCAGCGGTCCATGCAGCCTGCGCTGTTTATCCGCACCTTGCCCGCGATGCTGTCGGCGAGCGCCTTCACGCGCTGCTTGCAGTAGTCGCGCATCGCTGCGGCGCCGTGGTTGTTGCAGCAGGCCTCGCCCGGCTCGCGCTGGTTGGTGCAGAAGAAGACGTGGTACTTGTAATGGCTCATGGCGTTCTGGTCGGGGCCGGATATTTGACGGCGTTCTTGGCAATCTTATCGCGCGCGGCGGCGATGGGGTCGATGCCCAGCGCGTCGGCGAATTCCACGAGGTAGATGAGGGTATCGGCCACCTCGTCGCGTACTTCGGAGAGCTTCTCGGGCGCGAGCTGCAGGCTTTGTTCCGGCGTCAGCCACTGGAAATGCTCGACCAGTTCCGCCGCCTCGACGATCATCGCCATGGCGAGGTTCTTGGGCGTGTGGTACTGGTGCCAGTCGCGCGCCGTGGCGAATGCGCGCAGCGCGTCGCGCAGGCTCGCGAGGTCGCGGATGGGATCCGTTTCAGCGCTCATTGTCTGTTCTCGTCAGGATCAGCCAGGGCAGGGCGAGGAAGGGCCACAGGTTGGACGTGAGTCGCGTGAGGCCGTAGAAGTTCAGGAACTGGCCGGGGTTCCAGATCTGGTAGGTGTTGGCGAGGTACGGATTCTCGGGCGCAATGTTCACGAGCGCCGTGGCCGCAAGCAGCGCGGTGGCCGCCAGCGCGCGCTGCCAGCGCGCTTGCAGCGGCGTCGCCAGGAACCACAGCAGCAGGCCCGCCGCGAGGCCCGCCAGGCTGCCGGGCGTGGCCCAGGCGAGGCCGGACGAACCGCTCATCATGAGCACGAAGGCGAAGCTCTTGGCGAGCAGGCCGGTGCCGACGACCGCCAGCGCGACGCCGGGCAGCCACGGCCGCGCCAGCAGCGTCACGATCAGCGCGATTGCCAGCGTCTGCGCGCCGACGATGGCGGCCTCGATGCGCACGAAGCCGTCGGCCGAATACGGCAGCGGCGCTGGCAGGTCGAAGAGTTCGCGCAGGTTGCCGTTGCCGAACAGCAGGGTGTCGGGGATGAGCTGCGTCAGCAGCCAGAGCCAGATCAGCAGCAGGCCGACGTCGGGCGCGTTGCCTCTGCAGAAGAGGTACTCGCGCAGCCGGAACAGCGCGCCGCCATCGAGCACCGTGCGGCCCCAGACGGCGCCGACGAGCGCACCGATCAGCGTGCCGGCGGAGTTGCAGGCCAAATCGAGGTTCGACGGCACGCGACTGGGCAGGAAATGCTGCAGCGTTTCCATGCACAGGCTCAGCAGCGCGCCCGCAACGACGACGCCGAGCACGGCCGGAAGCCGCTTCAGGTGCGGCGCGAGCGTCGCCACCCAGAGGAATCCGAACGGCACGTAGGCCGCGACGTTGATGGCGAGATCGAACGGCGTGACGTAGCGCGGCCAGCTTGCGGTGAGAAATGCGGTCAGCGGTGCGCCGGAATCGTGCCAGCCCGCGAACGGGTACAGGCTGCCGTAGATCGCCAGCAGCGTGTAGGCGCCGGCGAGGAAGAGGGAGAGCGACGACGAGGCCCTGGCCAACGTGGCGCGATCAGGTGGCGCGCGGTGTCGCCAGCCGTTCGCGCAGCCGGCGCAGCACTTCGGACGGGGCGAGGCGCGCGGCGTCGAAGCGCGGCAGTTCGATGCCGTCGAGCGTGTTCTTGACCAGCAGGCCGAGGTCGGTGTCGCCTTCCATCAGCAACCTGCGGCTGAAGAACAATGTGTCCGGATCCTCCTCGCGCGCCAGGAGCGCAATGAAGTCGCGGCTCCGGGCCGAGATCGTGAGGTCCGGCGGCGCGGCGTCGAAGATGGGGCGGAAGCCGCGGCTACCGTAGGCGAAGCGCAGCGTCATGCCGGCATCGAGGACGCGAATCGCAAAGCGCTTGCCGATCAGAGGCGCCAGTGGCTCGCGCGGGATCATGCGGTCCAGCGCAAGGTTGAGGCCCGTGAGCAGCGCCAGCGTCGGCGGCAGTTGCGGCAGCTTTTCGCCCAGGCGCGCGAGCGGCGCCGGCAGCGTGAAATCCGGCAGCTTGAAAGTCTTCGTCATGTGGCGTTTCCAATCAGTTCGAGCCCCGGCCGGCCGTGCCAGAAGCCATTGCAGTAGTCGCCCGCGAGCTTGGCCGGCTGGCCGGCGAGCGCGTTGCGAAACGCTTCGAGCGCTGCCTTGGTGCCGTCGACTTCCGGGCTCACGCGCACGATGTCGACGCCCGTGGCCGCCAGCGCCGGCAGGTCGGTCACCAGATTGTAGCGTTTCGCCGACTGCGTCTGGATGCCGTTCAGGCAGAGGAACTCCTGGCCTTCGCGCGTCGCGACCGGCATGCCGTCGGGAAAGTCGATGCACTTGAACTCGCAGGTATCCTTCTGCAGGTTGAAGCGCCGCGCCGTGAAGCAGCGTGCCGAGTAGGCCAGTGGCACGCGGCCGTAGGCGAACACCTCGGTGGCCATGCCCCGGGGCAGCTGGCTCAGGATGCCGGCAAGGATATCGCGACTCGCCTCGGGCGGCATCACCCAGCGCGTTGCGCCGAGGTCGGCGAGCAGGCCCAGCGTTTCCGCGTTGAACACATTGAGCGTCGGTCCGGCGACGAAGGGGACCCTCTTTTCGCCCAGCAGGCGCACGGCGCCCATCTCGTTGGCTTCGACCGCAAAGCGGCCATTGTCGACCATGCGCCGCAGCGCCTTGAGGTCGGACTCCGATTCGATCAGCGTCAGCGACGACAGCACCACCTCCTTGCCGGCGGCGGCGAGCCGGGCGGCGATGTCGAAGTAGTCGTCGAGCCGCAGTTCATGGCGACGCGAGCACACCGTCTCGCCGAGGTAGACGATGTCCACCGGCATCGCCGCCACCGCCTCGTAGAAATCGAGCGTGGCCTGGCGCGGCCAGTAGTACTGGTTGGGACCGAGGGCGAGCTTCATCATCGGCTACTTCCAGGGCCGGTTGTAAGCGCCGAGGGTCGTGCTCTGCCCTTCCGACACCTTGTTGAGTTCGGCCATCCACGCCGCCTTGGGCGCGTAATGGGCGGCGTCGCGCCGGCAGCTGTCGATGGCCTCGCGCCAGACTTTCGTCACCTGCGCAACATAGGCAGGGCTGCGCTGGCGGCCTTCGATCTTGATGGCGCGGATGCCCATGCGCATGAGCTCCGGCAGCAGCTCCAGCGTGTTGAGGCTGGCCGGCTCCTCGATCGCGTAGTAGGTCTCGCTCATCTCGCCATCCCTGACTTCGAAGCGGCCCTTGCAGATGGTCGGGTAGCCGGTGCGCTCGCCGTCGGCGAAGCGGTCGATCAGGATGCCGTTGAGCCGCGTCTCCATGCCCTGCGGTGTCTGCTCCCAGCGCACGGCCTTGCCCGGCGAGCAGGCGCCGTTGCAGTTGGGCGAGGTGCCGGTGGCGTAGGCCGACAGTGCGCAACGGCCTTCGACCATCACGCACAGCCCGCCGAAGCCGAACACCTCGATTTCAACATCGGTGTTCTGAACCACCTGCTCCACCTGGGCCATGGACAGCACGCGCGGCAGCACGGCACGCCGGATGCCGAAGCGCTCACGGTAGAAGTTGATTGCTTCGTAGTTGGTGGCCGAGCCCTGCACAGAGAGATGCAGCCGCAGCTCCGGGTGCGCGCGCTTCGCGTAGGCCATCAGGCCCGGGTCGGCGAGGATGACGGCATCGACGCCATAGCCGGCGGCACGGTCGACGGCCGCGGTCCAGCGCGGCCAGTTCTCGGTCTGCGGGTAGGTGTTGAGCGCGATCAGCACCTTCGCGCCGCGATCGTGGGCGTAGCGCACGCCCTCCTTCAGGCTGGCGTCGTCGAAGTTGAGGCCGGTGAAGTTGCGTGCATTGGTGTCGTCCCTGAAGCCGGCATAGACGCAGTTGGCGCCGTTGTCGACGGCCGCCTTGAGCGCGGGCAGGCCGCCAGCGGGACAAACGAGTTCGAGAGTCGGTGAGGAGGCCACGTCGTGTTCGGGTGAAAGTCGGGACAAGCTGTATAAGCGCTAGACCCGGGCGAGGGCTTGACGCAGATCAAGCGCATTTTAGCCCGCTATCGGCCGCGCCCGCCGACCCCGCTCTAGTCGCCGCGCAGGCCTGGAAGGCGGCGCGCAAGGTGTCGATCAGTTCCTGGTTGTCCCAGGGCTTGGTCAGGAACCGGAACAGGTCGCACTCGCGCAGCGCCTGTTCGACGGCATCGCGGTCGCTGTAGCCGGTCAGCATGATGCGCACGACGGCCGGGTATTCGCGCTGCACTACGGCGAGGAATTCGGCGCCGGTCATCTGCTGGATCAGGCCGTCGCAGACAACCACACCGACATCGTGGTTTGCCAGATGCGCGAAGCCATCGGAGCCGTTGCCCGCGCACAGGATCCCGTAGCCCTCGTGGCGCAGCAGGCGCACCAGAGCGGACAGGATGGCAGGGTCGTCATCCACCAGCAGGAGGGTGGGCATCGGCAGAATCCATGCGAACGAAGGCCGTTGACATTCTAGGTGGTCGCCGCAAAATATGCCATATGCAAGTATGGATATGACCTAAGACAGTCCGGCCGGACCCGGGCGGCAGACCGCGATTCCCGGATTCGAAAGCAAATTTCGAGTGCGCGAACCGGCAACCCGGCATAGAGTTAGCAGCGTCGAATTCTCCGACCGCGCGGAAAATGCGAGACGACATACCGTGGCAGCTCGAGGTCCGGCCAGCCGGCGATGACAGCCTGGAAATCGTTCTGGGCGGACGCTGGTGCGTCGACGGCAGCTTGCCGGCGAGCAGCGTGTTGCTCGCGCCCCTCGAGGAACGAATCCGCGGCGTGCGCTTCGATGCCACGGAACTCACGGAATGGGATTCCGGCTTCCTGGCCTTCGTCCTCGGCATCGTCACTCTTTGCGCCGTTCGCGGCATCGAAGTTGATTTCGGCACCTTGCCGGGAGGCGTGCAGCGCATGCTGGCAATGGCGCGCGCCGTGCCGGAGCAGAAGGTCGCACTTCGAAGTGCAACGGCGCCGGGAGTACTTGCCCAGGTCGGCGGCTCGGTCATCCAGTTCTGGCGGGGCTTGCCGGAGATGCTTTCCTTCCTCGGCGAGATCACGCAGTCCTTTGGGCGATTACTTTCTGGCCGCGCCCACTTCCGCGCTGCCGACGTGTGGCGCGAGATCGAGGAGGTGGGGCCGCGCGCGCTGCCAATCGTCTTCGTGATCGACTTCCTGGTCGGGCTTATCCTCGCCTACCTCGGCGCGGACCAATTGCGCCTGGTCGGCGCGCAAACCTACATCGCCGACCTCGTGGCCATCGGCATGGTGCGCGAAGTCGGCGCCCTGATGACGGGGATCATCGTCGCCGGCCGCACCGGCGCGGCCTTCGCCGCCCAGCTGGGCACGATGCAGGTCAACGAAGAGATCGATGCCTTCAGGACGCTCGGCATCTCGTCGATCGATTTCCTCGTCCTGCCGCGCGTCCTCGCCCTGATGCTTATGGTGCCGTTGCTGACCCTGTATGCGGGCTTCGTCGGCATGCTGGCCGGCCTCCTGGTGTCGACCACGATCCTCGACATCAGCGTGGTCGAGTATTACACCGAAACCGTGCGCGCCCTCGAAGCCAAGCACTTCCTGGTGGGCCTCTCGAAGGGCTCCGTGTACGGCGCGATGATCGCCTATGCCGGCTGCCTGCGCGGCATACAATGCGGGCGCAGCGCCGAAGCCGTGGGTAAGGCGGCGACATCGGCCGTCGTCACCGCGATCCTGCTGATCACCATCGCCGCCTCCGTCATGACGATCGTGTATTACCAGCTTGGTATCTGAACCATGGCACAAGTGTACGACGCGAGCG
>DATJQH010000137.1:0-76050 GCA_035505955.1 Rhodocyclaceae bacterium
CGTCGGGCGACGCCTCAGCCGCCAGCGCCAGGAAGGCGGCCAGCGAGGCGTCGTCGTAGGCAATCTCCATCGCGCGCCCGCCCAGCACGTACGATGGCCGCACCAGCACCGGGTAGCCAATCCGCGCCGCCACGCGCCGCGCCGCCTCGGCCGATTGCGCCGTGCCCCAATCCGGGCTGGGAATGTCGAGCTGCCGTAACAGCTCGCCAAAACGTACGCGGTCCTCGGCCAGGTCAATGGAATCAGTTGGCGTGCCCCAGATGGGCGCGCTGGCCTGCGCCAGGCCGCGCGCCAGGTTGATCGGCGTCTGGCCGCCAAACTGCACAATCACGCCCTCCGGCTGCTCAGCGTCAATGACGTTCAGCACGTCTTCGAGCGTTAGCGGCTCGAAGTACAGCCGGTCGGCGGTGTCGTAGTCGGTGCTCACCGTCTCTGGGTTGCAATTGACCATGATGGTCTCGAAACCCATCTCGCGCAGCGCCATGCAGGCCTGCACACAGCAATAATCGAACTCGATGCCCTGGCCGATGCGGTTCGGCCCGCCGCCCAGCACCATGATCTTCTTCCTGTCCGTGGGACGCGCTTCGCACTCGTCCTCGTAGGTCGAGTACATGTAGGCGGTGGACGTCGCGAATTCGGCGGCGCAGGTATCGACGCGCTTGTACACCGGACGCACGCCGAGCGCGTGGCGATGGCGGCGCACGTCCGTCTCCGTTGCCTTCATCAGCTTGGCCAGGCGCCGGTCGGAAAAGCCCTTGCGTTTCAACTCGCGCAACTCGTCGGCGCCCAGCGACCGCAGGTCGCGGTCGTCGAGTTCCATCTCGAGGTCGACGATGTCCTTGATCTGCGCTAGGAACCAGGGATCGATGCGCGTCAGCTGCTGCACTTCGTCGAAGGTGAAGCCAGCCTCGAACGCGTCGCCGACGTGCCAGATTCGCTCCGGCCCCGGCGCGCCGAGTTCGGTGGCGATGGTCTCGCGGTCCGTCGACTTCTGATTCAAGCCGTCGACCCCGACTTCAAGGCCGCGCAGCGCCTTCTGGAACGACTCCTGGAAAGTGCGGCCGATGGCCATCACCTCGCCCACCGATTTCATCTGCGTGGTCAAGCGATCATTCGCCAGCGGGAACTTCTCGAACGCGAAACGCGGCACCTTGGTGACGACATAGTCGATCGAGGGCTCGAACGAGGCCGGCGTCGCTCCACCCGTGATGTCGTTCTTCAGTTCGTCGAGCGTAAAGCCGACCGCGAGCTTGGCGGCGATCTTGGCGATCGGGAAACCGGTCGCCTTCGAGGCCAGCGCCGACGAACGCGACACGCGCGGGTTCATCTCGATGACGATCATGCGGCCGTCGACCGGATTGATGGCGAACTGGACGTTCGAGCCGCCGGTATCGACGCCGCTCTCGCGCAGCACCGCGATGCTGGCGTCGCGCATGATCTGGTATTCCTTGTCCGTAAGCGTCTGCGCCGGCGCCACGGTGATCGAGTCGCCGGTGTGCACGCCCATCGGGTCGAGGTTCTCGATCGAGCAGACGATGATGCAGTTGTCGTGCTTGTCGCGCACGACCTCCATCTCGAATTCCTTCCAGCCCAGCAGCGATTCCTCGATCAGTAGCTCCTTCGTCGGGCTGGCCTCGAGGCCGCGCTTGCAGATTTCGACGAACTCTTCCTGGTTGTAGGCGATGCCGCCGCCGGAACCGCCCATGGTGAAGGACGGCCGGATGATGGCCGGGAAGCCGAGGCCCGCCTGGACCTGCTGCGCTTCCTCCATGCTGTGGGCGATGGCGGAACGCGCGCTGCCGAGACCGATCCTGGTCATGGCCTGCTTGAACTTCTCGCGGTCCTCGGCCTTGTCGATCGCTTCCTTGGTCGCGCCGATCATTTCGACGCCGTACTTCTCGAGCACACCATGCTTGGCGAGATCGAGAGCACAGTTCAGTGCGGTCTGGCCGCCCATGGTGGGCAGAATCGCGTCGGGCCGCTCCTTGGCGATGATGTTTTCCAGCACCTGCCAGGTGATGGGCTCGATATAGGTGACATCGGCCATGCCCGGATCGGTCATGATCGTGGCCGGATTCGAGTTGACCAGGATGACCTTGTAGCCCTCGTCGCGCAGCGCCTTGCAGGCCTGGGCGCCGGAGTAGTCGAACTCGCAGGCCTGGCCGATGATGATCGGGCCGGCGCCGACGATGAGGATGCTGTGGATGTCAGTTCTTCTTGGCATTCGCCATCATCCCGATGAAACGATCGAACAAATAGGATACGTCATGAGGTCCGGGGCTCGCCTCCGGATGGCCCTGGAAGCAGAGCGCGGGGCGGTCGTTCCAGGTAAGGCCCTGCAGGCTGCCGTCGAAGAGCGATACATGCGTGACCTTGACGTTGGCCGGCAAAGTCGCAGGATCGACCGCGAAGCCATGGTTCTGGCTCGTGATCAACACCTGCCCCGTATCGAGGTCCTTGACCGGGTGGTTGGCGCCGTGGTGGCCGAACTTCATCTTGAGTGTCTTGCCGCCTGCGGCAAGGCCCATCAACTGATGCCCGAGGCAGATGCCGAAGGTCGGCACGCGGCGCTCGAGCAGTTCACGGATGGCGCGGATCGCATAGTCGCAGGGCTCCGGATCGCCGGGGCCGTTGGACAGGAACACGCCGTCCGGCTTCAGCGCCAACACGTCCTTGGCCGGCGTCTGGGCGGGAACCACGGTCAGCTTGCAGCCCCGGCCAGCCAACATGCGCAGGATGTTGCGCTTGACCCCGAAATCGTAGGCGACGACGTGGAATTTCGCATCGCCGCCGGCTTCATATCCCTTGCCGAGTTTCCATTCGCCTTCGGTCCAGGCATAAGGCTTGTCGACCGAAACAACCTTCGCGAGATCCATGCCAGCCAGGCCGGGAAAGGCACGCGCCTTGGCGATGGCGGCTTCTGCATCAGGTTTCTCGCCCGTCAGCAGGCACCCCGCCTGGGCACCTTTTTCACGCAGGATGCGCGTCAGCTTGCGCGTGTCGATGCCGGCGATGGCAACGACGTTCTCGGCCTTGAGATAGGCATCCAGGCTCTGTTCGCTGCGGAAATTGGAGAGCAGCAGCGGCAGGTCGCGAATGACCAGACCGGCTGCGAAGACACGCCCCGACTCGCAGTCTTCGCGATTGACGCCGACGTTGCCGATGTGCGGGTACGTAAGCGTGACGATCTGCCGCGTATAGGATGGATCGGTGAGGATTTCCTGATAGCCGGTCATGGCGGTGTTGAACACCACCTCGCCTACGCTCTCGCCCGCGGCGCCGATGCCCTGCCCCCGGAAAACGGTTCCGTCTGCAAGGGCAAGAAGGGCAGGCGGAAACTGAGGCACGATCGGGCTCCTGAAGTCGCGGCAACGGGAAACAGGACGGAAACGGGGTTGCTAGGCCCGTCCTGATAAACTTGCTGATTATAGCTTTCCGCGACGCAACAGGCAATGCCGCCAGTCAATGGCCGACGTCAGGAGAATGCATCTGTCATCAGATTGCGCAGCCAGCCGTCGGCGTATTCCGCCTCCATCCTGCGATAAAGGCGTGGCACCGGTATGGGTTTCTCCTTGGTGCCGAAAGTCACCGGCGAGATTCCGCTACCGTCCTTGACATAGACCCACTGGTTGTTCTCCACGCGGAACAGGTGCACCACTGAAAATCCCCAGTCATGCGCCACGACGCTGTAGCAGGTGTTCGTGTACAGGGGTTTGGGTGCCGGCAGTCCGTTGAAGCGGGCCGCGAGGCTGGCGGCGACGACCTTTGCCTGGGAGTTGGCCATGTGCGCCGATTTCGGGAAGCCGTTGCCCGTCGACAACTCGCCGCCAACACAGGCATCGCCGATGACGAAGATGTCCTTCTGTGCCGTCGACTCCATGTTCTCGGGCTTCACGGCGCACCAAGCGCCCTTGAAGTTGGCCAGGCCGGCATCGACAGCAATCCTGCCCGCGCGATGCGGAGGAATCACGTTGATCACGTCGCACTGGATGTCGTCGAACGCCGTGTGACACGTCATGGCTTCGGCATCGACGCGTTCCACCTTGCCGCCAGCGGCCCCCCCGATCCATTCGATCATGCCATCCGACCCGTAGCCGTAGAGCGCCTTCCACGCCTGCTCGAACAAGGGCCGCTTCGAGAAGGAGTCGTTCGCATCGAGCAGCAGGATCTTGACCTTCTTCTTGCCGTGGCTCTGACAGTACATCGCCACCTGGGCGGCGCGCTCGTACGGGCCAGGCGGACAGCGGAACGGCGCCGGCGGCACGGCGATGACCATGCGACCGCCGTCGGGCATCGCCTCGATCTGCTTCTTGAGCAGCAGCGTTTGCGGGCCCGCCTTCCAGGCGTGCGGGATGCGGCTCTCCGCCAGGTCGGCGTTGAGTCCCTGCACGGCGCCGAAGTCCAGCTCGACCCCCGGGGCCACGACGAGCGCATCGTAACCGAAAGTGCCGCCAGTTCCCGTTGTCACGGCCTTCTTCACCGGATCGATACCGACGACTTCGTCGTGCACCACTTTGACGCCGCGTTGAGCGAGGCCGCCGTAGCCGGTTTGCAGCGTCGAGATGTCGCGTGATCCAGAAAGGACTTCGTTGGACAGCGGGCAGGACGTGTAGCGCGTGCCCCGTTCGATCAGCGTGACTTCGATGCCCGGGTCCAGCAGGCGCAGGTACCGTGCGGCCGACGCGCCGCCATAACCGCCACCAACCACCACGACGCGCGCTTTCGCTGCCACGGCGCGTGCCTGTCGGATGGTCAGGACGGCAGTCCCCGCGGCGGCCGTCACGGCCTTCAGAAACGTACGGCGATCGACGTATGGATTCATTGCCAAACCTCCTTACCTGGACTGGGCGCCGAAATAGCGGGCGGCAGCCGAAACGTCAGCGGGCTTCATCTCGTTTGCCGCCCGCCGCATCTTCCGGTGCGGCATCTTGAAATCCGCGCTGCGGAACTTCTCGAGTTCCAGCTCCATGTACCTCGACCATTGGCCGTTGATGCGCGGCGCGTCGACATCGGGGTCGTTCCCGCTGATGCCGTGACAATCCTCGCAGGATTCGGACACGGCCGACCTGCCCTTCTGCATCACGTCCGCCGGAGCACGCTGCGGCGCCGGCACCCAGGGCTGCCTGGAGAAATAACCGGCCAGTGCGTCGAGCTCATCGTCGCTGAAGCCCTTGACGATGCGGTTCATCGTGACGCCGACGCGTTCATCGTACTTCCACTGCTTCATGATCCTGGCCAGGTAGTCGCGCGGCAGGCCGCCGATCGATGGCATCGACGGCCCGGCACTGACGCCGCCGACGCCGTGGCAACCGTTGCAGGTGCGCGCCAGTACCTCGATGTTGTTGTCGTGCGCGGCAGCGCCGCCGACCAGGCCGGCGGTGACAAGCGCGATAAGGGATGTCTTCGACATGATTTTCTCCATCAATGCAGCGTGGCGCGCCCGAACAGCACGAGGGTCAGCAAAGTCAGGCCGGCGATGATCAGCACGCTGGCGAGGAAGGACGCCGCGAGATCGGCGCGTCGCGAGGGCCGGCGGACCAGATGCTTCTCCAGTTCACCGATCGCAACCAGACGTTCATATTCCAGCCGGTGGTCGTGCTTGAATTCCTCGATCGGAATTTTCCCCGTGAATATCGTCGTGCTCATCGGGAAGCGTTCCGGCCGGAAGTGCACGTTGAAGAAATGCACGGTGTTCAGGAACACTGCCGCCAGCACCGCTTCCTCTGCATGCACGAGCGTGGCGATGTTGAACACCCATCCCGGCAACAAAGCGGCCGTCTTCTCGGGGAAGAAGAGGATCAGACCCGACGTGCCGATGATCGTGGCGCCCCAGAACGGCGCCCAGTAGTCGAAGCGCTGCCAGTAAGTCCAGTGGCAAAACTCGGGCCGCTCGGCACGACCGAAGAACCAGAGGAACATGTTCTTCATGTCACGCAGGTCGTTCCAGCTCGGAATCATCGAAGTACCGCCGAACCAGTTGAAGGTCCTGCGCCTCTTCCAGATGTTGGCCGCAACGATGACCAGGTGGATGACGAAGATCGACAGCCAGGTGACCGCCGCCGTGCGGTGGATGATGCCCTCCATCTTCGGCCCCCCCAGGAACTCGACGACCGCCTTGGCCCAGGCCGTATGCGGGAACAGGAGCGACGTGCCGGTGAGCACCAGCACCATGGTCGCAATCGCGAACAAGGCGTGGATCCAGCGCCACACCGGCGTGAAACGGCGGAAGTACACGATATCGGGCTGGTCGAGGTTCTCGCGGAAGCCCTTGCCGCGCATGCGGTCCATCACTTCCCGGTACAGCCACAAGAGCACATGCACCCAGAAGAAAATCATCACACTAAGGATCAGTGCCTGCATGAACTGCTTGGCCCAATACAACCATGGGTATTTCTTCTGGTTGTCCGGGTTGCCGTGCGGCTGGAATTGAAGGAAGCTCTCGCTCGCCTGCTTGTGGCAGTTGCGGCAGTTCTGCAGGCGATTGGCCACATTGACGTGTGAGGTCGGGTCGTCCTCCTTCTGGATGTCGTGACTGCCGTGGCAGTCGAAGCACTTGGCCGTGTTGGTGTAGCCGAGGCGGTTCACCTGGCCGTGATACGAAGCGAAGTAGGTCCGCTGCGCATCCTCGTGGCAGCTGCCGCAGTTGCGGGTAATCGCCAGTTTCATCGAATCGGCTTTCGGCGAGCCGATGTCGTGGGTCGTATGGCAATCCGAGCAGACCGCCGATTTCTCGTCCTGCTTGTCCACAATGGCCTTGCCGTGGACCGAAGCGATGTAGGCTTTCTTCTCCTTCTCGTGGCAGCGGCCACAGACTTCGAAGTTCTTCAGCCGATGCTCCTTGCGCTGCGCAGCACCCGGTACGCCGATGTTGTGGGCGTCGTGGCAATCGTGGCAGGCCGCATTGACGCGCGCCTGGTTCTTCGCGTTCGGTTTGGCGTGCACCGAGTGCATGTAGTTGTCGGTCTGCTGGACGACGACATCCAGGCGTTCGCGCGCCTTCGGATCGGAATCCTTCTGCGCAGCTTCCCATTTCTGCCTGTGGCATTCGACGCAACCGATGGCCCCGGCAAGCGGCTTCTTGTGCGGCAGCTTGGTGACGTCCCGGTGGCAACCGGTGCAGGGCATCTTGCCGTGCACGCTCGCTTCCAGCACGCCGGTGTCGACGAAGATGTCGCGACGGGTGCCATCGCGATGGATCACCGTCTTCTCGTCCTGATCGGCATGGCAGCGCAGGCAGCGCTTGTTGGCGATCGGCGCCGCCGCAGCGACTTCCTCCGGTGATACCGAAGCTCCCGCTGAACTCGCCGCGAACAAGGCGAGCACCCACAACCCCGCGAACACACCCCTGGCATGTCGTGCCATTTTGAATTCTCCTCAGTGTCCCCCCTGCTCCGTACCGGCCATTTGCTGGCCGGACATCGTCTTGTTCGGGTTATTAAGTAAAGCTTGCAGCAATGGTCATGCCCGTGCATCGCGTGGCACGCATCCAGTTGTTTTTTTGCCCGTTTTGCGATTTCTTGGTTGCATGGGCCCGCAAGGACACCGCCCGATAGTGCCGTGCGCGGCACTATCAAAATGCCATCCATGGCACAATGGATATCCATGAATGCCCGCCCAGACCAAGTGCTGCCCGAATTGATGGCCATGGCCGACGCGCTGCCGGAGCCACGCGTTTTCCTCGGCGCCGACTATCGCGTACTGGCGGTCAACCAGGCCTGGCGCCAGGAGTTCGGCGACCCCGGCGACCTCGCAGGCCGCTCCTGCTACGAGATTTCGCACCACGCGAACGCGCCTTGCGACCGGTTCGGCGAATCATGCCCGCTCAAGGTCAGTCGGGAGCGCGACGAGCCGGCGCGGGCACTGCACGTTCATCACACCCCGCGCGGCCTCGAACACGTTGACGTCGAAGTTACGCCGATCCGGGACGGCCGAGGCAGGACGATCTTTTTCATGGAAACGGCGCGCATGGTGCGACGCGCCCGCAGCCAGCCATCGGCGAAGGGACTGGTCGGACGCTCGCCAGCGTTCAATCGCATGCTCGAACTCATCGAGCGCGTCGCCCCTTCCGACGCCACGGTGCTCCTGCTCGGAGAATCCGGCGTCGGCAAGGAACTGGCCGCCCAGGCACTGCACGACGCCAGCCGGCGCACGCGCGGACCGTTTGTCGCGGTGGACTGCGCCGGCATGACGGAAACGCTGGCGGGCAGCGAACTCTTCGGCCACGAAAAAGGTGCCTTCACCGGTGCAGTAAGCCGCAAGACAGGCCTCGTCGAGGCGGCCGCGGGCGGCACGCTGTTCGTCGACGAAGTGGGTGACATTCCGCTTTGCCTGCAAGTAAAGCTGCTGCGCCTGATCGAGTCCGGTACTTTCCGCCGCGTCGGCGGACTCGAGCCGCTGCGTGCCGACTTCCGCCTGGTCCTGGCCACACACCGCGACCTGGCAGCGATGGTGGAGGACGGAAGTTTCCGGCGCGATCTCTACTACCGCGTCAGCGCCTTTCCGATTCACGTGCCGCCACTGCGCGAACGCAAGGAGGATCTGCCGCTGCTCGTTGACTCGCTGCTGGCGCGGGTAAGCCGGCGCCGCCTGCGCATGCATCCCGACGCGCTGGACCGGCTCAAGGGGCATCGGTTTCCGGGCAACGTGCGCGAATTGCGCAACCTGATCGAACGCGCCGCGCTTCTCGCCGACAGCGACACCATCCTGCCCGAACACTTGCCGGAAGCGATCGGGGAAGTAGCCAGTCCGCCGCATGGTGGCAAGGGGCAGATCGTGTCACTGTTGGAAGCCGAACGGCAATACCTGCGCTGGGCGGCAACGAGCCATCAGGGTGACCGCCGCGAACTGGCGGCACGCCTGGGCATCAGCCCGCGCACGCTGTTCCGGAAATTGCGCGAGTCGTCGGCCTAGCGCAGGCCGAGCACGTCCTGCATGTCGTAGAGGCCCTTGGTCTTGCCACGCAGGAAGCGTGCGGCGCGCAGGGCGCCTTGCGCAAAATGCATGCGGCTCGAGGCCTTGTGGGTGATTTCCACCCGCTCACCGGTGCCGATGAACATGACGGTATGGTCGCCAACCACGTCGCCGCCTCGCACCGTCGCGAAGCCGATCTGCTGGGGCGGCCGCTCGCCAGTCACGCCTTCCCGGCCGTAGACGGCGCACTCGGCCAGATCGCGGCCAAGCGCCGACGCCACGACTTCGCCCATACGCAGCGCGGTGCCGGAAGGCGCATCGACCTTGTGGCGATGGTGCGCCTCGACGATCTCGATGTCATAGCCCTCGTTGAGGATTCGGGCGGCGGTGTCGAGCATCTTGAAGACGAGGTTGACGCCAACCGCCATGTTGGGCGCGAAAACGATCGGTATGTCGCGTGACGCGTCCTGGATCGTCAGTTTCTGTTCGGTGTTCAATCCGGTGGTGCCGACGATCATATGCACGCCGCGCCGGCGACAGGTATCGACGTGTTTCATCGTGCCCTCGGGCCGCGTGAAGTCGATCAGGCAATCGACACCCGCCAGCGTCGCTTCGAAATCATCGCTGATGGCGACGCCGCACGGTGACCCGATCAGTTCGCCGGCGTCCTTGCCGATGAACGGGCAGCCCGGAATGTCCAGCGCGCCCGCCAGCCCGGCGTCGGGCGCCTGCATGATGGCTTCGATCAGCGTGCGGCCCATGCGGCCGCTGGCGCCGGCGACGGCAAATCGAATCGTATCCATGGTCTGCTACTTTTGAGGTTCGCCGGCGGGCGCGATGTCGATGACCCGGCTGGCCGGCTTGGCCGGGGTTTCCGTGCCGACCGGCGGCAGCGCCGCCTGGACGTCGCCGCCGACACGCGCGAGCTTGCCGTTTTCGAAGAAGACGACGAGATGGCGCTGCTCGACATCGTCGGGATGTCGTCCGGGCCGAAACCGATACAAGTAGTCCCAGCGATCGCCATGGAACATGTCGGCGACCAGCGGCGTGCCGAGGATGAAGCGGACCTGGTCCTTGGTCAGCCCGGCCTTGAGCTGTGACGCCATCTCCTGCGTCACCATGTTGCCCTGACGAATGTCGAGCTTGTACACGGGACTCGCACAGGCGGCGAGCAGGGAAAGCGGAAGGAGGTAGCGCAGACGCATCATGATCGCAAAACTATAGCATGGGCTCCGGCGCCGACCGACCGCCAAGAGTCAGCCCCCGTGGTGCGCCAAGCTGCGTCGGGTCAGCGCGTTGAGAGCATCTCGCGGGCGTGGCGGCGGGTCGTGTCGGTGATCCTCACGCCGCCAAGCATGCGCGCCACTTCCTCCACGCGCATGTCGGCATCGAGCACCCTGACGCGGCTGACCGTGTTGCCATCCGCGGTCTCCTTGGCGATCGACCAGTGCCAGTCCGCCTGCGCGGCCACCTGCGGCAAGTGCGTCACGCACAGCACCTGCCGCTGCCGGCCGAGTCGCGCCAGCATCTTGCCGACGATCTCCGCCACGCGCCCGCCGATACCGACATCCACCTCGTCGAAAATCAGCGTCGGGGCAATTCCGGCGGTGCTGGCGATGACCTGGATGGCGAGGCCGATGCGCGACAGCTCGCCGCCTGACGCCACCTTGGCAAGCGGACGCAGCGGCTGGCCCGGATTGGCCGTGACGAGAAAGGCGACGTCCTCGAGGCCGTGTGCCGCGCCTTCCGGCAGCGCCTCGAGCGCGATTTCGAACCGGCCGCCGACCATCGCCAGCTGCTGCATGCCTTCGGTCACCGCGGCGGAAAGCTCCGCCGCGCCCTTCTTGCGCACAGCAGAAAGCTTTTGCGCCACCTTGAGGTACGCGGTTTGCGCAGCGCGCTCCCTCTCGGCCAATGCCGCCGGATCGGCTGCCAGCGCCAGTTCGTCGAGCCGCGCCGAGAGTCGCGCCAGCATTTCGGGCAACTCGTCCGGCGTCACGCGATGCTTGCGCGCAGCCGAGGTCACGGCCTGGATGCGCGCCTCCAGTTCCGCCAACCGCCCCGGCTCAAGATCGAGTCGCTCACGATAGCGCGACAAGGCGTGCGTCGCCTCACCCAGCTGGATGCGGGCGGCGTCGAGAAGTTCAGCGGGTTCCCGCAACGCCTCGTCGTAGTCGAGCAGCGGCCTCAGCCGTGCAGCTGCATCGTCGATCTGCGTCGACACGGCCGTCTCGTCCTCGTCGAGGAGCGCCAGCGCCGCCGTGGCGCCTTCCAGCAGGGCCGCTGCGTGAGCAAGGCGCCGCTGTTCCTGGTTGTCCTCCGCCCAGCCCCGCGCATCGAAGGCCAGCGTGCGCAGTTCCTGTACCTGCCAGTCGAGCGTTTCCTTTTCGCGCGCCATGGCCGACACGTCCTGCTCGGCCCGCTCGCGCGCCTCGCGCAGGTGCCGCCAGGCGCGAAATTTCTCGGCCGTCTCGACGGCAAGCTGCGTAGCGCCGATCTGGCTGTCAAGCAGCACGCGCTGCGCATCGCCGCGCAAGAGCGCATGGTAGGCGTGCTGGCCGTGGATGTCGGCGAGGAATTCTCCGGCCTGACGAAGCTGCGTCAACGTTGCCGGCGAGCCATTGATCGTCGCACGCGAACGCCCGCCGGCGTCGACAATCCGCCGCATGAGGCACGCGCCATCGGCATCGAAGTCGCTGGCGCGCAGCCAGGCGCCAAGCGCACCGCCCGCTTCGACATCGAACTCGGCCGACACTTCGGCCCGCTCGGCTCCGGCACGCAGGATGGTGGCGTCCGCCCGCTCGCCCAGCGCCAGCGCCAGCGCGTCGACGAGGATGGACTTGCCGGCGCCGGTTTCGCCCGTCAGGGCGCCGAAGCCGCTCGCAAAATCGAGCTCGAGGCGGTCGACGATGACAAAGTCGCGGATGAAGAGTCGGCGCAGCATGGCGTCAGTGCTTGGGCGCCTCGCTCCAGTGCAGCTTGCCGCGCAGCATGGCGTAGTAGCTGTAGCCGGGCGGATGCAGCAACGTCACCGTCAGCGGCGAGCGGACGACGCGCAGCCGGTCGCCGGCGCGGACATCGTAGCGCTCCACCGCATCGAAGTGCACCCGGGCGTCGTGTGTCGAAATCAGGGTCACTTCGACCGTGCAATCGTCGCTGATGGTGATCGGCCTGTTCGACAGCGCGTGCGGACACAACGGCACGAGGCCGATTCCGGCCACCATGGGATGCAGGATCGGACCGTTGGCCGAAAGGGAGTAGGCCGTCGAACCCGTCGGGGTAGCAACGATCAGGCCGTCGGCGCGCAGCAGATACAGGAACTCGCCGTCGACTTCGACCTTCATCTCGATCATGCGGCCGAGATCGCCCTTGTTCACCACGACCTCATTGAACGCCGGGCTGCCGCACAAGCGCACGCCATCACGCCAGATCTCGCCCTCCAGCAGTACGCGCCGGTCGGCCGCGAACCGCCCCGCCAGGAGATCGCCAATGCCGGTCAGCATTTCGTTGTGGGCGATGTCGGTCATGAAGCCGAGCCGCCCCTGGTTTACGCCGGCCAGGGGCACGCCGAACGCGGCCAATTGTCGCGCCGCATACAGCATGGTGCCATCCCCGCCCATCACGATGGCCACATCGGCCTCGCCGCCCATGGTCTCGTAGCTGGCCGCGGCGGCGCCGGCCGTGCCGATCTGCCGGGCAAGCTCTTCCTCCACCAGCAGCCGCACGCCACGGGCGCGCAGGAGATCGGCCAGAAGGGGCAGCGCGGCCGCCACTTCTGGGCTGTGGTACTTGCCGATTACTGCGGCAGTTCGTATTGGCTTTGTGAACGGTGTGGTCATGGTTTTTGATTAAACCATATCTTGTTTCCCGCTAAAATCGCCATATGCTCGATCGTCGTGCCCAGTCCTTGCTCAAGACCCTGATCGAACGGTACATCGTCGAAGGACAACCGGTCGGTTCGCGCACCCTTTCGCGCCATTCCGGGCTCGAACTTTCGCCCGCCACGATCCGCAATGTCATGTCGGATCTGGAGGAACTGGGCTTCATCGCCAGCCCGCACACGTCTGCCGGCAGGATACCGACACCCAAGGGCTACCGGCTGTTCGTGGATACATTGCTCACGGTACAGCCCCTGGGACGCCATCAGATATCGGAAATTCGCGAGGCAATCCAGCCCGACCAGCCCCAGCGGCTGATCAGCCATGCCTCGCAATTGCTCTCGGAACTGACCCATTTCGCCGGCGTCGTCGTGGCGCCGCGACGGCAGTTGCCGCGCATCAGGCAGATCGAGTTCCTCAGTCTCTCGGACACGCGCATCCTGCTCATCATCGTCACCAGCGAAGGGGACGTGCAGAACCGGATCCTCTTCACGCAGCGCCGCTATACGCAGGCCGAGCTCGCGACGGCGGCAAACATCCTGACCGAGCATTTCGCAGGCCTCGACTTCCAGCAGATCCGCCTGCGCCTTCAGGACGAACTGAAACAACTGCGTTCCGACATGGTCGAGCTGATGAGCGCCGCGGTCGAGGCGGGAAGCGAGGCGGTTGCGGATGCGGGCGCACAGTACGTGATCAGCGGCGAGCGGAACCTGCTCGGCGTCGAGGACCTGTCGTCGAACATGGACCGCCTGCGCCGCCTGTTCGACCTCTTCGAGCGGAAGACCGGGCTCATGGAACTCCTCGACCTGTCGAGCCGGGCCGACGGCGTGCAAGTTTTCATCGGCGGCGAATCCGGCATTGCCTCGCTGGACGAATGCAGCGTCGTTGCCGCACCGTACGAGGTCGATGGCGAAGTAATCGGGACGATCGGCGTCATCGGGCCCACGCGCATGGCCTACGAGCGCGTGATCCCGATCGTGGACATCACGGCAAGACTCCTGGCCAGCGCCCTGTCGGCTCCGTGAGCACCGCCATCCTGCTGGTCAACCTCGGCACGCCGGAAGCGCCCACGGCGGCGGCGCTGAGGATCTACCTCGCCGAATTCCTCGCCGACCGTCGAGTCGTGGATCTGCCGCGCGCAATCTGGTGGCCGGTCCTGCACGGCATCGTCCTGCGCACGCGCCCCGAAAAGTCGGCCGCCAAGTACGCGCGCATCTGGACGCGCGACGGCTCGCCGCTCCGGCTGCACACCGAGCGGCAAGCCAAGCTCGTCAAGGGCCTGCTCGGTCACCACGGCTACCAGGACATCACTGCAACGTGGGCCATGCGCTACGGCCAGCCATCGATCGCCTCGGTACTCGACGGACTTGCAGGCAGCGGAGTGCGCCAGGTACTCGTCCTGCCGCTCTATCCCCAATACGCGGGCAGCAGCACGGGCAGCACCGAGGATGCCCTTGCCGCGTGGCAGCGTCGCCATCCCGACGGGCCGGCAATCCTGACGGTACGCGATTATCACGACCACTCCGGTTACATCTCCGTCCTCGCGCAGACCGTGCGCGACCACTGGATGGCCCATGGCCGCGCCGAGCAACTCGTAATGAGCTTCCATGGCATACCGACACGCGCCGTGCGTCGCGGCGATCCCTATGCCGACCAATGTCGGCGCACCGCGGAACTGCTTGCCACGGACCTCAACCTGCCCCGGGACACGTGGCAGATGACCTTCCAGTCGCGCTTTGGCGCCGCCGAGTGGCTGCAACCCTACACGCAGCCGACACTCGAACGCCTGGCACGCCAGGGCATAAGGCGGGTGGACGTGATCTGTCCAGGCTTTGCAGGCGACTGCCTGGAAACCCTCGAAGAGATCGGCATCGAATGCCGCGACGCCTACCTCGCCGCCGGCGGCCGCGAGTTCCGCTACATCCCCTGCCTCAACGAACGGCCGGACTGGATTGCGGCTCTGACGGACGTCGCGCTCAAGCGCCTGGGCGCCTGAGCCGGCACTGCCTCAACGATCCCAGTGGAACGTGTGCAACACACGGTGCAAGACCGGCGTGACGATGATGGCTGCCGTAACGATGAACACGAGTCCCGCATACAGCGCATAGGCGCCGGCGAACAGCTTGCCTGCGTCGGTTTGTGGAGCGTTGACCGGGCCCATGCCGCCGAGCAGCATGGCGGCGTTCAGGAACGCGTCAAGCCAGCCAAAGCCCTCGGTCACCACGTACCCGATCATGCCAATGGCAAGCGAGATCGACAGAAACACCATGGCGACAGCGACATGACCTGCAACACGCCGTACAAAACTGCCCCGCGATACCGGTGGTTGCCTACTGGATTCGTACACAATTGTGCGGCTTCGAGTCGTCTATCTGCAACAATGTAGCGCAAGCGCGGCGGTCGAAAACGTTTCATGCGCGCGGCCACATAACTTTCGCGATATAGTCTCACTGCTAAGATGGTTGCGGTCAATTGCTCGGTTGATGACCGCCCCAAGAGGGAGAAAGCTGTGAACAGAACGATATTGCTGGTCGAAGACAACCCCGACGACGAGTTCCTGGCTCTGCGGGCCTTGCACAAGAACAATGTCGCGAACGAGGTCATCGTCGCGCGCGACGGACTGGAAGCGCTGGAGTACCTGTTCGGCGAGGGTGCACGGGCAGGCAAACCGCCCTTGCAACCGGAAGTGATCCTGCTGGATCTAAAACTGCCCAAGATCGACGGGATCGAAGTTCTACGCCGGGTACGCGCGGACGAACGCACGCGCCGCATCCCAACCGTGATCCTGACCACTTCGGGCGAAACAGTGGACATCGAGGCCAGTTACGACAACGGCTGCAACAGCTACATTCGCAAGCCCGTTGATTTCGAGCAGTTCATCGAGGCCGTGCGCCAACTGGGCCTTTACTGGCTGGTCCTCAACAAGACGGCACAGTCCGACACGCTCGCTTCCTGACCGGCATGCCGGAAGGCCTCATCAAGCTGCTGTTCGCCGAGGACGTCGAGGACGACGTCGTCCTCATCCTGCGCGAACTGCGCCGGAACGGACTGCGGGTCGAGCACCAGCGAGTAGACTCCGCAGCGACAATGCGCGCCGCGCTTGCCGCGCACGATTGGGATGTCGTCATCACCGATCACAACATGCCCGGATTCGATTCGGGCGCCGCCCTGGAGATCGTGCGCCGCCACGACCCGGACCTGCCGGTGATCATCGTCTCGGGCACCATCGGCGAAGAAATGGCCGTCGAGGCCATGCGCATGGGTGCAAAAGACTACATCATGAAGAACAACCTGCGTCGCCTCGTGCCCGCGATAAGGCGCGAACTCGACGACGCGGGCGCCCGGCAAGCCCGGCGCAGCGCCGAAGCGGCGATCCAGCATCTGGCCATGCACGATGCCCTGACCGGGCTGCGCAACCGCGCCAGTTTTCTCGCGGCGCTGGAAGGCCTGCTGAATCAAGCCCGACACGAGGACGGGCAGCACAGCCTGCTGTTTCTCGACCTGGACCAGTTCAAGATCGTCAATGACACTTGCGGCCACCTCGCGGGCGACGAGATGCTCAAGCAACTGTCGGAAGTGCTGCACCGGCCGATCCGCGGCAGTGACCTTCTGGCGCGCGTCGGCGGTGACGAATTCTGCATCCTGCTGGAAAACTGCGTGCTGGACCGGGCTCGCAGTGTCGCCGAAACCTTGCGCACGGCGGTCCATGATTTTCGCTTCCTGTGGAATGGCAAAGTGTTTTCGGTCGGCGTCAGCATCGGCATCGTCGCCATCGACAAGCACAGCGGCAGCGCCAACGACATCCTGAGCGCAGCCGACATGGCCTGTTACGCGGCCAAGGATCGCGGTCGGGACGCCATCCACGTCTATGAGCGCAATGACCAGGAAATGACCCGCCGCCGCGGCGAAATGGACTGGGTGAGCCGCATCGACGATGCCTTGCACGCCAACCGTTTTCGCCTGTGGCGCCAGCCGATACGTCTGCTTGGCGGTGTCGGAGGGATTCACCATTACGAACTGCTGCTGCGCATGCTCGACCCGGACGGCAATGTCGTGCTGCCCGGCGCCTTCCTGCCCGCGGCGGAACGCTACGACCGCATGCGCGACATCGACCGCTGGGTGATCGACAATGGGCTGCGATACATTGGAACCCACCGGGAGTCGGGGGACCAGTTCCACGCGATCAACCTGTCTGGCGGCTCCCTGAGCGACGACAGCCTGCGCGAATTCGTCGGCGACCGGATCGCAGCGTATGGCGTCGATCCGCGCGGCATCTGCTTCGAGATCACGGAAACGGTCGCCATCGGGAACTTCCAGGCCGCAGTCGATTTCATGCAAAACCTGCGCGGCATCGGCTGCCGTTTCGCGCTGGACGATTTCGGCAGCGGGCTGAGTTCGTTCGCATACTTGAAGTCACTGCCCGTCGACTTCATCAAGATCGACGGCAAGTTCATCCGCAACCTGCGCAGCGATCCCATGGACCGGGCGATCGTCGAAGCCATCCACCGCGTTGCACACGTTGCCAGCCTGCGCACGATCGCCGAATTCGTGGAGGATTCGGCCCTGATCGACATCCTCGAAGGGATCGGGGTTGACTTCGCGCAGGGATACGGCGTCGGCCGGCCGGAACCCCTGCAAATCCCGGAACGAACCATCGCGGCCACTGCAACTTCCTAGGACCGGGTCGAGGGAGGAAGAGCAGATGAGGACCGATCCCCGCCACGCGTTACATGTCTTCCTCCTGGCCGCCTGCGCACTGCCCGCCGCGGCCCACGCGGATGATCCGATCTTGCTCATGTTGTCTGGCGACGAGCAACTCGTCAGCATCGCAACGGGATCGCCGCGACCCGTATCGAAAGCTCCATCGGTCGCCACGGTCATTACTGCGGACGACATCAAGGCCACAGGCGCCACCACGTTGAGCGAGATCCTCGAGACGGTACCCGGCGTGCATGTGTCGCGCAATGGCTTCCTTTGGCAACCGCTGTATTCGATCCGGGGCATTCTTACCGCCAATAACCCGGAAGTGCTTGTACTGATCAACGGCATTCCAATCACCAGCGGGTTTTACGGCGATCGAGGTCGGATGATCGTAGACCTGCCGCTGGAGAGTGTATCTAGGATCGAGGTCATACGCGGACCCGGCTCGGCCCTGTATGGCGCCGAAGCGGTGTCCGGCGTCATCAATATTGTCACCAAGACAGCCGGGGAGATCGACGGCACGGAATCGGGCTTGCGCGCGGGCTCGTTCGAGACTTACGACGCCTGGGTGCAGCATGGTGGCCGCTGGAGTGAAGTCAACGTTGCCGGTTATCTGCACCTGGGTTCGACGGAGGGTTATCGCCGCACAATCGCTGCCGACGCACAGACTGCTCTCGACAGGACTTTCGGCACCCACGCTTCGCTTGCGCCTGGACCGCTGAACGTCGGTCGCGACAGCATCGATGCCCGCCTCGACTTGTCCGGCGACAAATGGCGCTTCCGCGTAGGCTACATCGACCGCAACCATGCACAAACCGGCACGGGAGTCGCGGACGCGCTCGATCCGCTGACCGAAGGGCACGGTACCTACACCAGTGCCGACCTCACCTGGCACGACGCCAGGTTCACCGAAAACTGGTCAGTCACCGCGCAGGCTAGCTACTACGACATCGCAGAGGAAAACACCGATGTCACATTGTTCCCGGCCGGCTCGGCATTGCCCCTTGCACTCCCCGGTGGCACAGGGTCGTCCATCGGCATGGTCGGACGGCCGCAGCACTGGGAACGCCAGGAGCGCCTGAGCATTTCCGGCCTCTATGGCGGATTCGAGAAGCACAAGCTGCGCCTCGGAGCGGGCTACAACTTCGACGACCTGTACAAGGTCACCGAGACCAAGAACTTCACGTACATGAACGTTCCTGGCATCGGCTACGTGCCGGTCTGCGTGGACCTTGCATGTTCGATGGTCACGGCCACACAGGCCAACGGCCTCCTGTTCCTCGCGCCGCATTCGCGCAACTTGCTCTATGCGTACGCTCAGGACGAATGGTCCCTGGCGCCCGACTGGACCCTGACCGCGGGGGTGCGCCGCGACGACTACTCCGATTTCGGCGGCACCACCAACCCGCGCGTCGCGCTGGTCTGGGATACGGCCTACAACCTGACCACCAAGCTCATGGTCGGCCGCGCGTTCCGCGCACCCTCGTTCGTCGAGTTGTATGACATCAACAACCCGGCCGCGCTGGGCAACCCGGAACTGAAGCCGGAAGCCATCGACACGACGGAACTGGCGTTCGCCTGGCAGGCAAGGCCCGGGCTGCGGACCGGCCTCAGTATGTTCCACTACCGGATGCGGGATGTCATCCGCCTGACGGCAAACGCCGACCCGACAACCGGGAGCACGTTCCGGAACGCCGGCGCGCAGACCGGCAATGGCTTCGAACTGGAGTTCACCTGGGACGCCGCGACGGACGTGAAGTTGTCCGGCAACTATGCCTACCAGCGGTCGATAGACGAAACCACCCATCAGGATGCGGGACTGGCGCCGCACAACCGCGTCTACTTGCGCGCCGACTGGGCGTTCGCCGCCGGCTGGACGATCTCCGGGCAAGTCAATCGCGTTGCCGATCGCAAGCGCCAGGCGGGCGACACGCGCGCGCCGATCGCCGACTACACGACGACTGACTTGACCCTGCGGACGACTAAGCTGCACAAGGACGTTGAACTCGCCTTTTCGGTGCGCAACCTGTTCAACGTCGACGCGCGCGAACCAACCGCGGCGGCGGCGGCCATCAATCTGCCCTACGACCTGCCGCTGCCCCGACGCAGCTTCTTCGCCGAACTGACGTACCGATTGTGACCCGCAGACACCACATACCCGGGCTGGCGGATCACCACGAACGCGACGCGGAAACGTCGCTTGGTGGCGTCCGTCGTCCGGACGCAAGAGCGCGTCTGACCGGGCTCATCGCCTTGGCACTCCGACTGCCCTGTCTGTTCCTGGTTGTCGCAGCCGCCCTGCCGCATCAGGCGCGCGCCGAAGATCCTCTTCTGCTGATGCTCTCGGGCGACGAACAGCTCGTCAGCATCGCCACCGGCACGCCGCAGCCGGTGTCCAAGGCGCCCTCGGTCGCGACCGTTATCACGGCCGCCGACATCAAGGCGACCGGCGCCACCGATCTGAGCGAAATACTGGAGACCGTGCCGGGCCTTCACGTCTCCCGCAATGGCTTCTTGTGGCAGCCTATCTACTCAATTCGTGGCATCTCCACGCAATTCAATCCGGAAGTGTTAATCCTGCTCAATGGCATTCCGATCACGAACGGCTTCTACGGTAATCGCGGTAACCAGATGGGCGGTTTCCCGGTCGATCATGTTTCCCGCATCGAGGTGATACGCGGCCCGGGTTCGGCGCTGTACGGCGCGGAGGCAGTATCCGGGGTTATCAACATCGTCACGAAGACCGCCAACGAGATCGACGGCACCGAGTTCGGGCTGCGCGCCGGCTCCTTCGACACTTACGACGGTTGGGTCCAACACGGCGGCCGAGTCGGTGAGGTCGATGTCGCCGCCTACCTGCGACTGGGCCACACCGACGGTTTCCGCCGCACGATCGAAGCGGACGCCCAGACCGCACTCGATAGCGCGTTCGGCACCCACGCGTCCCATGCGCCGGGGCAAATCAATACCGGTTACGACTCTATCGACGCGCGTCTCGATTTGTCTTTCGATAAATGGCGTTTTCGCACCGGATACATCGGACGGCCAAACCTGGAAATGGGAGCCGGCGTTGCCGATGCGCTCGACCCCACGACCAAGTCCGACGCCCACTATGCCAACGCCGATCTCACCTGGCATGACGCCAAGTTCAGCCAAGACTGGGATGTTACCGCGCAGGCCAGCTACTACGATATTGCCGAGACCAACAGCGACGTCACCCTGTTTCCGGCCGGCTCGGCGTTGCCATTGCCGCTGCCCGGCGGCACGGGTTCCACTATTGGCATGGTCGGCAGACCCCAGCACTGGGAGCGGCAGGAGCGGCTGAGCCTGTCCGGACTCTACGGCGGACTCGAAAGGCACAAGCTGCGCGTCGGAGCCGGCTACAACGTGGACGATTTGTACAAGACCACGGAAACCAAGAACTTCACCTTCGCGGGCGGCGTGCCAGTGTGCATAAACCTCGACTGCTCGATGGTCACGGCCACCGAGGCCAACGGGCTGCTGTTCCTGTCGCCGCATCTGCGTCGCTCCTACTACGCATACGCCCAGGACGAATGGTTTTTCGCGCCGGACTGGACCCTGACCGCCGGTTTGCGCCACGACCGCTATTCCGATTTCGGCGGCACGACCAATCCGCGCCTCGCCGTCGTCTGGGATACGGCCTACAATCTGACCACCAAGCTGATGTTCGGCCGCGCCTTCCGAGCGCCTACGTTCGTCGAGTTGTATACCGTCAACAACCCGGCGTCGCGCGGCAATCCCGACCTGAAGCCGGAAACCATAGACACTACCGAACTGGCCTTCGCCTGGCAGGCCCAGCCCAATCTTAAGACGGGCCTCAACCTGTTCCACTACCGGATGCAGGACGTGATCCGGTACGTTGCCAATGCCGACCCCTCCACCGGCAGCACTGCGCAGAACGCGGGCGACCAGCATGGCAGCGGCTTCGAACTGGAATTCGCGTGGGACGCAACTGCCGACATTCGGCTCCTGGGCAACTATGCCTATCAGCGTTCCATCGACGAGAACACCAACCAGGATGCCGGTTTGGCGCCACATCACCACGCCTACCTGCGGACAGACTGGCGCTTCGTTCCCGGCTGGACGCTCTCAGGCCAGGTCAATTACGTAGCTGACCGCAAACGCCAGGCCGGCGACACGCGCCCGCAGATTGCCGACTACACGACCGCCGACCTGACGCTGCGCACCAATCGGCTGCACAAGGATCTTGAGCTTGCCTTGTCGGTCCGCAACCTGTTCGACGCCAACGCCCGCGAGCCGACCTCCGGCGCCGCTGCGGTCAACATCCCTTTCGACCTGCCGCTGCCCGGACGAAGCTACTTCGCCGAACTGCGGTATCGCTTGTAGCCGCATGACCCGATTCGGTCGCCTCATCGCCATCGTTGCCTTGCTGGCCAGTCTTCTGGCCTGCGGCGACGCGCTTGCGCAGACGCGAATCGCCGTTCTCTTCCCGGACTCGGCGCCGGCCGTGACGAAGCTCTATCGCACGATCATCGATGGGATGGCCACCGCGGGCGACGTACGCATCGAGAGCCGCGCCGTTTCCGAAAGTGCCTCGCCGGACGAGATAAAGGCCTGGGTGCTCGAGCAGCGCAGTCATGCAATGGTGATTCTCGGCGACGTCCCGCCGGCATCGCTGGAGTCCTTGCCTGCCACGATGACCATGGTCCGCGGTGCCAGCGCGCTGAATGACAACGCGCAATCCGGCGTCAGCCTCGCCTCGAGTCCCGCCCAGGTATTCAACCGCCTGCGCCAGATCAAGCCCGACGTTGAACGCCTGTTCGTCGTCTACCGGCCGCAGAGCACGGGCTGGCTGCTGGCTGCCGCACGCGCGGCCGCCCGCGACATTGGGCTGGAACTCAATGCGAGCGCCTGTGACGACGTGCAGCAGTCCGTCGCCGCGTTTGGTCGCATCCTGCAACAGGCCCGCCCTGGCAAGGACGCGATCTGGCTCACGCTTGACCCCGTCGTGCCGATCAACCAAATGTTGCCGGTCCTGTTGCGCGAATCGTGGGACAGGCATCTGCTGCTGGTTTCGAACAATCCAATGGACGTCGCGAAGGGCGCGCTCTTCGCGCTCTATCCGGACTATCCCGCCATGGGCCGCCAACTCGCCGAACGGGTCAAGCGCCAGATCGCGCGGCCCGCCCTGAGCGGTCCCGAACCCAGCGAGCGCCTGCGCAGCGCCATCAATGTGCGCACTGCCTCTCACCTTGGCATCGTGCCCGGCGAACGCGAACTGCAGGGATTCGACCGCGTCTTTCCGGAGGAGCAGCGCTGATGAGGCCGCGCCTGGCCCACCTGTTACGGCGTCTCAGCGTGCGCCAGACGCTCATGCTCGGCATATTGCCGATGACGCTGATCGGGGCGCTGGCGGTTGGCCTGATCGCTGCAGCACTGTCGACGGAGGAAGTGGCGGCGTACCACTTGCGCGCCGGAGAACAAATGACGGCGACACTCGCTCAGCGCAGCGATCTCGCCCTGCTCTACGAGAGCAGCGTCGGCATCGCAGAAATCGCCAACTCCTTCTTCGACAATCCGCTGGTCAAGGAAATTCGAGTGGTCGGACTGCGCGGCAATGTCCTGTTCGCGAAGACGAGCGGCAAGGAGGGCCTGTGGCAATACCCCGTAGCGCCGGCGGAAAGCACGGCGACCAGGGAATTGGACGACGTCTGGGTATTCTCGCGGCTCGTGCGCACGGCGCGCCCGGCAACCGTCAATCCCGAACTGCCGGAAGCCGCGCTGCTCGGCGGCACGGGCGACGAAATCCTCGGCGAAGTGCACCTCGCTCTGAGCAAGGAAGCGCTGTTCAAGACCCGCCGCAGCATCTTCTTTGGCAACATGTTCGTGGCGCTGGGATTCTCTCTGCTGGCCGTGGCCGCAACGCTCTTGATCGTGCGCAACTTCAGCCGGCCACTCGAGTCGTTGGCCGACTCCATGCACGAGGCGCGCACCGGCCGCTGGACCGATCCGCCGACACTCGACGGCCCGCGGGAAATCCGCGACATCGGCGAAAGTTACCAGGCGCTGATGAAAACGCTGCGCCAGCGCGAGGAGGAACTGCGCGACTTCAACCAGGACCTGGAAGACCGCATCCGGCAGCGGACGCAGGCGCTGGAAGCCGCGAACAAGGAACTGGAAGCATTCAGCTACTCCGCTTCGCACGACCTGCGCGCGCCGCTGCGCGCTATCGACGGCTTCGGCAAGGCGCTGATGGAGGACTACGGCAGCGGCCTTGACCCCACGGCGCTGGAATACCTGCAGCGCATGCGGGCGGGGGCGAGCCGCATGAGCGAACTCATCGACGACATGCTGAGGCTTTCACGCATCACGCGCTACGAGATGCAGGTGGTCGAACTCGACATGAGCGAACTGGCGGAAGACATCGCCAAGGTGGTACGTGACCGCAATCCGGGGCGACAAGTCGACTTCCGCGTCACGCCAGGAATGTACGTCCACGCCGACCCGAATCTGCTGCGCATCGCTCTCGATAATTTGCTCGACAACGCATGGAAGTACACAAGCAAAGTCGCCGAGGCGCACATCGACTTCGGCTGGACGCTCCAAAATCACGACATCGTGTATGTGTTGCACGACAACGGCGCCGGATTCGACATGCGCTTCGCCGACAAGCTGTTCGGCGCCTTCCAGAGACTCCATGGCAAGGAATTCGAGGGCACCGGCATCGGCCTCGCCATCGTCCAGCGCATCATGATCCGCCACGGCGGACACATCTGGGCCGATGCCGAAGTCGACAAGGGCGCAACCTTCTACTTCACGCTGCCCGACTGAACGCCAAAGCCGTTCGCGGCGGGCGGTAGAATGCGGTCCATGCAAGACCCGCTCCTCCGGCGCAGCCTCGCTGCCGTCTGGCATCCCTGCACGCAGATGAAGCAGCACGACACCGGCGACCTGCCGCTATTGCCGGTCGCCCAGGGCGAAGGCCCCTGGCTGATCGGGACCGACGGCCAGCGCTGGCTCGATGGCATCAGCTCCTGGTGGGTCAACCTCTTTGGCCACTGCAATCCGCGCATCAACGCCGCCCTGCGCGAGCAACTCGATACGCTCGAACACGTGCTGCTTGCCGGCTGCACCCACGAGCCCGTGGTCGCGCTTTCCGAGCGGCTGACGCGCCTCGCGGGCGGCGAACTCGGGCACTGCTTCTACGGCTCCGACGGCGCCTCGGCGACGGAGATCGCCCTCAAGATGTCCGCGCATTACTGGCGCAATACGGGCCAGCCGGGCAAGAACGGCTTCCTTTGTCTCGCCGGCGGTTATCACGGGGAGACGGCGGGCGCGCTCGGCGTGACTGACATCGCCATCTTCCGCGATGCCTACGCGCCGCTGATCCGCGCCGCCACAGTGCTGCCCTCACCTGATGCGCGACTGGGCCCCGACGCGACACGACTCGCCGTCGACGCGCTGGCAGCGCATCTCGCGGCACATCACGCCGAGATTGCGGCGCTGATCGTCGAACCGCTGGTGCAATGTGCCGCCGGCATGGCCATGCACGAGCCGGACTACCTGAGCCAGGCGCGCGCGCTGTGCGACCGCTACGAGGTGCACCTGATCGCGGACGAGATCGCAGTGGGCTTCGGCCGCACCGGCACGTTCTTCGCACACGAGCAGGCAAATATCCGGCCCGACTTCCTGTGCCTGTCCAAGGGGATCACCGGCGGCTACCTGCCGCTCTCCGTCGTCATGACGCGCGACGCGATCTACCGCGCCTTTCTCGACGACGCCACGGCGCGCGGCTTCCTGCATTCGCACTCCTACACCGGCAACCCGTTGGCCTGTCGCGCTGCGCTGGCGACGCTCGACATCTTCGAACAGGACGATGCCCTCGCCGTCAACGCGCGCCGCGGCGACCGCATCGACGCGCTGTTGCGGCCACTCGCGGAACACCCGCAAGTGCGCCACTACCGCCGGCGCGGCATGATCTTCGCTTTCGATGTCGACAGCGACCCGGACTTCGGCCGTCGTTTCTATCGCGCCGCACTGGCGCGCGGCGTGCTGCTGCGCCCGATCGGAAGTACGGTCTATCTGATGCCGCCCTACGTGCTCACCGACGCCGAGATCGAACACCTGTGCCGCGGTGCCGGGGAAGCGCTCGCCGAGGCGCTGCGCCCATGAACCCGGCCGCGCGCCTCGCCGAACTGAAGGCCGCGGACCTGCTGCGCCGGCGCCGCCTCGCCGGCACGCCCTGCGGGCCGGAAATGCTGATCGACGGCAAGCCGATGCTGTCGTTCGCCAGCAACGATTACCTCGGCCTCGCCGCGCACCCGCGCGTCGTCGATGCCGCCTCGCGCGGGCTCCTGCAGTGGGGCGTTGGCGCGGGCGCCTCCGAGTATCTGGGCGGCCACTTCCCGCCGCACCGCGAACTCGAAGCTGCACTGGCTGCCTTCGTCGGCGCCGAGAAGGCGCTCCACTTCGCGACCGGCTACATGGCCAACATCGGCGTCGTGCCGGCGCTGGTCGAGCGCGGCGATGCGTTGTTCGCCGACAAGCTCAACCATGCATCGCTGATCGATGCCGTACGCCTGTCGCTCGCCGACGGACACCGCTATCCGCATCTCGACCTCGCCGTGCTCGAAGGTCAGCTTGCCGCCAGCCGGGCACGCCAGCGGCTGATCGTCACCGACGCCGTGTTCAGCATGGATGGCGATCTCGCGCCGCTGATCGAACTGCTTGCGCTGGCCGAGCGCTTCGACGCATGGGTGCTGATCGACGACGCCCACGGCTTCGGCGTGCTCGGTCCGCAGGGCCGCGGTTGCGCGGCTCACTTCGGCCTGAAGCCGACCGGACGGCTGGTACTTATGGGCACGCTGGGCAAGGCTGCAGGAGTCGCCGGTGCCTTCGTCGCCGGCGATGCCGACGTCATCGACTTGCTGGAGCAGTCGGCGCGCACGGCGATCTACACCACCGGCGTACCACCGGGGCTGACTTTCGCTTTGCTGGAAAGCCTGCGTCTCATTGAAGCCGGTGACGACCTGCGCGCCCACCTGCAAGCACTGATCACGCGCCTGCGCGCCGGGCTCGAACCGGTCTGCGCGCGCAAAGGTTGGCGGCTGCCGGCGTCGCCGACCGCGATCCAGCCGGTGGTGATCGGCGGCAACGAAGAGACGCTGGCCGTCGCCGACGCCTTGATGGAGCGTGGCATCTGGGCCCCGGCGATCCGGCCACCGACGGTGCCGGCCGGCCAGGCCCGCCTGCGCATTTCGCTTTCGGCATCGCACGGCGAGATGCAGATCGACGAACTCATCGGCGCGCTCACCGAGATCGCATCTTGAAGGACCTCGTGCTTCTCGCCGGCTGGGGGTTCGACAGCCGTGTCTGGCGTCCTGTCGCCGAACGGCTGGAGGACGACTTCCGCATCGCCTACGATCTCGACGCGGCAAGCGCGGACACCATCGCCTGCGGCTGGTCGCTCGGCGCGCTGCGTGCGCAAAAGTCAGCCCTCGTGGGACGCCAAATCCTGGTCGGCGCAACGCGGCGCTTCGTGCAGGCGCCGGACTGGCCCTGCGCCCAGCCGCCGCAGCTGCTTGACAGTTTCGTCGACGCCGTCGCCGCCGATCCGGCAGCCGCCCTGCGCCGCTTCGCCGCGCTCGTCAACCAGGGTGACGAACGAGCGCGCGATCTCACGCGCTTCCTGACGACATTGCTGCGCGAACGCATTCCCGATGCCGCCACGCTCGCCGCCGGCCTGGCCGAATTGCGCGACACCGACCTGCAGGAGTCGGCCCCCGTGGTACGCCGTGCGACGCTGCTGGTTCACGGCGAGCGCGACGCTTTGATGCCGCTCGACGCCGCGCGCTGGCTCGCGGCGCACATTCCCGCGGCGAGGCTGGAGATCTTCGCCGGCGCCGGCCACGCACCCTTCCTGTCGCAACCTGACCGCTTCGCCGCGCTGGTGCGAGAGTTCGCAGCATGAGCCGGCGCAGCGTGCGTCGCGCCTTCGATCGCGCGGCCGGCCGCTACGATGCCGCGGCGCGCCTGCAGCGCCGCGTGTGCGAACTGCTTCTCGCCGAACTCGCCGATTCACGCCCCGAGTCCGTTCTCGATGCCGGCTGCGGAACGGGCTACGCGATCGAACTCCTGTCGCGGCGCTGGCCGCTTGCACACATCGTCGCCACCGACTTTGCGCCGGCGATGGTGGCCGCGGCCGGTGGCGGCATCTGCGCCGACATCGAAGCCCTGCCCTTCGCAAGCTGCGCCTTCGACCTGTACTGGTCGAGCCTCGCGCTCCAATGGTGCGACGTTCGCCGCGCCATGGGCGAAGCCGCGCGCGTGCTCGCGCCCGGCGGCCGGCTGGTCGTGTCCACACTGGCACACGGCACGCTGGCGGAACTCGGCGCGGCATTTGCCGGGTCCGATGGTTACCGCCACGTGCTGCAGTTCGAACCGCCGGAAGCGTTGGCAACCGCGTGCAGCACGGCCGGATTGGTCGACATCCGGTACCAGCGCCACACGCTGCGCTTTCATCACGACTCGCTGGCCGCGCTGCTGCGCGAACTGAAGGCACTCGGCGCCAACGAGGTCGGCGCAAACCGCCGGCCGGGCCTGATGGGACGCCGAACGTGGCAAACTATGCAGGATCGATACGAGGCGCGGCGCGAGAATGCCGGCCTGCCAGCAACATTCGAGGTCATCCTATGCCGCGCAAAGAAACCTACTTCGTGACCGGTACCGACACCGAAGTCGGCAAGACCTACGCCACCTGCGTCCTGCTCCACGCCGCGCGCGGGGCCGGCCGCACGGCGGTAGGCATGAAACCCATTGCCGCAGGCGTCGACGCCCGGGGACGCAACGAGGATGTCGAGCGCCTGATTGCGGCGAGTTCGATCACCGCGCCGCGCGAACTCGTGAACCCTTACTGCTTCGCCGCCCCGGTGGCGCCGCACATCGCCGCCGCGGCCGCCGGCGTAAGTGTCAACGCCACGCGCATTGCCGCCGCCGCACGCGACTTGGCCGCGGAGGCGGATCTGCTGCTGATCGAGGGCGTCGGCGGATTCATCGTTCCCCTCGGCGACGATTTCGACACCGCCGACCTCGCGGCGCATCTCGACGTGGGCGTGATCCTGGTCGTCGGCCTGCGCCTGGGCTGCCTGAACCACGCGCTGCTCACCGCCGAGGCGATCCGCAAGCGCGGTCTGCTGCTGGCCGGCTGGATCGCCAACTGCATCGATCCGGACATGGCCTGGCCCGAAGAAAACATCACCGCGCTCAAGGAGCGCCTGCCGGCACCACTCCTCGGCGTGCTGCCCTGGCAGGACAAACTCGATGCGGCCGAGGCGGCCCGCCACCTGACGCTGCCGCAGGACGCGGGCTAAACCTTTTCGTCGCGGCGCCGATAAGGCGATCATGAAGGTCGCCGCCGCCACCGTTGCCATGCAATCGCAGCATGCCGCGCTCCAACGCCAGGAGACGCACGAATCGCTGCTGGCGTGGGTTGGGCAACGCAGCGCTCCGACCGGGACGCCTTCCCATCGCCACCGGGATGACACGGTACGGATTTCCGACGCAGGTCGCGCGCTCCGGGTCGACAAGACGCAGGCCACGGATTCGTCGGCCAGTGCGGCCGACGCCGACCCGACGTTGTCGCTGATCCGCCAGATGGTCGAGATACTCACCGGCAAGCCGGTGCGCACGGTCAGGCCCGAAGACATCCAGTCCGGCGCACCCGCCGCCGACGTGCCGCAGCCGGTTCAGAACGATGCGGCATCCGCGGCCCAGCCCGCCCCATCGGCGGGGTACGGCATTGCCTACGACTACCATGCCGAGACGGAAGAAGCCGAGACGACGAGCTTTTCCGCCCAGGGCGTGGTCAAGACCGCCGACGGCAGGGAGATCAACTTCAGCCTCGACTTGAACATGGCGCGCTACTACCGCGCGGAGGTCAATGTGAGCTTCCGCGCCGGAGATGCAGTACAGCACGACCCGCTGGTAATCAACTTCAACGGCAACGCCGCGCAACTGACCGACCAGCATTTCGCCTTCGACGTCAACGGCGACGGCACGCTGGACCAGGTCGCCACGCTTGCTTCGGGCAGCGGTTACCTGGCGCTCGACAAGAACGGCAACGGCGTCATCGATTCCGGCGCCGAGCTGTTTGGTCCCGCCAGCGGCTCCGGCTTCGCCGAACTGGCCGGCTACGATCAGGATGGCAACGGCTGGATCGACGAGAGCGACGCGATCTTCTCGCAGTTGCGCGTATGGACTCCGACGACGGATGGCAAGGGCACGCTGGCATCGCTCGCCGACCAGAATGTCGGCGCGCTTTATCTGGGCAGCACTGCGACCCCGTTCCAGTTGCGCGGCAGCCAGAACAGCAACCTCGGCGCCGTTGCCGCCACCGGCCTGTACCTGAAAGAAGACGGCAGTGCCGGCACCCTGCAGGAAGTCGATCTGACGGTCTAAAAACGGCGATGTCCGAAGCTTCGCGACCTGACCTCTTGGGCTAGAATCCTTTTTTGGGGGTTGAGGTTCCGCCGAGGCCAAGAAAGCGAATGTCATGATTGCCAATCAAAAGATCTGGGTGAAGCTCACCGTCGCCATCTGGCTGATGCTGGTGGTTTTCTGGACGGGGCTCATCTTCTGGGAAAGCTACACCAACCGCCAGACCGCCATCCGCCAGGCCGAAGATTTCTCGCTGTCGATGCACGAAGCCACGCTGGCCGGCCTGACGGGCATGATGCTCACGGGCACCGTCGGCCAGCGCGACGTGTTCCTCGATCAGATCAAGCAGTTGTCGATCATCCGCGACCTCTCGGTGCTGCGCGGCGAAGCCGTCAGCAAGCTGTTCGGGCCCGGCAACGCGCAGGACAGCAAGCCCCGCGACGCCGTCGAGCAGCAGGTACTGACGCGCGGTGAGGAATTCACCGCCGTCGAATCGGATGCCCGCGGCGAATACCTGCGCGTGATTCGTCCCGCCAAGGCGTCGAAGAATTACCTCGGCAAGGACTGCATCGCCTGCCACCAGGTGCCCGAGGGGACCGTGCTCGGCGCCGTCAGCATGAAGATTTCGCTCGACCAGGTAGACGCCGCCGTGACCGCGCAGCGCATCAAGTCGCTGGTCGCCGCGCTGCTCCTCAGCATCCCGATGCTGGCGTTCGTCTATCTCTTCATCAGCAACGTGGTGACGAAGCCGCTGGACAAGATGGTGTCCGGCCTGCGCAACATCGCGCACGGTGAAGGCGACCTGACGCAGCGGCTGGAAGCCCACAGCCACGACGAGATCGGCTCGGCCAGCACGGCTTTCAACGAGATGATGGCCAAGATGGCCTCGCTGGTGCATCAGGTGACCGATTCGGCGCGCCAGGTCACTGCCGCAGCCAAGGAACTCGCGGCCGGTGCCGGCCAGGTCGCAAACAGTTCCCACAAGCAGAACGACACGTCCGTCGCGGCTTCGGGCTCCGTGGACAAGATGGTCTCGGCGATCGGCTCGATTGCTGAAAGCACCGAAGAGGTCCATAAGCAATCGCAAGAGAGTCTGCGCCGCTCGCAGGAGGGCAATGTCAGCCTGTCGAAGCTGATCGGCGAGATCGCCGTCGTGGAAAGGACTGTCAAGGGCATCGCCGATGCGGTCCGGGAATTCGTCGACAGCACCGTGGCCATCACCAACATGACCAAGGAAGTGCGCGACATCGCCGACCAGACCAACCTGCTGGCCTTGAATGCCGCCATCGAGGCTGCGCGTGCCGGCGAACAGGGCCGCGGCTTCGCCGTGGTGGCGGACGAGGTGCGCAAGCTCGCCGAAAAATCCGCAGGTTCTGCGAGCGAAATCGACGGCATCACACGCGCCCTGTCGACCCGCTCCGATGCGGTACAGACGTCGATCCGGGAAGGTCTCGACCACCTGACCGCGAGTCAGGAATCGCTCGAAGCCGTGGCGCAGGTCCTTGGCGAAGCCAGCGACTCGGTGGTCCGCGTCGGCCACGGCCTCGATGCCATCGCCAGCGCAACCGACGAGCAGCGGCGCGTCAGCGGCGAAGTCGCAGCGAACATCGACTCGATCGCCGACATGGCCAAGGAAAACAACAAGGCGGTCGAGCAGACGGCAGCGGCGGCCAAGAAGCTCGAGCAGCTGGCCAGCGGCCTCCAGGACATCGTCGGCCGTTTCCGCACCTAGGCCTTCGGATTTTTTTCGCGCGGGGGCTTGAAACGCCCCCGGCCGCCCCCATGATCTGCATGGTTTATCGACCAGAGATGTTTTCCCATGCAGGATACCGACAAAGAAACCCCTTCCCTTGCTCAAGCCGAGCCGGCAGCTGCCGTTGCCGGCGAGTCCTCTGCCGACCAGCCGGAAACCCTGCCCAGCCTGGCGGAGCTCCTCAAGGCGGCTGAACTGAAGGCCGCCGAGCACCACGATGCCTGGCTGCGCGCCAAGGCTGAATCCGAGAACATCCGTCGCCGCGCCCAGGAGGACATCGCCAAGGCCGGCAAGTTCGCCGCGGAGAAGTTCGCGGCCGAACTGCTGGCCGTCAAGGACAGCCTCGAAGCGGCACTGGCCAACCAGGACCAGAACGCCGAGGCGCTGAAAAGCGGTGTCGAACTGACGCTGCGGCAGTTGATCGCCGCTTTCGAGAAATCGAACGTGAAGGAGATCAATCCGCTCGACGAGAAGTTCGACCCGCACCGCCACCAGGCGATCAGCCAGGTCGAGGCCGAGGGCGAGCCGAACCGCGTCATCAACGTGCTGCAGAAGGGCTACGCGCTGCACGAGCGCATCCTGCGCCCGGCGCTGGTGGTTGTTTCCCGGGCAAGAGTCAGCCCCGACGGTACGCCAAGCGCTTGAATCGCGGCCGTATAACCCCATATCCGATACAGATCAATCTTCAACGAAGGACACCAACATGGGCAAGATCATCGGCATCGACCTCGGCACCACCAACAGCTGCGTCGCCATCATGGAAGGCGGCAAGCCCAAGGTCATCGAAAATTCGGAAGGCGCGCGCACGACGCCATCCATCGTCGCCTACGCGGACGACAATGAGATCCTGTGCGGTGCCCCGGCCAAGCGCCAGGCGGTCACCAACGCCAGGAACACGCTGTTCGCGGTCAAGCGCCTGATTGGCCGCCGCTTCGAGGAAAAGGAAGTGCAGAAGGACATCGACCTGATGCCCTTCAAGATCCTCAAGGCCGACAACGGCGACGCGTGGGTGGAAGCGCGCGGCAAGAAGATGGCCCCGCCGCAGGTTTCCGCCGAAGTGCTGAAGAAGATGAAGAAGACGGCCGAGGACTACCTCGGCGAGGACGTCACGGAAGCCGTGATCACCGTGCCCGCCTACTTCAACGACTCGCAGCGTCAGGCCACCAAGGACGCCGGCCGCATCGCCGGCCTGGAAGTGAAGCGCATCATCAACGAGCCGACCGCGGCCGCGCTCGCCTTCGGCATGGACAAGAAGGAAGGCGACCGCAAGATCGCGGTGTACGACCTCGGCGGCGGCACCTTCGACATCTCGATCATCGAGATTGCCGAGATCGAGGGCGAGCACCAGTTCGAAGTGCTGTCGACCAACGGCGACACCTTCCTGGGCGGCGAGGACTTCGACCAGCGCGTGATCGACTACATCGTCACCGAATTCAAGAAGGAACAGGGCGTCGACCTCAAGGCCGACGTGCTGGCCCTGCAGCGCCTGAAGGAAGCGGCCGAGAAGGCCAAGATCGAGCTGTCGTCGTCGATGCAGACCGAAATCAACCTGCCCTACATCACCGCCGACGCGACCGGGCCGAAGCACCTGACCATGAAGATCACGCGCGCCAAGTTCGAGTCGCTAGTGGAAGACCTGATCGAGCGCACGATCGAGCCCTGCCGCATCGCCATCAAGGACGCCGGCGTCAAGGTCGGCGACATCGCCGACGTGATCCTGGTCGGCGGCATGACGCGCATGCCCAAGGTGCAGGACAAGGTCAAGGAGTTCTTCGCCAAGGAACCGCGCAAGGATGTGAACCCGGACGAGGCTGTCGCCATCGGTGCCGGCATCCAGGGCGGCGTTCTGCAGGGCGAGGTCAAGGACGTGCTGCTGCTCGACGTCACCCCGCTGTCGCTCGGCATCGAAACCCTGGGCGGTGTGATGACCAAGCTCATCACCAAGAATACGACCATCCCGACCAAGACCAGCCAGGTGTTCTCGACCGCCGACGACAACCAGTCGGCCGTCACCATCCACGTGCTGCAGGGCGAGCGCGAAATGTCGGCCGGCAACAAGAGCCTCGGCCAGTTCAACCTCTCCGACATCCCGCCGGCACCGCGCGGCATGCCGCAGATCGAGGTCACCTTCGACATCGATGCCAACGGCATCCTGCACGTCTCGGCCAAGGACAAGGGCACCGGCAAGGAAAACAAGATCACCATCAAGGCCAACTCGGGTTTGTCCGAGTCCGAGATCCAGGCCATGGTGCGCGATGCCGAGGCGCATGCCGAGGAAGACAAGAAGGCCCACGAACTGGTCGACGCGCGCAACCATTGCGACGCGATGATCCATTCGGTGAAGAAGGCGCTCGCCGAGCACGGCGACAAGATCGAGGCCGACGAGAAGGGCAAGATCGAAGCGGCGATCAAGGAAGCCGAGGAAGCCATCAAGGGCAGCGACAAGGCCGCGATGGAAGCGAAGACCGAAGCGCTGGCAACCGTTTCGCAGAAGCTGGGCGAGAAGATCTACGCCCAGCAGCAGGCGGCCGGCGCGCAGCCCGGCGCCGAACAGCCGGCGCATGGCGGCGAAGCGAAGAAGGATGAAGCGGACGTGGTGGACGCCGAGTTCACGGAAGTCAAAGACAAGAAGGGTTAAGACGGACGCTCACGCGCCGTCCTAACTGGCCGAGTTGAAGCGGACGGGCAGATCGCCGCTTGACTCGGCCACACCGTTTGATGGTCTCGAAATGATTTGACATGGCTAAGCGCGACTACTACGAAGTCCTCGGCGTCAATCGCGACGCATCCGAAGACGAGATCAAGAAGGCCTACCGCAAGCTGGCCATGAAGTTCCATCCGGATCGCAATCCGGACAATCCCAAGGCCGAGGAGCAGTTCAAGGAGGCAAAGGAAGCCTACGAGATGCTTTCGGACCAGCAGAAGCGTTCCGCGTACGACCAGTTCGGCCACGCGGGCGTCGATCCCTCGGCCGGCGGCGGCGGGCCGGGCGGTGCCGGCATGGGCGGATTTGCCGATGCCTTCTCCGACATCTTCGGCGACATCTTCGGCGGTCGCGGCGGCGGCATGGGCGGCGGACGCTCGAACGTCTATCGCGGCGCCGACCTGCGCTACAACCTCGAGGTCAGCCTCGAGGACGCCGCACGCGGTTCGGAGACACGCATCCGCATCCCGACCATGGCGGAGTGCGAAACCTGCCACGGTAGCGGCGCCAAGAAGGGTTCCGAGCCGAAGACCTGCCCGACCTGCGGCGGCCACGGCCAGGTGCGCATGCAGCAGGGCTTCTTCTCGATCCAGCAGACCTGCCCCAAGTGCCACGGCACCGGCCGCTACATCGCCGACCCCTGTCCCACGTGCCACGGCGCCGGCCGGGTCAAGCAGCACAAGACCTTGTCGGTGAAAATTCCCGCCGGCATCGATGAAGGCGATCGCATTCGCCTTTCCGGCGAGGGCGAACCCGGCGTCAACGGCGGCCCGCCCGGCGACCTCTACGTGCAAATCCATCTGCGACCACATTCGGTCTTCCAGCGCGACCACGACGACCTGCACTGCGAGATGCCGGTCAGCTTCGCCACAGCCGCGCTCGGCGGCGAGATCGAGATTCCGACACTCGACGGCGTCGCCAAGCTCAAGATCCCGGCCGAGACGCAGACCGGCAAGGTGTTTCGGCTGCGCAGCAAGGGCATCAAGGGTGTGCGTTCGAGCAGCCGCGGCGACCTGATGTGCCACGTGGTCATCGAAACGCCGGTGAACCTCACCGACCGCCAGAAGGAACTGTTGCGCGAGTTCGAGGACATCAACCGCGGCGATGCGGCGCGCCACAATCCCAAGGCGCAGAGCTGGATGGATCGCGTCAAGGACTTCTTCGGCGGCTGATCCCGCCCGCAAGAGTCAGCCCCCGCGGTACGCCGTGCGGCGCGCCGCGGCCATTAGTCCGGTTGGACCAATCCCGTTCTGGCCGGCAAATCCGCGTGCTACAGTCGGCCAACTCGTCATTGGCCGCCCCCATCGCGACCGGCCATGACGCATGCGCGATGTGGAGTTGGAACGATGGGCAATAACGATTTCGAAACGGGTTACTTGATCGGCGTGGCCACGGCGGACGACAGCGGCGTGTCGGCAGCGAAGCTCAACCACGCTCACAATGAACTGGCTCTCGCCAGGCGACGCGTCGCAGAACTTGAAAAGCAGGTGCATGCCCTGCGCCACGAGAGTCGCGAGTCGCGCGCCATTGCCGCCGGCAAGGATGCCGTGCGTCAGCGCCTCCTCGAAGCCTTGGCCGAGGTGGCGCCGCACCACCCGCTGGCCCATCCGTTCGAGGCCAACCCGCTGCGCGATGCCATCTTCGACGAAGCCGCCGGCCGCGAGTACGACCTCAACCCGCTGGGTCCGTACGACGGCTGATCAGGCGCGCCGCCAGGTCGTGCCGCCGGGCCCGTCTTCCAGCACGATGCCGGCCGCCTTCAGTTCGTCCCGGATGCGGTCGGCCCCGGTAAAGTCCTTCGCCTTCTTGGCCGCGACACGCGCCGCAATGCGCGCTTCGATGGCATCGTTCGACATGCCGCTGGCCGGCGCGGCCTGCAGGAACTCGGTTGGCGACCGCTGCAAGAGGCCCAGCACGCCGCCAAGCGCCTTCAACTGCGCAGCAACTTTCGCATCTCCCGTGCGATTCACTTCGCCAGCCAGATCGAACAGCACCGTCATCGCTTCGGGCGTGCCGAAGTCGTCGTCCATCGCGGCGCGGAAGTGCTGCGCGTGCGGCTCGTTCCAATCGACGACGGCGTTGCCTTCGAAGCCCTTGAGGGCCGTGTAGAGGCGGCTCAGCGCCTGGCGCGCATCGTCGAGATGCGCATCCGAATAATTGAGCGGGCTGCGGTAATGCGCGCGCAGGATGAAGAAGCGCACGACCTCGGCGTCGTACCTCTTAAGCACGTCGCGGATGGTGAAGAAGTTGCCGAGCGACTTCGACATCTTCTCGTCGTCGACACGCACGAAGCCGTTGTGCAGCCAGTAATTGACGAAGATGCCGCCGTGGGCACCTTCCGATTGCGCGATCTCGTTTTCGTGGTGCGGGAACTGGAGGTCCTGGCCGCCGCCGTGGATGTCGAAGTGGTTGCCGAGGAGATCCGCGCTCATGGCCGAACATTCGATATGCCAGCCCGGCCGGCCAAGGCCCCAGGGCGAGGGCCACTTGGCGGCTTCCGGCTCCTCGGGCTTGGCGGTTTTCCAGAGCACGAAATCGAGCGGATCCTGCTTGCCCTCCTGCACGTCGACGCGCTCGCCGGCGCGCAGGTCATCGATCGACTTGCCGGAGAGTTTGCCGTAGCCGGGGAACTTGCGCACCGAATAGCAGACGTCGCCGTTGCCGGCGACATAGGCAAGTCCGTTCTGCATCAGTTGTTCGATCAGCGCGATCATCTGCGGGACGTATTCGGTGGCGCGCGGCTCGACATCGGGCCGCAGGCTGCCCAGCGCCGCCAGGTCCTCGTCCATGAAGCCGATCTGGCGGTCGGTCAGCTGGCGGATGGTTTCGCCGTTCTCGGCGGCCCGCTTAATTATTTTGTCATCGATGTCGGTGATATTCCGCACGTACGTGACTTCGTAGCCGGAGGCGCGCAGCCAGCGCACGACCATGTCGAACACCAACATCATGCGGGCATGGCCGACGTGGCAGAAGTCGTAGATGGTCATGCCGCAGACGTACATGCGGACCCGGCCCGGTTCGATCGGCACAAAGTCCTGCACCGTGCGGGCGAGCGTGTTGTAGAGCTTGAGCATGGAGAACTGAGGAAAGGGACGGTTTGAAGTGCTTTGTCGACCGCCATCGCCGGGCGGCATCGTTGTCGCGGCAACGGGCTTCTTGATAGAATACCCCGTTGACTTTGTTCCCACTTTTTGGATCAGTATAACATGACGTTATTTCGCCATTTTGCGCTGTGTTCGGTCGCGATCGCCCTGGCTGCAGCGGGCCCCGCGTTCGGCCAATCCCTGCAGGATATCGGCAAGCTCATGAAGCAGGGGCAGAACACCCAGGCGCTCGAGCAGGTCGACCAGTACCTGGCGGGCAAGCCGAAGGATGCCCAGGGCCGCTTCCTGAAGGGATTGATCCTGACGGAACTGAATCGCACCAACGACGCAGTCGCCGTGTTCCAGAAGCTGACCGAGGACTACCCGGAGTTGCCCGAACCCTACAACAACCTCGCCGTCATCTACGCGCAGCAGAAGCAGTACGAGAAGGCGAAGCAGGCGCTCGAGATGGCGATCCGCACACATCCTTCGTACGCCACCGCGCACGAGAACCTCGGCGACATCTACGCGCGCATGGCGAGCCAGGCGTACGACAAGGCGCTACAGATCGACTCATCGAACACCAGCGCGCAGACCAAGCTGTCGATGATCCGTGACCTGATGAGTGTCAACGCTCGTCCCGCCCAGGTCGCCGCGGCAACCAAGCCCGTGGTGGTCGCGGCCGCGCCCGCGCCCGCCAGGTCCGTCGAGGCCAAACCCGCGGACACGAAGCCCGCCGAGCCGCCGAAGCCCGCAGAAGCAAAGCCTGCCACCGCGCCCGTCAAGGCGGGCGGCGACCCGGCCGCCGATGCCGCCAAATCCATCGAGGCCTGGGCCGCGGCCTGGTCGCACAAGGACGCGAAGACCTACCTCGCGCATTACGCCGCCGATTTCAAGACGCCCGACGGCATGCCGCGCGCCAAGTGGGAGGCAGAACGCACCTTGCGCGTCACCAAGCCCGGCGAGATCAGCGTCAGCGTCGAGGAACTGCGTGTCAGCAGCGAAGGTGCCGACAAGGCGACGGCCCATTTCCGCCAGCGGTACAAGTCGGCCAATCTCAAGGGTTCGGGCTACAAGACACTCGAACTGGTGCGGCGTGACGGCCAGTGGCTGATCGTCCAGGAACGGATGAGCAATTGAACGAGCATCGGCAGCCATCGGCCTCCCAACCGCACATGGCATGGCGCCGAGCCCTGGCGGCCGTCGGATTCTGCCTGCTAGCAAGCGCGGCGCCCGTGTCGCAACTCGAAGCGCAGCCGCGCTATTCGGACTCCGGTCCCGAGCCGCTGCTGTCGCGCGTATTCGAACAGATCGAGGAGAACCACTGGGAAGCGGCGTTGCAGCAGACCGATGCGCTGATCCGCTCCTATCCGAACTTCCGCCTTGCACACCTCGTCAGGGGCGATCTGCTGCTGGCCCATTCGAAGCCGCTGACAGCCTTCGGCGAAGGCGGCGTCGGCGCCGCGCGCGACAAGGTAGCCGACCTGCGCGCCGAAGCGATTGCCCGTCTGCACGCCTACAAGAACAGGCCGATGGAAGGCTACCTGCCGCGCTACCTGCTGCAGATGCGCGACGACCAGAAGTACGCGATCGTCGTCGACACCGAGAAGTCGCGCCTCTACCTGTACCAGAACGATGGCGGCACGCCGCGTTTCGTCGCCGACTACTACGTCACGCACGGCAAGCTCGGCGCCGACAAGACGCGTGAAGGCGACCAGCGCACACCGGTCGGCATCTACCATGTCACGGCCAGCCTGCCGCGCCAGAAGCTCTCCGACTTCTACGGCTCGGGCGCCTTTCCGATCAGCTATCCCAACGACTGGGACCGCCGCATGGGCCGCAATGGCCACGGCATCTGGCTGCACGGCACGCCATCGGACACGTTCTCGCGGCCGCCGCAGGCCTCCGACGGTTGCGTCGTGCTGGCAAACGAGGATCTCGACGCGCTCGGCCGCAACCTGCAGATTGGCCTGACGCCGGTCATCATCAGCAACAGCATCGAATGGCTCTCGCTCGACGACTGGCAGGCCGAGCGCAAGTCGCTGCTGGCGATGATCCAGGAATGGCGCCAGGATTGGGAAAGCCGCGACGTCGACCGCTACGCCCGCCACTACTCGCGCAAGTTCCAGTCCGACGGACTCGACTACCGGGGCTGGATGGAGCACAAGCGCGAGGTCAATGCCGGCAAGAGCTGGATCCGGGTCGGCACAGGCGACATCAGCATGTTCCGCAATCCGGGCAAGGAAGAGTACGTTGTCGTCACGTTCGAGCAGGACTACCGCAGCAGCAACCTCAGCAACGTGATGAAGAAGCGCCAGTACTGGATCAAGGAAGACGGCCGCTGGAAGATCGTCAGCGAAGGCGCCGCCTGAGCGTTTCCCTGCGTTTCATCGCGCACCACCCCAAGGAGAACTCTATGAGAAAGCTGCTTGCCGCGCTGGCCGCACTCGTCGTTGCCCTGCCGGCCTGGGCCGCCAACCCGGTCGTCGAGATGAAGACCAGTTACGGCGCCGTCACCATCGAACTGTATCCGGACAAGGCGCCCAAGACCGTTGCCAACTTTCTGCAGTACGTGAAGGACGGCTTCTACGACGGCACCATCTTCCATCGCGTCATCGACGGCTTCATGATCCAGGGCGGCGGCATGCAGCCGGGCATGAAGGAGAAGAAGACGCGCGCACCGATCGAGAACGAGGCCAACAACGGCCTCAAGAACGTCACCGGCACGCTCGCCATGGCGCGCACTTCGGCGCCGCATTCGGCGAGCGCGCAGTTCTTCATCAACCTGAAGGATAATGCCTTCCTCGACTACCCGGGCCGTGACGGCTGGGGCTACTGTGTGTTCGGCAAGGTCACGCAGGGCATCGACGTCGTGAACAAGATCGCCAAGGTCGCCACCGGCACGGTCGGCATGCATCAGGACGTGCCCAACACGCCCGTCGTCATCGAATCCGTCAAGCTCATCGAAACCAAATAGGGAACCCTACGTGATCAAGCTCACCACCAACCACGGCACCATCGTGCTCGAACTCGACGCCGACAAGGCGCCCAAGACCGTCGAGAACTTCATCGCCTATGTCGAAGCCGGCCATTACGACAACACCATCTTCCATCGCGTCATCGACGGCTTCATGATCCAGGGCGGCGGCTTCGAGTCCGGCATGAAGCAGAAGCCGACCCGCGAACCGGTCGAGAACGAAGCCAGGAACGGCCTGAAGAACGCGCGCGGCAGCATCGCCATGGCACGCACGTCCGACCCGCACTCGGCCAGCGCACAGTTCTTCATCAACCTCGCCGACAACGCCTTCCTCGACTACCCCGGCCAGGACGGCTGGGGCTACTGCGTGTTCGGCCGCGTCACCGAAGGGATGGACGTCGTCGACAAGATCAGGAACGTGAAGACGGGCCGCAGCGGCTTCCACCAGGACGTGCCGGTCGAGGACGTCGTCATCGAGCGCGCGGAAGTTTGCTGATACTTTTCATTTCCGACCTGCACCTCTCCTCGCGCAGGCCGGAAACGGCGGCACTGTTCGAGCGCTTTCTCGCCGGCCCGGCGCGGCAGGCGAACAGCCTCTACATCCTCGGCGACTTGTTTGACGCCTGGGCCGGCGACGATGATCTCGCCGACCCGTTCAACGCGCGCATCAGCGGCGCGCTGGCGGACCTGGCCGCAAGCGGCTGCCGCACCCATTTCCTGGCCGGCAACCGCGACTTCCTGATCGCCGACCGGTTTGGCGTGTCATCGCGGCTGACTTTCATCGCCGAACGCACGGTCGTCGATCTCGCCAGCACGCCGACGCTGCTCCTGCACGGCGACACGCTATGCACCGACGACGCCGACTACCTGGCCTTTCGCGCCGTCGTGCGCACGCCGGCCTGGCGCGACGAATTCCTCGCACTGCCGCTGGCCGAGCGCAAGAAGAGAATCGAGGGATTGCGCGAACGAAGCGAAACGGCAAAGAGCGGCAAGCCCCATGCGTTGATGGACACCAATGCCGGCGCGGTGGCCGAGGCGTTCCACCGCAGCAATGTCAGTCGCATGATCCACGGTCACACGCACCGGCAGGCAAGACACGAACTGGTGGTCGACGGCCGCAATTGCGAACGCTGGGTGCTGGGTGACTGGCATGCAACCGGAAACGCGCTCGCCGTCGACGACACCGGCTGGCGCTGGCTGCGCATCGACTGAAAGTCAGTCTTCGTGGTACGCCGCGCGGGAACCGCAGAGGCTACAGAACCGCGTCGCGCTCGATGCCGGCGTGCATCAACTGCCGGCGCAGCTGGCCCAGCGCTTCGAGCTGGATCTGGCGCACACGCTCGCGCGTGACGCCGAGGTCGTTGGCCAGGGTCTCAAGCGTGGCAACGTCGGTGCCATTGAGGCCGTAGCGGCGTTCGATCACGTGGCGCTGCTTGTCCGACAGCCGTGCCACCCACTCCGCAATGCGACGCTCGAGCTCGGCCTGTTCCAGCCGGTAGTCGGGTGCGGCCGTGCCGTCGTCGGCAATCGCGTCGGCCACTGACAGGTCGGGATCGACTTCCAGCGGCGCGTCGAGCGAGGCGGTGCGTTCGTTGTAGGACAACAGGTGCCGCACTTCCTCGACCGGCCGGTCGATCAGGCGCGATACGGCGATCGCGTCGCCGTGATGATCGGGGGCCTCGGCCGACTCCAGGTGGCGCAGGGCGCGCAACACCAGGTTGAGTTCCTTCACCACGTGCACCGGCAGGCGGATGGTGCGCGACTGGTTCATGATGGCGCGCTCGACGTTCTGGCGCACCCACCAGGTCGCGTAGGTCGAGAAGCGGAAGCCGCGCTCGGGATCGAATTTCTCCAGCGCGTGGATCAGGCCGAGGTTACCCTCTTCGATCAGGTCGTCGAGCGGAATGCCGCGATGCTGGTAGTGCTTGGCGATGCTCACGACCAAGCGTAGGTTCGCCTCGATCATGCGCTGCCTGGCCGTGAAATCGCCGGCGCGCATCGCCCGCGACAGCCTCAGTTCCTCCCTCGGCGACAGCAGCGGGTTCGCGCCGAGTTCGTTCAGGTAGAGCTGCGTGACGTCGTCGATGAACTCGACTTCGCCGCCATCGCCGCCAGCCTCTTCGACTTCGGCGATGTCGGGATCGACCGGGAAGGCATCGTCATTCATTGGCGCGCGGGCAGCAGTGTCAGTGGATCCACAGGGTTGCTGTCCTGCCGGATTTCGAAGTGCAGCCTGGGCCGGTCGGCATCGGAACTGCCGATCTCGGCGATCTTCTGGCCGCGCGTCACGGTCTGGTCCTTCTTGACCAGGATCTTGCTCGTGTGTGCATAGACCGAGATGTAGCGGCTGTTGTGGCGCACGACCAGGAAGTCGCCATAGCCGCGCAGGCTGCCGACATAGGTTACGGTTCCAGCCGCGGCCGCGTAGATCGGCTCGCCCATGCGCCCGGTAACGTCGATGCCCTTGTTGCTCTCCTTGCCCGCGCCGCCATCGACGAAGCCGCCGATGACCTTGCCCGCGGCCGGCCACGTCCAGTCCAGGCTGTCCGCAGATGGGGCCGGGGCCGGCGTTGGAGCGGGTGCGGGCACGGGCGCAGGTGCGGGAGCAGGCGCAACGGCCGGCGCAGGTGCTTCAATCGGCCTCGCCGGCGCGACGCCGCCGTCCATCTCGCGCACCTGGGACAGCGCCGTGTCGGAGTACGCCAGCGTGCCGCCTTTCGGGTCGCGCTTCAGGGCATCACCCATACCGCCGGTAGGCGTCGGCGGGGTCTCGCCGACGGCAACGAGCGGCGCCGGCGCGGCGATCGGCTTCACTTCGACGGCGCCCTCGGGCAGGGCGACGCGCAGTTCCTGGCCAACTTCGATCTTCGTCGCATCGGGGAGATTGTTCCAGGCAACGAGATCCTGCGGCTCCACGCCGTTATTCTTGGCGATACGGTAGAGCGTGTCGCCCTTCTTGACCACGTAGTAGCCCTCGCGGGGCGCAGCCGGCGGCGCGGTCGCCGCCGAGGCGGCGCGTCCGCGTTCCAGGACGACGGGACTGCCGTCCGTCACCGGGGCTGGCGTTCGACTCGCGCAACCGGTCAGCGCCAACAACGCCAACAGACAAAGATATCGCCACATCTCACTCGACTCCCGGCAACAACGGCACGAAGCGCACCGGATCAAATCGCGTTTCGACAAATCCCTTGTCGGTATTCTCGAATAGACACAGGGTCTGGTCCCGGATTCCCAGCGGCAACATCAACCGCCCTCCCGGCGCCAACTGGTCCAGCAACGCCTGGGGCACGCCCGGCGCGGCGGCTGCCACGATGATGGTATCAAAGGGCGCGGCTTCGGGCAGTCCGCCCATGCCATCGGCGTGCTTCAGACGAACGTGTGACAGTTTCGCCTGCCGCAGGTTCTCGCGCGCCTGCGCAAGCAGCGGCGCCAGGCGCTCGACCGCGAACACCTGTTTCGTCAGGGTGCCGAGCACGGCCGCCTGGTAACCGCAGCCGGCGCCCACCTCCAGCGTCTTGCCCAGCGAGGCGCGCCCGGCCAGCGCCAGTTCAATCATGCGCGCGACGACATACGGTTGCGAAATGGTCTGGCCGAGCACCAGCGGCAGCGCCGTGTCCTCGTAGGCCCGATGGGCAAGCGCCGCACCGACGAAAACATGGCGCGGCACCGCAGCCATGGCCGTCAGTACCCGCTCGTCCTTGATGCCCTGCTCGCGTAGCCGTTCGATCATGCGCCCGCGCGTGCGCTGCGACGTCATGCCGATGCCTTGCAGCACCGTCATCGGGTCAACCAGCTTTCGACTGTGCCGATCTGCCCCGCATGGGTAAGATCAATCTGCAGCGGCGTAATCGACACGAAACCGTTGGCGACTGCATGGAAATCAGTGCCCTCACCCGCATCCGCGGCCTCGCCAGCGGCGCCGACCCAGTACACGGTCTCGCCGCGCGGCGTCACCTGCGGCACGGCCTTCTCGGCGCGGTGCCGGCGGCCAAGCCGCGTCACGCGCAGGCCGTGCACATCGGTCTCATCGGGCACATTGACGTTCAGGAGCACCGGCTGGCCGAACTCCTGGCGCTGGAAACGCTCCACCAACCCGCGCGCGATACGCGCGGCCGTGGCGAAATGGGCGCCGCGCTTGCTTGCCAGCGACACGGCGATCGATGGCACGCCGAGCAGATAGCCTTCCATCGCCGCCGCGACGGTGCCCGAGTAGATCGTGTCGTCGCCCATGTTGGCGCCAAGGTTGATGCCGGACACCACCATGTCGGGTGCATAGTCGAGCATACCGGTGACCGCCAGATGCACACAGTCGGTCGGCGTGCCGTTGACGAAGTAGAAGCCGTTGGCCGAACGCCGCAGGCGTAGCGGCCTGTCCAGCGTCAGGGAGTTGCTGGCCCCGCTGTGGTCGCGCTCGGGAGCCACTACCGTCACTTCGGCGATCGGCGCCAGCGCGGCCGCAAGCGCCTCGAGCCCGGGAGCGAAATAGCCGTCGTCGTTGCTCAGCAGGATGCGCATGGGGTAATAGGCGTGAAGGCGATGGCGAATGGCGGATACAAGGTTGCAAGTATAACGAATCTGTCCGGCCGGCCCGCGCCGCCCGGCTGCGGCGAGCCTGTCGCCAGGGCTTGCGTTCGCCAAATTTCATACGTATGATTGAAACGTTCGTTTGAATCTTCGACCATGGACACAAAAGTCACTACCGACAACCGCGACACGCGCGAGCGCATCCTCGACGCCGCAGAAGCCGCCTTCATGACCTGCGGCTACGACGGCGCCTCGATGCGCCAGATCACCGGCGACGCCAGCGTCAACCTCGCCGCCGGCCACTACCACTTCGGCAGCAAGGAAGCACTGTTCCACGCCGTCCTCAACCGCCGCCTGCAGGTGCTCAACCACGAGCGTCTGCGCGTCCTCGACGAGCTTGAGGCCAAGGCCGACGGCGCGCCGCTCAAGGCATCGCAGATCCTCGACGCCTTCTTCGGCACGCTGCTGCGCATGGCCGTCGCCCACGGCGAGCGCGGCCGTACCTTCCTGCGCCTGATCGGCCGTACGCTCACCGAGCCCGCCGAGTTCATCCGCACGGTGCTGTCCAAGGAATTCGCCCACGTGCTCGAGCGCTACAAGGCCGCGCTGTTCCGCGCCCTGCCCGACGTGCCGAAAGAGGAGATCGTCTGGCGCTTTCACTTCATGCTCGGCGCCACCTCCTACGCGATCGCCGGCATCGACACGCTGCGGCTGGTCACCGACTGGGAGACCGGCGAGATCAACAACGACGACCTCGAACGCCTGCTGCCGCGCCTGATGTCTTTCCTGCTTGGCGGACTGCGCGCGCCGCTGCCCACCACCACACCCGTTCCCCAACCTCGCGGCAACGGCCGCAACCGGAGGAAGAAGCCATGACCGTTTCCATGATCCTGCTTGGCGTACTGGCAGCACTGACTTTCGTGCTGATCGTCCGGCCCGTCCGCCGCGCCTTGATCACCCGCCACATCTACGCGTTGTTCAAGCGCATCCTGCCGACGATGTCCGATACGGAACGCGAGGCGCTGGAAGCCGGCTCGGTCTGGTGGGAAGGCGAACTCTTCCGCGGCAATCCCGATTGGCGGAAGCTGCTCGCCTACCCGACGCCGATGTTGACGGCCAGGGAGCAATCCTTCCTCGACAACGAGGTGACCGAGGCCTGCCGCCTGGTCAACGACTGGAACGTGTCGCACGAGCGCTACGACATGTCGCCGGAGGCATGGAAGTACATCAAGGACGCCGGCTTCCTGGGCATGATCATCCCGAAGAAATACGGCGGCCTCGAGTTCTCCGCCTACGCGCATTCTCAAGTCGTCACCAAGCTATCAACCCGCTCATCGGCCCTCGCGGTTTCGGTGATGGTCCCCAACTCGCTCGGCCCGGCCGAACTGCTCCTCCACTACGGCACCGACGAGCAGAAGAACCACTACCTGCCGCGGCTCGCCAAGGGCCTGGAAATCCCGGCCTTCGCGCTCACCTCGCCCTGGGCCGGTTCCGATGCCGCCGCCATTCCCGACAGCGGCATCGTCTGCAAGGGCATGTACCAGGGCAAGGAAGTCCTCGGCATGCGCGTCACCTGGGACAAGCGCTACATCACGCTGGCGCCGGTATGCACGATCCTCGGCCTCGCCATCCGCCTGTTCGATCCGGACGGGCTGCTCGGCAACAACAAGGACATCGGCATCACGTGCGCGCTGGTGCCCTACGACCACCCGGGCGTAGACACCGGCAACCGCCACCTGCCGCTCAATGCTGTCTTCTGCACCGGACCGACGCGCGGCAAGGATGTCTTCATGCCGCTCGACTTCATCATCGGCGGGCCTGCCATGGCCGGCCAGGGCTGGCGCATGCTGATGGAATGCCTGGCCGCCGGCCGCTCGATCTCCCTGCCCGGCTCCAACACCGGCATGGCCAAGATGACCGCGCGCGCAGTCGGCGCCTACGCCCGTGTGCGCAACCAGTTCAACCTCGCCATCGGCCGCTTCGAAGGCGTCGAGGAGCCGCTGACGCGCATCGGCGCCTACACCTACCTGATGGACGCTACGCGCGTCATGACGGCCGGCGCCGTGGATCTCGGCGAGAAGCCTTCGGTGGTCTCGGCGATCGCCAAGTACCACGTCACCGAGCGCGCGCGCCAGGTGGTGATGGACGGCATGGACATCATCGGCGGCAAGGGCATCTGCCTCGGGCCGTCCAACTTCCTCGGCCGCGCCTACCAGCAGCTGCCGATCGGCATCACCGTCGAAGGCGCGAACATCCTCACGCGCAGCTTGATCATCTTCGGCCAGGGCGCCGTGCGCTGCCATCCCTACGTGCTGCCCGAAATGCATGCCGTCAATCACGCCGATCCGAAGCAAGGACTGGTCGATTTCGACGCCGCGCTGTTCGGCCACGTCGCCTACACGGTACGCAATGCACTGCGCACGCTCTGGTACGGCATCACGGGATCGCACACCGTTTCCGTGCCCGACGTGGCGCCGGAAACGCGTCGCTACTACCAGCAGCTGACGCGCTTCTCGGCGGCCTTTGCCTACATCGCCGACATTTCCATGATGGTGATGGGCGGCGACCTGAAGCGCAAGGAAAAGCTCTCCGCGCGCCTCGGCGACGTGCTGGCGCAGATGTACCTGATGTCTGCGACGCTCAAGCGTTACGAGGCGGAAGGCCGCCAGCAGGGGGACGCGCCGCTGATGCACTGGGCGGTGTGGGACTGCATGTACAAGGCGCAGGAGGCCTTCGAAGGCGTCATCGCCAACTACCCGAACCGCTTCTTCGCCTACTGGCTGCGCAAGGTCATCTTCCCGTTTGGCCATCCCTACGTCGTGCCGTCGGACAAGGTCGGCCATCAGGTCGCGAAAGTGCTGATCTCACCCTGCGCGGCGCGCGACCGCCTGACCGCCGACTGCCACCTGCCCGCATCCAGTGACGAGCCGGTCGGCGCCATCGAACAGGCCCTGGCTGCGACCATCGAAGCCGAGCCGATCGAGGCGAAGATTCGCAAGGCCGATCGCGAAGGCCGTTTCGAGAACAACCCGAAAGCCAACGTGCGCGACATCGCCACGGCGGCGTTCGAGGCCGGCGTAATCACAGCGCCCGAGTACGAGGTCATGCGCCGCCGCAATGCCTTGCGCGACATCGTCATCCGCGTGGACGACTTTCCCTATGACTTCGGCATTGCCAGCGCGGCGAAGCCGGCCGAGCAAAGGCGGGCCGCCTGATGGCCGCGCCGTCCTCCCCCGTCTATGTGGTCGATGGCGCGCGCACGCCGTTCCTGAAGTCGCAGAACACGCCCGGACCGTTCGCCGCATCCGACCTGGCCGTCCAGGCGGGGCGTGCGCTGCTGCTGCGCCAGCCTTTCGCGCCGACCGATCTCGACGAGGTGATCCTCGGCTGCGCCGCACCCTCGCCGGACGAGGTGAACATCGGCCGCGTCCTCGCACTGCGACTCGGCTGCGGCGAGAAGGTGCCCGGCTGGACCGTGATGCGCAACTGCGCCAGCGGCATGCAGGCGCTCGATTCGGCGATCGCCAACATCCAGTGCGGCCGCTCGAACCTCGTCCTCGCCGGTGGCACCGACGCGCTCTCGCGCGCGCCGCTGCTGTTTTCCGACGCCATGGTGCGCTGGTTGTCGGGCTGGTACGCGACGAAGACGGTCGGCCAGAAGATCGCCGCCCTGCGCGGCTTCAAGCTTGGCTTCCTGGCGCCCGTACTCGGCATCGTCAAGGGGCTCACCGACCCGGTGGTCGGTCTGATGATGGGCCAGACGGCGGAAAACCTGGCCTGGAAGTTCGGCATTTCGCGGCGAAAAATGGACGAGTTTTCCGCCGAGAGCCACCTCCGCGTCATCGCTGGCAGGGCTGCTGGCCACTACAACGAAATCGTGCCACTGGTGGACGACAAGGGCACCGTCTACGCCGGGGATGACGGCGTACGCACCGACTCGACGCCCGACAAGCTGGGCAAGCTGAGGCCGGTGTTCGACAAGCCCTACGGCAGCATCACCGCCGGCAACAGTTCACAGATCACCGACGGCGCGGCGCTGCTGCTGCTCGCCTCGGAAGAGGCGTTGAAGCGCTGGAACCTCACTCCGCTGGGCAAAATCACCGACAGCCAGTGGGCCGGCCTCGACCCGGCGCAGATGGGCCTCGGGCCCGTGCATGCGTCGACGCCGATCCTGCAGCGCCACGGACTCGGCCTCAACGACCTCGACGCCTGGGAGATAAATGAAGCCTTTGCAGCGCAGGTGCTCGGCTGCATCGCCGCATGGGAAGACGAAACCTATTGCCGCGAACAGCTCGGCCTCGACCATGCGATGGGCGCGCTCGACCGCGCGAAGCTCAACGCCGACGGCGGCGCCATCGCGCTCGGCCACCCGGTCGGCGCCTCGGGCGCCCGCATCGTCCTGCATCTGTTGCACCGTCTGCAATCCGGCCAGAAGGGCATCGCCACGATCTGCATCGGCGGCGGCCTCGGCGGCGCCATGCTGGTAGAAAGATCATGAACCTGAACCACTGGAAACTCGAACGCGACGCCGACGGTATCGCCTGGGCGACGCTGGACAAGGCGGGCGCCTCCACGAACGTGCTCTCCGCGGAGATCATGGCGGAACTGGGCCGGTTGCTCGACGAACTCGACCGGAATCCGCCCAAGGGCCTGATCTTCCGCTCCGGCAAGGCGGCGGGCTTCATCGCCGGCGCCGACATCGAAGAGTTCGCACGTCTCGACAGCGCGGAATCCGCGCGGGCGCTGGTCGCGCGGGGCTGGGACCTTTACAACCGCCTGGCTGCGGTGCGCTATCCGACACTGGCGCTCGTGCGCGGCCACTGCATGGGCGGAGGCACGGAACTCTCGCTCGCCTGCCGCTACATTGTCGTCGTCGACGAGCCGTCGACCAAGATGGCGCTGCCCGAAGTGATGCTGGGCATCTTCCCCGGCTGGGGCGGCATGAAGCGGCTGCCGGAGCGCGTCTCGCCGCCCGAGGCGCTGGACATGATGCTCTCCGGCCGCAACATCGACGCCCGCAAGGCGAAGCGCATGGGCCTCGCCGACGAATGCGTGCCGCCGCGCGTGGCCGAACTGACCGCCCGCGGGCTCGTGCTTTCCGGCAAACCACGCCGCCGGCGGCCGCTGCTGCATCGCCTGCTGAACGGACCGCTGAAATCGTACGTCGCCGCGCAAGCGACGAAGCAGGTCGCCAGACGCGCACGGCCCGAGCACTACCCGGCGCCGTACGCCATCATCGACTGCTGGGCGAAACACGACGGCAACGCGCTGGCAACTCCGGACTTCGTCGATCGCATCGTTCGTTCGCCAACCGCTCAGAACCTCGTGCGCGTCTTCTTCCTGCAGGATCGGCTGAAGAGCCTCGGCAAAGAGTCAGCCTTCGTGGCACGCCGAGTGCACGTCGTCGGCGCCGGCGTCATGGGCGGCGAAATCGCGGCCTGGGCTGCCATGCGCGGACTGACCGTGACGCTGCAGGACACATCGATGGAACGCGTCGCCGCAGCCATCGGCCGCGCCGGCAGCCTCTACGAGAAGCGCATCAAGGACAAGCTACTGCGTCGCGCCACGCTTGATCGCCTGATCCCCGATCCCGAAGGCAACGGCGCCGCCAATGCCAACGTGGTGATCGAGGCGATCTACGAGAATCTCGAAGCCAAGCGCAATCTCCTCGCGGCGCTCGAGGCGAAGATGAGGCCGGACGCCGTGCTCGCCAGCAACACGTCGAGCCTGCGCCTCGAGGACATCGCCACGACGATGAAGAATCCGGCGCGCCTCGTCGGCATCCATTTCTTCAACCCGGTGGCGAAGATGCCGCTGGTCGAAGTGGTCGAGGCCAAGGGCGCCGACCGCGAGATGCTCGCGCGCGCCGCCGCCTTCGTGCGCCAGATAGACAAGTTGCCGCTGCCGGTGAAAAGCGCCCCCGGCTTCCTGGTGAACGCCGTGCTTGGCCCCTACATGCTGGAAGCGATGCGCTGCGTCGATGAAGGCATCGCGCCGGAAACGGTCGACGAGGCGATGCTCGCCTTCGGCATGCCGATGGGACCCATCGAGCTGGCCGACACGGTGGGTCTAGACATTGCCATGGCGGCGGGCAAGCAGCTCGCGGCTGGCGCCGAGCCGCCGCGCTGCCTCGCGGAACGGGTCGGCCACAACGATCTCGGCAGGAAGACCGGCAAGGGTTTCTATGCCTGGACGAACGGCAAACCGGCCAAGGCCGCCGCGGAGCGGGTAGAGCCGGGTCTCGCCAAACGCTTGGTAACACCACTGGTCGAACGGGCGAAAGCATTGGTCGCCGACGGCATCGTCGCCGACACCGATTTAGCCGACGCAGGCGTAATATTCGGCACGGGATTCGCGCCCTTCACCGGCGGGCCGCTTCACGACTCGGCCGGAAAGAACTTCGGGGGCGAATTCATGCACTGAACCGCGAACTGCTTTGCCACGGGTCGACGACCACAATCAACAAGAGGAGGAAACATGAAACCAAGTTCTACCCTACGGCTGGTCCCGGCCGCCCTGATCGGCCTCTGGGCCGGTACCGCCGGCGCGTCCGGCTTCCAACTGCTCGAGCAGAACGCCAGCGGCATCGGCAATGCCTTCGCGGGTTCAGCCGCTGTCGCCGAGAACGCCAGCACGGTCTTCTTCAACCCTGCCGGCATGACGCAACTGGAAGGCCGCAACGTGTCGTTTGGTGCGGCCGCAATCAATACAAGCTACAAGTTCAGCAATCGCTCGTCAAACGTCGCCACCGGCCTGACGACGGCGGGTGATGGCGGCGACGGCGGCGGACTTGGCGTCGTGCCGAACGGCTATTTCAGCATGGCCGTAACCAAAGACCTGTATTTCGGCCTGGGCATCGGCGCGCCGTTCGGCCTCAAGACCGAATACGACAATCCGTGGATGGGTGCCGCCCAATCGCTCAAGTTCGACGTCCAGACCCTCAACGTCAATCCGTCTGTCGCCTATCGTGTCAACGACACGGTATCGCTAGGCTTCGGTCTCGACTGGCAGAAGCTCGACGCCACGTACAAGCGCCTGGCTACCACCGGCCTAATGCCCACCGGCCTGCCCGCTCCCTATCCGGCCTACATCGATGGCTCCACAGTGATTTCCAGGCTGAAGATCAACGATGACGCTTGGGGCTGGAATATCGGCGCACTGTTCAACGTATCGCCGACGACCAAGGTCGGCGTGTCCTATCGTTCGCGCGTCAAGTACAACGCGACCGGTGACGTGACCCTGAGTTCGAATGGCTCGGCGGCGGGCGCCACCGCGCTGGCGATTCTGAATGGCGGCGGTTATGCCAGTAACGTCAAGGCCGATATCGAGCTTCCAGACACCTTTATCGCCAGTGCCACGCAGAAGCTCGATGACAAGTGGGAAATGCTCGGCGACATCTCCTGGACCGGCTGGAGCTCGATCCCGAAGATCGACGTCATCCGAACCTCCGGCCTCCAGAACACGCGGACCGCGCAGACCTTGAATACCGATTTCCGCGACACCTGGCGCTTCGCGCTGGGCGCCAACTACAGCCTGCGCGAAGATGTGAAACTGAAGTTCGGCATCGCCTACGACCAAACGCCGGTCAAGGGAGCGGATACCCGTCTCGTCTCGTTGCCCGACAACAACCGGACCTGGTTCTCGTTTGGCGCGCAGTGGCTGCCAACGAAGGGCTCGGTCGTCGATGTCGGCGCCGCCTACCTGTATATTAAGGATCCATCGATCCATAACGATCAGACTACGTCGGGCCGCGGCCTCATCGACGGCACTTATAAAGACAGCTGCTGGATCCTTGGTGCTCAGTACTCCATGCAGTTCTAGCAATGCGGTTCTCGCTGGCCCGGCAGCTGCCGGGCCAGTCAACCGCCGCTCGTCCAACGTCGTCGAGGCGCGCGAATCGCGCCGCGTCTTCATGCACATGCTGCGCGTATGGCCGGGCGACAAATCCACCGACGCCGATCTGAAGCGCGCGTTGCTTGGCTGCTGAGGGGAGCAAGACGTGGACAAGATCTGGCTCAAGAGCTACCCGGATACCGTTCCTGCCGACATTCTGCCTCTCAAGGAGAACTCGCTCGCCGAACTGATGGAGGCCGCATGCCGGCGCTACGGCGACAAGGTCGCCTGCATCAGCATGGGCAAGACGCTGACCTACGCCGAACTGGACCGGGAGGCGACCCACTTCGCCGGCTGGCTGCAAAGCGTCGGTCTCGGCAAGGGCAGCCGCGTCGCGCTGATGATGCCCAACCTCTTCCAGTACCCGGTCTGCCTGTTCGGCGCGCTGCGCGCGGGCTGCGTCGTCGTCAACGTCAATCCGCTCTACACGCCGCGAGAACTTGAACATCAGATGAAGGACTCGGGTGCCGAGGCCATCGTGGTCGTGGAGAACTTCGCCAGCACCGTCGAGAAGGTACTTGCGCACACCCAACTGCGACATGTCGTGGTCACGCCCATGGGCGAGCTGCTGGGCGGACTCAAGGGCACGCTGGTGAACCTTGTCGTCAAGCACGTGAAGAAACTGGTGCCGAAATGGAACATCCCCGGTGCGGTCAACCTGCGCCACGCCCTGGCCGCCGGACGCCGCCACGGGTTTCAGCCACCGCAGATCGGTCTCGACGATCTCGCGTTCCTGCAGTACACGGGGGGCACGACAGGCGTGGCCAAGGGTGCGATGCTCAGCCACCGCAATGTCGTAGGAAATGTGACGCAGGCCACGGCCTGGATCGCGCCCCCCATCCGCGAACACGAGGAACTCATCGTCACCGCCCTGCCCCTGTACCACATCTTCGCGCTGACGGTGAGCCTGACCTTCCTTCGCCTTGGCGCGCGCAACTTGCTGATTGCCAATCCGCGCGACATTCCGGGGTTCGTGAAGGAGTTGCACAAGCACTCCTTCACCGTGATCACGGGCGTCAACACCCTGTTCAATGCCCTGCTCAACAACTCCGGATTCGCCAAGCTGGATTTCTCAAACCTGGTGATCACGCTGGGCGGTGGTATGGCCGTGCAGAAACCGGTCGCCGATCGCTGGAAGTCCGTGACCGGCAAGGCGCTGCTGCAGGCCTACGGCCTGACGGAAACATCGCCGGCTGCGACGATCAACCCGCTGTATGCCACCGATTTCAACGGATCCATCGGGCTGCCCATTTCGTCGACCGAAGTCGCAGTCCGCAGCGACAGCGGCATCGATCTTGGAGTCGGGGAGATCGGCGAGATCTGCATCCGTGGTCCGCAGGTCACGAAGGGCTACTGGCAGCGCGACGACGAGACTGCCGCCGTGTTCCATGCCGACGGTTTCCTGCGCACCGGCGACATCGGCTACATGGACGACAAGGGCTTCATCTTCCTGGTCGACCGCAAGAAGGACATGATCCTGGTCTCCGGGTTCAACGTGTATCCGAACGAAGTCGAGGAGGTGGTCGCGACGCTTCCCGGGGTACGCGAGGTAGCGGCCATCGGCATTCCCGACCCGCGTTGCGGCGAGGCCGTGAAGATATTCGTCGTGAAGAAGGACCCAAACCTGACCGCGGATGAAATCATCGCCCACTGCCGCACGCAACTCACCTCATACAAGGTGCCGCACCACGTGGAATTCCGCGACGACCTGCCGAAAACCAACGTCGGCAAGGTCCTGCGCCGCGCGCTGAAGGAAGGCTAGGCGTTCAGGCGACCGTATTGACGATCGTGCCGGTCATCTGTCCCTGGGCGTTGACCACCGGCGGCCGCTGCTTCTCCGCCACCTCATTGTCCTGGCTGGCCTGTTGCGGCTGCTGCGCTTGTTGTGCCTGGCTGGACGGCGCTACCTGTTTGGCCTGATCCGCCTGGCGTGCCTGCTCCGCCTGTCTGGCCTGTTCCAGTGCGAGTTGCTGGGCCGCTGCGGCGGCCGAAGTTACGGAACTGACTGCCATGGCATTCTCCTTTCGCGTACTTCCGCCTGCGTCAGGCGGAGACGCTGACCACCTGCCCGGTTACCTGCCCGAGCGAATTGACAACTGGTTCCTTCGGCTGCGCCGGCGCTGGTGCCTGAGCCTGAACCTGAGCCTGTACGACCTTATCGACAGCGGCCGACAATCTGGTTCCCGCCTGAACTTCAGCGCGCGACGCGGCGACTCCCTGTCGCGCCCTGCCAGCCGACTGCTGCGCCTGGTCGGCATCGACACCGAGCGTCCGTGCATTCTCCTGGGCCCGATCCGCGCTTCGCTGGGCTGCATCCGCCTCGGCGCGCAACGCACGCGCATTCTGCTCGGCCTGGTCGGCATTCCGCTCGGCCTGGGATACCTTGAACTGCTGCCAGGCCGACTGGTTGGCGCTTTGCACGCTTAAGTTGGATGCCATGACCCGTTTCCCTGCGGTGATCTGGTCATCACCTCTTGCTAGGAATCGTAGTACTTTCGCTAATTCTCGGCAACTACTGCGAATCGGCTCATTCCGACCGTTCGTCAGATGCAGTAAAGAAAAAAGGCCGCCCGCACTTGCGGACGGCCTTCTGTTCTTGGTCGGGGTGGCGGGATTCGAACTCGCGACCCCTTGCACCCCATGCAAGTGCGCTACCAGGCTGCGCTACACCCCGACGAGGCGCGAATTGTATCAGACGCGGAGGAGTTCGATGATGCCGGTGAGTTCCCCGCGCAGCGAGAACGACATCGGACGCGGCGCAGCCGGCGGCGCGGCGCGCGGCGTTTCGATCTTGGCCGGTGCGTCGTCGAGACGGTTGCGGGCGCCGCTGATGGTGAAGCCTTCGTCGTAGAGCAGCTGCCGGATGCGGCGCACCAGCAGCACTTCGTGGTGCTGGTAGTAGCGCCGGTTGCCGCGCCGCTTGACGGGCTTGAGTTGCGTAAATTCCTGTTCCCAGTAGCGCAGCACGTGCGGCTTCACGCCACACAGCTCGCTCACTTCGCCGATCGTGAAGTAACGCTTGGCCGGAATGGGCGGCAGTTCATTCTTCGCGCTGCTGGCCATTTCCTTGAACCATTTCGACCGAGCCCTTCAATTTTTGGCTGGCGTGGAAGGTGACGACGCGACGCGCGGTGATCGGAATCTCCTCGCCGGTCTTCGGGTTGCGTCCCGGACGCTGCGGCTTGTCGCGCAACTGAAAATTGCCGAAGCCGGACAGCTTGACGCCGTCACCCGTCTGCAGGGCGACGCGCACCTCCTCGAAGAAGGCTTCGACCATGTCCTTGGCTTCGCGCTTGTTCAAACCGACCTTGTCAAAGAGCATGTCGGCCAGTTCGGCTTTCGTCAAAGTCATTGCAAATAATCCCCTTGGATTCTTCTTAGCTACGCAAGGCGCCACCGAATTCCTTGCCGGCAGCCTGGACCAGCTTGGCCACCGCCGCCTCCACCTCGGCGTCCTCCAACGTGCGATCAGTATGTTGCATAACTACCCGGAACGCAAGGCTTTTTTGCCCTTCAGGCAGTCCCTTGCCCTGATAGACATCGAACAGATTGACCTCCTGAACGATGCCTGGCGCGGCAGCACGCAGGGCGTCCAGCAGGGGCGCCAAGGTCTGGTCGCGCGACACGGTCAAGGCGAGGTCGCGGGTCACGGTCGGGAAGCGCGAGACCTCCCGATAGGCGGGCATGGCAAGGGCCAGCCAGACGTCGAGATCGAGTTCGAACACGACCGGTGCCGCGCCGAGTTCGTACTTCTGCACCCAGCGCGGATGCAGTTCGCCGACCACGCCGATCGCCTTGCCATCCAGCCGCACTTCCGCCGCCCGGCCGGGATGCAGTGCCGAATGGGTCGCACGCTCGAAAGTCAGCCGCCGTGGTACGCCAAGCAGTGACTCGATGTCGCCCTTGAGGTCGAAGAAGTCGACCGGCCGCGTCGCCGCGCCCCACTGCTCTGGCAGCGCCAAGCCTGCCCACAGGCCGCCGATGCGCAGTGGCTGGCGGAAACCCGCAACCGGCTGACCTGCACCATCACGTCCGAAGACGCGGCCGATTTCGAAGATCCGCGCACGTTCGGTCTGGCGCTTGCGATTGGCGACGAGTACGCCGACCAGGCCGCCGATCAGCGTCGAGCGCATGACGCCCATCTGGCTGGCAATCGGATTCGCCAACTGGATCGGCGCCGCGTTGCCGGCGAAGTCCGCTTCCCACACCGCGTCGACGAAGCTGTACGTGACGACCTCGAAGTAGCCGCGCTCGGCCATGAGATGCCGCACCGCCATGGGCCCGCGCCGCGTTTCGGGCAGCGGCAGCATGGCGAGCTGCGCTTTCGGCGGCGGCGCCGGGATGTTGTCGTAGCCGTGCAGTCGCGCGATCTCCTCGATCAGGTCCTCTTCGATTTCCATGTCGAAGCGGTACGACGGCGGCGTCACCACGAAGTCATCGCCCAGGCGTTCCACCTTCGTGCCGAGGCCGCCCAGCAGCTTGCCGATCAGGTCGACGGAAAGCGCGATGCCGAGCACCTTCACGGCGCGGGCTGCGCGTAGCCGCACGGGCTTGCGCGCGGGCAGATGCGCGGACGACACGGCCTCGACCACCGGGCCCGGCTGGCCGCCGCAGATGTCGACGATCAACTGCGTCGCCCGCTCGATGGCGCGGCGCTGCAGTTCGAAGTCCACGCCGCGTTCGTAGCGATGCGAAGCGTCGGACGAGAAACCGAGCGCGCGCGCCTTACCGGCGATCGCGGTCGGCGTGAAGAATGCGCATTCCAGGAAGAGATCGGTCGTCGTGTCGGCGATGCCCGAATGCTCGCCGCCCATGATGCCGGCCAGCCCGAGCGGTTTCTGCTCGTCGGCAATCAGTCCGGTGTCGGCCGAGGGCGTCACCGTCTGTTCGTTGAGCAGCAGCAACTGCTCGCCGGCTTTCGGATAGCGCACATGGATCGCGCCCGCAAGCTGGGCGTCGTCGAAGGCGTGCATCGGCTGGCCGAGTTCCAGCATCACGTAGTTGGTGACATCGACGAGCGCCGAGATCGAACGCACGCCGCAGCGCTCGATGCGCTGCTTCATCCAGTCCGGTGTCGGCGCCTTCGCATTCACGCCACGCACGATGCGGCCGCAGTAGCGCGGGCAGACGTCCGGCGCGTCGAGGACGATGCTGCGCGTGTCGTCGATATTCTTCGCCACGGGCTCGACGGCTGGCAGCGCCAAGGGCGCGCCGGTCAGCCCCGCCACTTCGCGGGCGATGCCGGTCAGCGACAGGCAGTCGGCGCGGTTGGGCGTCAGCTTCAGCGTAATCAGCGTGTCGTCGAGGTTCAGGTACTGGCGGATGTCGGCACCGATCGGCGCGTCGTCGGGCAGCGCCAAGAGGCCGCCGTGGTCTTCGGACAGCCCCAGTTCTCGGGCCGAGCACATCATGCCGAAACTCTCGACGCCGCGCACCTTGGCCTTCCTGATCTCGATGCCGGGCAGCTTTGCGCCAACGAGCGCGCAGGGCGCCACCATGCCGGGCGCGACATTGGGCGCACCACAGACGATCTGCAACACGCCGCTGGCACTGCCCGTATCCACTTTGCAAAGCTTCAGTTTGTCGGCGTCGGGATGCTTCTCGGTACTGAGCACGCGGGCGACGACCACACCGGAAAAGTCAGCCGCGGCGGCACGCCGCTCCTCGACTTCGAGGCCGGCCATCGTCAGCAGATGACAGAGCTCTTCCGTCGACAGCGGCGGATTGACGAGGGCGCGCAGCCAGGATTCAGGGAATTGCATGATCTATGGGAACTGCGAAAGGAAGCGCAAATCGCCTTCGAAGAACAGGCGCAGGTCGTTGATGCCGTAGCGGAGCATGGTCAGCCGGTCGGGGCCCATGCCGAAAGCGAAGCCGGTGTACTTCTCCGGGTCGATGCCGCCGAAGCGCAGCACGTTCGGATGCACCATGCCGCAGCCGGCGATCTCCAGCCAGCGGCCCTCGAGCGCACCGGACATGAAGGCGACGTCGATCTCGGCCGAGGGCTCGGTGAACGGGAAGAAGGACGGGCGGAAGCGCACCTTGAGGTCGTCGCTTTCGAAGAAGCGGCGCAGGAAATCGGCGACCACGCCCTTGAGGTCGGCGAAGCTGACGTTCTCGCCCACCCACAGGCCTTCGACCTGGTGGAACATCGGCGAATGCGTGGCATCGGAATCGACACGATAGACGCGACCCGGCGCGATTACGCGGATCTCGGGCATGGTGTCGAGGTGCTTGTAACGCTCGACATGCGCCTGCATGTAGCGGATCTGCACCGGGCTCGTATGCGTGCGAAGCAGCACGTCCTCCTGCACGCGGCCCTCTGCGTCGAGCAGGTAGAAGGTGTCGTGCATCGAGCGCGCGGGGTGCTTCTCCGGAGTGTTGAGGGCAGTAAAGTTGTGCCAGTCGCCCTCGATCTCGGGACCGTCGGCGACCTCGAAGCCGATCGAGCGGAACAACTGCTCGATGCGCTCCAGGCTGCGCGTCACGGGATGCAGCGCACCGCGCGTCTCGCCGCGGCCGGGCAGCGTCACGTCGAGGGCCTCCGCCGCGAGTTGCGCTTCGAGCTGGGCCAGCCGCAGGGCCTCACGGCGTGCCGTCAGGGCTGACTCTACGGCCTGCTTGGCGATGTTGATGGCGGCGCCGGCGCTCTTCCTCTCCTCGGCCGCGAGCTTGCCCAAGCCCTTGAGGAGCACGGTCAGCGAACCGTCCTTGCCGAGGTAGCGCGCCTTGGCCTCCTCGAGCTTCGCCGGTTCGGTGGCGACGCCGAAATCGGCGGTGGCTTGTGCAACGAGTTGATCGAGATTGTCCATTGCAAATTAAAAGAGGGAGGTCCCCGGTTGCCCGAGGCCTCCCTCCTGTTCGCGTCGGTTGATGTGCCGGATTACGCGCCGAGTTTGGCCTTGGCCTGGTTCGCCAGGGCCGCAAATGCCGGCTTGTCGAACACGGCCAGGTCGGCCAGCACCTTGCGATCCACCTCGATGGCGGCCTTCTTGAGGCCGTTCATCAGGGTGCTGTACTTCATGCCCAACTCGCGGGCACCCGCATTGATACGGGCGATCCAGAGGGCACGGAACTGGCGCTTGCGTTGACGGCGGTCGCGATACTGGTACTGGCCCGCCTTCATCACCGCTTCCTTGGCGATGCGATAGACGGAATTGCGGCGACCCCTGTAACCCTTGGCCTGGGCGAGAACCTTCTTGTGGCGCGCGCGCGCCGTTACACCACGTTTGACTCTTGGCATGGTGCGTTCTCCTTAGGCGTTGGGCAGCATGGCGCGAACGGACTTGACGTCCGACTCGTGCACCGCGTGAACACCGCGCAGCTGGCGCTTGGACTTGGTGGTCTTCTTGGTGAGGATATGGCGCTTGAACGCCGTCGAGCGCTTGACGCTGCCACTGCCGCGCACTCGAAAGCGCTTGGCGGCTCCGCTCTTGGTCTTCATCTTCGGCATGGCCGAGACTCCTTTTCTGACACGGTACCAGGTGGTTCCCGACTCGGGAACGCTTCGACAACCCGCAACCGCTTCTGTGCACTGCAACCGCTACTGCTTATTGCTTCACCTGCTTCTTGGTCGGCGCCAGCACCATGATGAGCTGACGGCCTTCCATCTTCGGGAACTGCTCCACCTGCGCCACTTCCGTCAGGTCGCCCTTGATGCGCTCCAGCATGCGCATGCCGAACTCCTGGTGCGCCATTTCGCGGCCGCGGAAACGCAACGTAATCTTCGCCTTGTCGCCTTCGCCCAGAAACTTGATCAGGTTGCGCAGCTTGATCTGGTAGTCGTTCTCGTCCGTACCCGGGCGGAACTTGACTTCCTTCACCTGCACCTGCTTCTGCTTCAGCTTCGCTTCGTGCGCCCGCTTGGCTTCCTGGTACTTGAACTTGCCGAAGTCCATCATCTTGCAGACCGGCGGCTTTGCCAGCGGGGCGATTTCCACGAGATCGACTTCGGCTTCTTCTGCCATCTGCAGTGCGGCCCGGATGTTCACGATGCCGATCTGCTCGCCTTCGACCCCGACCAACCTCACTTCCGGGGCTGTAATCTCGTCATTGATGCGCTGCGACTTTTCCTGAGCGATGGTTCTCGACTCCCAAAAATCAAAAAATCAGGCCGCCACGCCCCTGCTCTGCTGTTCCCGCAGCAGGCGTTCAATCAACGCTTCGGGAGACATCTGCCCGAGATCCTGATTGCCCCGGGCACGAACGGCGACCAACCCCGCAGCCTTTTCCTTGTCGCCAATCACGACGTAGTAAGGCCGCTTCATCAAGCTATGTTCTCGAATTTTATAGTTAATTTTCTCTCCGCGCAAATCCGTGTCGACACGCAGGCCGGCGGCGCGCAGCTTTTCCGCCACAGCCGCCGCGTAGTCCTCCTGGTGCTCGGAGATACTCATCACTACGGCCTGCACCGGCGCCAGCCACAAGGGCAGCGCGCCCGAGTGGTTCTCGATCAGGATGCCGATGAAGCGCTCGAGCGAGCCGAGGATGGCCCGGTGCAGCATCACGGGCGTATGGCGGGCGTTGTCCTCGCCGACGTACTCCGCGCCAAGCCGGCCGGGCATCGAGAAGTCGACCTGGATGGTGCCGCACTGCCAGGAACGGCCGATGGCGTCCTTGATGTGGAATTCGATCTTGGGACCGTAGAAAGCGCCTTCGCCCGGCAGTTCGATCCACTCGAGGCCCGAGGCGCGCAAGGCATTGCGCAGCGCCGCCTCCGCCTTGTCCCAGACCTCGTCGGCGCCCACGCGGCTGTCCGGACGCAGCGCCAGCTTGACGGCGACATCGGTGAAGCCGAAATCGGCGTACACCTTGCGCACCAGCGCGTTGAAGGCCGTCACCTCGGGCTGGATCTGGTCCTCGGTGCAGAAGATGTGACCGTCGTCCTGTGTGAAACCGCGCACGCGCATGACGCCGTGCAGCGCGCCCGAAGGCTCGTTGCGGTGGCAGGAACCGAATTCGCCGTAGCGCAGCGGCAGGTCGCGGTAAGAGCGCACGTCGGTGTTGAACAGCAGGATGTGGCCCGGGCAGTTCATCGGCTTGACGCCGTAGTCGCGGTTCTCCGATGCCGTGGTGAACATGTTCTGGTGGAAGTGCTGCCAGTGGCCCGAGCGCTCCCACAGCGAGCGGTCGAGGATCTGCGGACAGCGCACTTCCTGGTAGCCGTTCTCGCGATAGATGCGGCGCATGTACTGCTCGACTTCCTGCCAGACGGTCCAGCCCTGCGGGTGCCAGAAAATCAGGCCCGGCGCTTCCTCCTGCAGGTGGAAGAGATCAAGGCTGCGGCCGAGCTTGCGATGGTCGCGCTTCTCGGCTTCCTCCAACATGTGCAGGTAGGCGTCGAGTTCTTCCTTCTTCGCCCACGCGGTACCGTAGATACGCTGCAACTGCTCGTTCTTCGAATCACCGCGCCAGTAGGCCCCGGCCACTTTCATCAGCTTGAACGCCTTGAGCCTGCCCGTCGAGGGCACGTGCGGGCCGCGGCACAAGTCCACGAAATCGCCTTCGCGATACAGCGACACATCCTCGCCCGCTGGAATGGCTTCGATCAACTCGGCCTTGTAGCGCTCGCCGATGGACTTGAAGAACTCGACGGCCTTGTCGCGCGGCCAGACTTCGCGCGTGACCGGAATGTCCTTCTTCGCGAGTTCAGCCATGCGCTTTTCCATCGCCTCGAGGTCTTCCGGCGTGAAGGGGCGCTGATAGGCGAAGTCGTAGTAGAAGCCATTCTCGACCACCGGGCCGATGGTCACCTGCGCCTCGGGGAACAGTTCCTTCACCGCGTAGGCGAGCAGGTGCGCGGTCGAGTGGCGGATGATCTCGACGCCATCGGCATCCTTGTCGGTAACGATGGCGAGCGAAGCGTCGCGATCGACCAGGTAGGAGGTGTCGACCAGTTTGCCGTCCACGCGGCCGGCCAATGCCGCCTTGGCCAGCCCGGCGCCTATGGAAGCCGCCACGCCCGCCACGGTCAGCGGTTGCGGATACTCGCGCCTCGAACCATCGGGCAAGGTGATGACCGGCATGTTGCAAGCTCCAGAAGCAGAAACAGGGCGCCTCGTGAACGCAGGCGCCCTGTCGGATTTGGTAGGCGCGATTGGACTCGAACCAACGACCCCCACCATGTCAAGGTGGTGCTCTAACCAGCTGAGCTACGCGCCTGCAAACGAGGCGCGGATTCTAGCGGAACTCGCGCCTCGCCACAACAGCCTTTTCTACGGTGCGAGCGCGCCGCGAATCTGGTCCAGCGTGCCCGGATCGTCGATGGTCGTCAGGTCGCCCGGATCGCGGCCTTCGGCGATGGCCTGGATCGAACGGCGCAGCATCTTGCCCGAGCGCGTCTTGGGCAGGCCAGTGACGAAATGGACGTGCCCGGGACGCGCGATGGCACCCAGGCTGTCGTCGACGGTCTTCATCACTTCCTTTTCCAGCGCAGCCTTGAGTTCCGGCGTCGCGATGCGCGCCGCGTCCTTGACCACGGCGAACGCGACCGGCACCTGCCCCTTCAACTGGTCATGCACGCCCACGACCGCGACCTCGGCGATGGCGCTATGCATCTGCACCGCCTCTTCGATCTCGCGCGTGCCCAGGCGGTGCCCGGCGACGTTGATGACGTCGTCGGTGCGGCCGAGGATGAAGTGGTAGCCGTCCTCATCCTTGATCCCCCAGTCGAACGAGGAATAGACCAGCGGTTCCTTGAACAACGAGAAGTAGGTCTTGACGAAGCGCTCGTCGTCGCCCCACACCGTCGACAGGCAGCCCGGCGGCAGCGGCGGCAGCACGCCGACGATGCCCTTCTCGTTCGGCGCGCACTCGGTGCCGTCCTCGCGGAAGATCTTCAGGTTGTAACCATAGGCGGGGAAGCTCGGCGTGCCGTACTTGATCGGCGTCTTCTCGACCCCCGGCGCGGCGGTCAACATCGCCCAGCCGCTCTCGGTCTGCCAGTAGTGGTCGATCACCGGCAGCTTGAGTTCGCCCATGATCCATTCGTGCGTCGGCTGGTCGAGCGGCTCGCCGGCCAGGAACAGGTGCTTCAACGACGAGAGATCGTACTTGTGCAGGTAGGCCGGATCCTGTTTCTTCAAGACGCGGATCGCGGTCGGCGCGGAGAACATCACGTTGACCTTGTACTTCTCGACGAGGCTCCACCAGATGCCGGCATCGGGCCGGATCGGCGTGCCTTCGTACATCAAGGTCGCCATGCCGGCGATGAGCGGGCCATAGACGATGTAACTGTGGCCGACGACCCAGCCGATGTCGGAAGTGGCGAAGTAGGTCTCGCCCTCGCCACCGCAGTAGATGTGCTTCATCGATGCGGCGAGCGCCACGGCGTAACCGCCGACGTCGCGCTGCACGCCCTTCGGCTTGCCGGTGGTACCCGACGTATACAGGATGTACGACGGCTCGGTCGATTCCAGCCAGACGCACGGAACGTCCGCGTTCATGTGCTGCGCGCGCAGCGTCGCGTAGTCGACGTCGCGGCCGGCGACCTTGGCGAAGTTCTTGTCGAGCCCGCGATCGATCATCAGCACCTTCTCGGGCGGGAACTGCGCGATCTTGCAGGCCTCGTCGAGGAGGTGCTTGTAGGGCACCGCCTTGCCGCCGCGCATGCCGGCGTCGCTTGATACGATCAGCTTGGGTTTGGCGTCGTCGATGCGCGTCGCCAGGGAGCCCGACGCGAAGCCGCCGAACACCACAGAGTGGATGGCGCCGATGCGCGCACAGGCGAGGATCGCGAAGGTGGCCTCCGCGATCATCGGCATGTAGATCAGGACGCGGTCGCCTTTCTTGACGCCCAGGCTCTGCATGACGGCCGCCATGCGCACCACCTCGGACTTCAGTTCGGCGAAGGTGTAGGTCTTCTCCACGTTCGTTTCCGTGGAGACGAAGATCAGCGCCGGCGCATTCGGCCGCCTGGCGGCATGGCGATCCACGGCGTTGTAGCAAAGGTTGGTCTCGCCGCCCACGAACCACTTCACGAACGGCGGCTTCGAGTAGTCGCAAATCTTCTGCGGCGGCTTGTGCCAGTCGATCAGTTGTGCCTGCTCGCCCCAGAAGCCGTCCCGGTCCTCGATGGACCTCCGATGAAACTCCTTGTACGTCGTCATGCCACCTCTCCCACTCCCGTTATTGGACTACGCTAATCCTTGTTACCCGACGCCAGCCGCCGCTCGATCTCGGCGATCGCGTCGTTGATATGCAATTCGGAACCGATCAGCCGCAAGAGCGGCAGCAGCCGTGCCGCGAACGCGCGCGCGCCGGGGCGCACCACCCCTTCGCGTCCGGCCGCCAGGCAGCCGAGCGCTTCCTCGACGCTCATGACGTTGCCGGTCTCCGTGCGCGCCACCGCACCGGCGACGCAGTTGCCGCCTGCCGCCATCGCCGCCACCATGCGTTCCTCGGCCGTGGCCAGCACGCGCTCGGCGTCGAGTTCGCCGTCCTCCGGCGAACTGGCCATGCCGACCGTGACCGTCAGCCGCAGCGCGTGGCCGCGGTACTGGATGCTCGCCACTTCCACCGCGGCGCGCAGGCGCTCCGCGAACTGGTGCGTCTGCGCCGGATCGATGCCGGGGGTAATCACCGCGAACTGGCTGTCGGCCCAGCGTGCCAGGCTGTCTTCCTTGCGCACCGCGCCGCCCAGCACCTGCGCGAAACGCTTCAGCAGCGCCTCGCCCAGCGCAGCGCCTTCGGCCTCGACAAGTTCGTCAAAACGGTCGAGTCCAACCACCAGCACGCCGACGTGGCCGCCGTGGCGGTGAAAATAGGAGAACGACTGCTCGGCCTGGCGCAGCACGAACACCCGCTGGGGCAGGCCGGTCACCGGGTCGATGGCTGCACCGGCGCGCGCTTCTTCCAGCGCCTCGTGCGAACGACCAAGCGCAACCAGCGAATCCAGGCGCGCCAGCAGTTCGGCCGTGCCCGTTCCCTTGGTGATGAAATCGGTGGCCCCGAGGGTCGTGGCGCGCTGGCGCGCGCCCTCGTCCTCGTCGCCCGAGATCATGATCACGGGCAGCTCGCGGATGCGCGACACCTTGGAACTGCGGATGCGCTCGATCAGGCCGTAGCCATCGAGGCGCGGCATCGAATGGTCGGTGATGACCAACTGGATCGAAGGATCGATCAGCAGCGCTTCCCAGCCGGCCTCGCCGTCGCCCTCTTCGCGCACGCTGAAGCGATCGCGGATGCGCTTGATGATGGTCGCCCGGACGATGCGCGAATCGTCCACCACCATCACGCGCGGAAGCCCGGCCGGCAGGTTCATGTTGCTGTCATCCTCCGTTGACCTGCACGACGACGCGGCCCTTGGCCTGGCCGCGAACGAACGTATCGAACGCCGACGGCAGTTCGGCAAAATCGATCGAGCGCGTCAGCGCCACCAGGTGCCGCGGCCGCAGGTCGCCTGCCAGCCGCTGCCAGACGCCGTGGCGGTAGGGTTCGCCAATGTAGCCCGAATCGATACCGAGCAGGCAGGCGCCGCGCAGGATGAACGGAGCGACCGTCGTGTTGAGGTTCATGCTGGCGGCAAGGCCGATACTGGCGATGGTGCCACCCTGCTTCATGGTGCTTGCCATCCAGGCGAGTACGTCACCGCCCAGGTTGTCCACGGCGCCGGCCCAGCTCTCCTTGCCGAGCGGCTTGATCTTGGCGAGGTCGAGCGATTGCCGCAGCAGCACTTCCTTCGCGCCGAGGCCGAGCAGGTAGTCCGTCTCCGCTTCCTTGCCCGTGAGCGCGACGACGTGGTAGCCAAGGCCTGCCAGCATGTCTATCGCAAGGCTGCCGACGCCGCCCGTGGCGCCGCTGACCACGACCGGGCCCTTGGCCGGCGCGAGGCCGTTTTCTTCCATGCGCACGACGGCGAGCCCCGCCGTGAATCCCGCCGTTCCGAGCGCCATGGCATCGCGCAGCGTCAGTCCCTGCGGCAGCTTGATCACCCAGTCGGCGGGAATGCGCGCAAGTTCCGCATAGCCGCCATGATGTGCGACGCCAATGTCATAGCTGGTGGCGAGCACCGCGTCGCCGGGCGCAAAGCGCGCATCGGCGCTCGAGACGACGGTGCCGGAGAGATCGATGCCGCCGATGCAGGGAAAGCGCCGGATGATGCGCCCCGCGCCCGTTGCCGCAAGCGCATCCTTGTAGTTGACGCTCGAATAGGCAACGCGAATGGTCACTTCGCCGGCATCGAGTGCGCTCTCGGCCATCTCGGTGAAATCCGAGACGACCTTGCCCTCTTCCTGGCGGATCAGAAATGCCTTGAACGAGGCTGAGGAGGCCATGTGCAATCCATTTAGGGCAATAAGCGGCGATTATAGGTCGTTTGGGGCCGGGGTTTACAGTCTTGCACGGCTTTAGCTATAGTCCGGCGCCATGTTTCCCCACAGACAGCTCAGAATCCTCGCCTGTGCCCTCATCGCCGCGCTGGCGCTCGCCGCCACGGCCCGCGCCGACGAGGAGTTGCCGGTCGTGCCGCAGGCAGCGTTGCCCGCCGCGCCGGAAGTGCCCCTGCCGGTTGCGCAGGACGCGCCCTCGCTGATCGAACGGGCCTCATCCTCCATCCAAACGACGCTCGACAAGGCGCTCGACCTGCTGGGCGTGCGCTATCGCTGGGGCGGCACCCGCCCCGAGACGGGCTTCGACTGCTCGGGCTTCGTGCGCCACGTGTTCCACGAAGGGCTGGGCCTCGACCTGCCGCGTTCGGCCCGGGCCCAGAGCCAGTCCGGCGAGCCGATCGCGCGCGAGGATCTCAAGCCGGGCGACCTGGTCTTCTTCAACACGAGACGCCGCCGTGCCTTTTCGCATGTCGGCATCTACCTCGGCGACGACCTCTTCGTCCATGCGCCGCATCGGGGCGCCTCCGTGCGCGTCGAGGACCTGAGCGCCCGCTACTGGCTCAAGCACTTCAACGGCGCGCGGCGCGTGACCGGAGAGCAATAGCGCGCGCCAGCCGCCTGCGAATCGACGCGCCTTCCGCTATCATCCGCAGCAACAACACGGCGGAAACCTTGGGCATGAAGGCGTGGCGCGGATTTACACTGGCGGAAATGATGGCGGTCGTGGTGATCCTCGCGATCCTGGCGGCAATTGCAGTTCCTTCCTACCTCGACCGGATCGTCAAGGCACAGGTCGAAGCTGCCTTGACCCTCGCCGACGTCGCCAAGCGGGGTGTTGCGGCCTACTGGAGCGCAACCCAGGATTTCCCCGCCGACAACACCGCAGCTGCACTCCCGCCCGCCGACAAGATCGTCAATAACTTCGTCAGCGCAGTTGCCGTCGATCACGGCGTCATCAATCTCACATTCGGCAATCGGGCCAACAAGGCGATCGCCGGCAAGGTCATCAGCCTCCGGCCGGCAGTCGTCGACGACGCGCCCATGGTGCCGATCACGTGGGTCTGCGGTTCGGCCGAGGCGCCGGACAAGATGAGCATCAAGGGCAACAACTCGACCACGCTCGAAGCTACGTTTCTGCCTCTCGAGTGCCGTGCGCTGAAGGCCGGCTGAAGGCGCCGGCCGCTGCTCTTGACGCATAGACAGTGATCCCCTGGCTCCCCGTCGAGCCGGTCTTCCCTCCGGTCGAATCGGCGCTCGCCGAACCCAACGGCCTGCTTGCCGCCGGCGGCGACCTGTCGCCCGAGCGCATCCTCGCCGCCTATCGCCGGGGCATTTTCCCCTGGTACTCGGAAGGGGAACCGATACTATGGTGGAGCCCCGATCCGCGCATGGTGCTGTTTCCGGATGAGCTGAAAATCTCGCGCTCGTTCGCCAAGGTGCTGCGCAACCGGCCCTATCGCGTGACGCTCGATACCGCTTTCGCGAACGTGGTCGCCGCCTGCGCCGCCGCGCCGCGGCCCGGCCAGCACGGCACCTGGATCACCGCGGCGATGCAGACCGCGTACACTGGGCTGCATGAACTCGGCCACGCGCACAGCGTCGAAGTCTGGATGGACGACCAACTGGCGGGCGGACTCTACGGCATGGCCCTCGGGAGGGCCTTTTTCGGCGAATCGATGTTTTCGCGCCACCGCGACGCATCGAAGGTCGCCCTCGCGCATCTGTGCGCTCATCTGCAACACGAAGGTTTTGGCATAATCGACTGCCAGATGGAAACGAAACACCTGGCCTCGCTCGGCGCCCGACCGATCCCGCGCAGCGAATTCGTCGCGCTGCTGCGGCGTGCCGTCGCGGCTGACTCTTCGCCGCAACGCTGGCCTGCCGACGCGGTGGCAGGCGCCTACAGGAACAAGTGAATGGCGCACCTCCGCGACCTGCCGCCCTTCCCGCTCCTGCAGTTCTACGCGACCGCTCCCTACGGCTGCTCCTACCTGCCGGGGCGCGTGGCGCGCTCGCAGGTGGCGACGCCGACCCACCTGATCGACACGGCCACGTACAGCGACCTGGTGCGCGCGGGCTTCCGCCGCAGCGGCATGTTCACCTATCGTCCCTATTGCGATGCCTGCCGCGAATGCCAGCCGGCGCGCATCGTCGTCCAGGAGTTCCAGCCGAGCCGCAGCCACCGGCGCGCGCTGGCGCAGCACGCAAACCTGGTCGCGCAGGAGCGGCCGCTGAGTTTCCGCGAGGAGCACTACGCGCTCTACCAACGCTACCAGCTCGCGCGCCACCAGGGCGGCGGCATGGACGACGACAGCCGCGACCAGTACGCGCACTTCCTGCTGCAGACGCACGTCGACAGCCGGCTGATCGAGTTCCGCGAGGAAGGCCAGTTGCGCATGGTCTGCATCATCGATGTGCTCGACGACGGCCTCTCGTCGGTCTACACCTTCTTCGACGCCGACCGGCAGGGCACCAGCTACGGCACCTACGCCATCCTGTGGCAGCTGTCGCTGTGCCGCAACCTGCACCTGCCCTACCTCTACCTCGGCTACTGGATCAAGGACAGCCGCAAGATGGCCTACAAGGCGAAGTTCAAGCCGCTCGAAGTGCTGCGCGGCGGCCAGTGGGTGATCGCCGACGTTTCCGCGGGAACCGCGCGATGACGGATGCCTCGGCCTTCACCAAGTACGGCTTCCGCATCCGCACGCGCGACGGCGGCCTGGTGGACAACCTGGCCATCGCCGGCCGCGACGAGGCAGAGGCGGTGCGCAAGCTGCGCCAGATGTACCGCGATTGCGAGATCCTCGAATGCGCGCCGGTGCAGACCGAACGCCACGCGGCCGGGATCACGTTCGACGACGTCGCCAAGCTGATCAACCGCTAAACGAAGCAGGTCGAATCCAGTTCGTCCAGCAGCGCCTCGTAGTCCTGCGCGCCGCGGCTTTTCGGCGCGTGGCTGAAGATATCGCGCCCCTGCGCCGGCGCCTCGGCGAGCGACACGTTCTCGATGATCGCCGTCGCGCACAGTTCCGGGCCGAAGCAGTCCGCCATCTGCTTCTGCACCTCGTAGCTCATCTTGCGGCGGCGGTCAAAGCGCGTCAGCAGGTAACGTCGCTCGACGTGGCGCTTGAGCACCGGTTCGATTGCCTTCAGCGTGCGCTCGATCTGCAGCGCGCCGCGCATCGACAGGAAATCGGACGACACCGGCACGAGCACGCGATCACACGCGAACATGGCATTGAGCGACAACACGCCGAGGAAGGGACAGCAATCGATGATCACCGAGCGGCCGTTGTCGAGCCCCTCCAGCCCCTGGCGCAGTCGGTTCAGCGCGTTGGGACCCTTGCCGAGCAGCGCGTCGATGCGAATCAGTTCGCCGTGCGCCGGAATCACGCTGCCGATGCCCGTCCACGGCTGTTCGAGTTCGGCGAGCGGCTTGTGCGCCTGGTAGAACGCAAACATGCTGGCGTTCACATCGACGCCGCCCGCGGCATGAATTGAGGTCAGGTGCGCCTGCGGATCGAGGTCCACCAGCAATACCTGCCGATCGCGGCGGGCCAGGGCGGCGGCGAGGTTCAGCGCCGTGGTGGTCTTGCCCACCCCACCCTTCTGGTTGAACACGGCAATGCGCATGGCCGGCATAGTACAGCGGCCCGGCGCCCGCTGCAGCACGGCGTACCACCGGGACTGACTATTGGCTGAGTGAACCGTCGCGCAGCGTCAACACCCGGCCGGCGCGGGCGGCGAGTTCGGGATCGTGGGTGACGATGACGAGCGCGGCGCCCGAATTCAGATCAAGCATCAGGTCGAACACTTCCCCCGCCGTATGGCGGTCGAGGTTGCCGGTCGGCTCGTCGGCGAGGATGCAGGCAGGCTTCGTCACCAGCGCGCGGGCAATCGCGGTGCGCTGGCGCTCGCCGCCGGAAAGTTCGCCCGGGCGATGGCGCAGGCGGTGGCCCAGCCCGACCTTCGCAAGCATCTCGGCGGCTTGCGCTTCCGCCGCAGTGTGCTCCATGCGCCGGATGCGCAATGGCATGGCCACGTTTTCGACCGCCGTGAATTCCGGCAGCAGATGGTGGAACTGGTAGACGAAGCCGAGGCTTTCGTTGCGAAGCCGGCCGCGCTCCGCGTCGCCGACCGCCGACAAGTCGCGCCCAAGCAGCGTCACGGTGCCGGCGGTGGGCGCATCGAGCCCGCCCAGCAGGTGCAGCAGCGTGCTCTTGCCCGAACCGCTGGCGCCGACGACGGCCAGCCGCTCGCCGGCCGCCACCGCCAGGTCGATGCCAGTCAGTACCGGCACGTTGAGGTCGCCCTGCGTGAAGGTCTTCCTGAGGCCGGTGCAGGCGAGTACGGATTCACTCATAGCGCAGCGCCTCCGCGGGATTGACGCGCGAGCCGCGCCAACTCGGGTACAGCGTGGCAATGAGCGTCATCGCAAACGAGACGAGCCCGATGACAATGACGTCGTTCCAGTGCAGGTCCGAAGGCAGTTCCGTGATGTAGTAAACGTCCTTGGCCAGGAACTGGATGCCGAACAGGCGCTCGATGAAGGGCACCACGGTCTCGACGTTGAGCGCCAGCGCCACGCCGCCCGCGATGCCGGCCAGGAGGCCGATGCTGCCGATCAGCGCGCCCTGGACGATGAACACCTGCATGATGCTGCCGGGACTCGCGCCCAGCGTGCGCAGGATGGCGATGTCGGCCTGCTTGTCGGTGACCATCATCACCAGCGTGGTGACGATGTTGAAGGCGGCCACGGCGACGATCAGCAGCAGGATCAGGAACATCATGTTCTTCTCGATCTGCACGGCGCGGAAGAAATTGGCGTGGCTCTTCGTCCAGTCGCTGACATAGGTGTCGGCATCGAGGTGTGCCAGCAGTTCGCGCGCGATGCGCGGCGCCGCGAAGAGGTCGTCCACTTTCAGCCGCACGCCGGAGACGCGATCGTCGAGGCGGTACAGGCGCTGCGCGTCCTGCATGTCAACGAGCGCGAGTCCCGAGTCGAACTCGAACATGCCGACCTCGAACACGCCGCTCACCTTGAACTGCTTCAGGCGCGGCAGCACGGCGGCAGGCGTCACCAGGCCTTCGGGTGCGATCAGCGTCACCTTGTCGCCGATGCCGACGTTGAGCGCGCGCGCGAGCTCGATGCCCAGGATGATGTTGAATTCCCCCGGCACCAGGTCGTCGAGCTTGCCGGCCTTCATGTGGCGCGCGAAGTCGGCCACCTTGTCCTCATCTTCGGGCAGGATGCCGCGCACGATGGTGCCGCGCACCTGCTGGTCGTAGGACAGCATGCCCTGCGCCTGCACGTACGGCGCCGCCGCCAGCACGTGCGGATTCTGCATGCCGATCTGCGCCACCTGCTGCCAGTTGGCGAGGTCGCCGCCGACGCCGGCGATCTGCACGTGCGACACGACGCCGAGGATGCGCGTGCGCAATTCCTTCTGGAAGCCGTTCATCACCGAGAGCACGACGATCAGCGCGGCGACGCCGAGGCCGATGCCGAGCATCGAGATCAGGGAGATGAAGGAGATGAAGTGGTTGCGCCGTTTCGCTCGCGTGTAGCGCAGCCCAACCCAGAATTCATAGCGCATGGGGGCGCATGTTAACATGGGCCATGCATCTCACCCTGCTCGTGCCCGGACTGTTCTGGCCGCGCGAGATCCTGCGCGACACCACCTTCGACCTGCCGCTGCCGGCCCTTGCCATGCTGCTCGGCCGCGGCCGGCGCACGACGCTGGCCGGCGCGGACGCCTGGCTCGCCGACGCATTCGGCATTGACACGCCGCTGCCCGCTGCGGCCCTGCGGCTCCTGGCGGAGGGTGGCAAGCCGGGCGGCGATGAGTGGCTCTGCCTCGATCCGGTGCACCTGCGCCTGCGCGAATGGGCGGTGATCCCGGACGATCCGTCGGTGCTCGCACTCGGCGCCGAGGAGGATGCGGCGCTGCGCGACGCCGTGGCGCCACTCTTTGCCACGATGGGCGACATCGTCGCTTCGGCGCCCGGTCGCTGGCACCTGCGCCTTGCGCAACCCGCGCGGATCGAAACGCGGCCGCTGCCCGAGGCGGTCGGTCGCGCCGTGGACCCCGCGCTGCCAGGCGGCGCACGGGGCGCCGAGTGGCGTCGCCTGCTCGCCGAAGCGCAGCCGCTGCTGCACGCGCACCCGGCCAACCGCACGCGCGTCGAGGCCGGCCGCACCACCGTAAACCACCTGTGGCCCTGGGGCGGCGGCCGGCTGCCCGTCGCCGCGCTGCGCAATTTCGATCTGGTCCTCTCCGACGATCCGGTCCTCAAGGGCCTCGCCATGCTGGCCGGCGTCGACGTGGCATCGCCGCCGGCTCGCTTCGAGCCGACGCGCGAGCGCGTGCTGCTGCACCTCGACCAGCTCGCGCAGCCGATGGCGGCGCAGGACGCGCTCGCCTGGCGCGAGGTCATGGTCGCGCTGGAAGCCGAGTGGATTGCGCCTGCGCTGGATGCCCTCAAGCACGGCGTACCACGGCGGCTGACTTTCGTGGCCAGCGGCCACGGGCGCGCCCTCTCGGTCTCGGCAACGCGCAGTGACCTTTGGCGCTTCTGGCGCAAACTGCTGCCACTGGCGCGACTGGCGGAGCACGAATGACGCAAATCGTCGTCCGTCCGGTGCCGACCCGCGCCGCGCTGATGCTCGAGCAGGCCGGCGTGCATCCGCTGCTGTCGCGGCTCTTTGCGGCGCGCGGGATCAAGGACAAGTCGGAACTGGAGATCGGCCTCGACAAGCTGCTGTTGCCCGACGACCTCAAAGGCGCGGCCGAAGCGGCCACGCTGCTCGCCGATTCCATCGCCGCGAAGCGCCGCATCCTGATCGTCGCCGATTACGACTGCGACGGCGCCACGGCCTGCGCGGTCGGCCTGCGCGCAATGCGGGCAATGGGTGCGACGGTCGACTACCTGGTGCCCAATCGCTTCGACACCGGCTATGGCCTGTCGCCCGAAGTCGTGCGCATCGCCGCCGAGCGCAAGCCGGACCTCATCGTCACCGTCGACAACGGCATCGCCAGCGTCGAGGGCGTCGCCGAGGCCAAGCGCCTGGGTATCGCCACGCTGATCACCGACCACCACCTGCCCGGCCCCGAACTGCCCGATGCCGACGTCATCGTCAACCCGAACCAGGCGGGCTGCACGTTCCCGAGCAAGGCGATGGCGGGCGTCGGCGTGATGTTCTACGTGATGCTGGCACTGCGGGCCGAGCTGAGAAGGCGCGGCGCGATTGCCGACGGCGCCGGACCCAACCTCGCCGACCTGCTCGACCTCGTCGCGCTCGGCACCATCGCCGACGTCGTGCCGCTCGACCGCAACAATCGCGTGCTGGTCACGCAGGGACTGCAGCGCATCCGCGCCGGACGCATGCAGGCCGGCGTGCGTGCCCTGCTGGCCGTCGCCGGCCGCGACTACGCGCGCGCCGGCACCTTCGACCTCGGCTTCGCGCTCGGCCCGCGCGTCAATGCCGCCGGTCGCCTGGCCGACATGTCGCTGGGCATAGAAGCCCTGATCACGGATGACCAGGCGCGCGCCTTCAACATTGTGCAGCAGCTCGACGCCATGAACCGCGAGCGGCGCGTGATCGAAGCCGACATGCGCGAGGCGGCCGACGTCCTGCTCGACAACGTCGATGCCGGCAGTCGCGCCAGCATCGTGCTCTTCGACCCGGACTGGCACCAGGGCGTGATCGGCATTTTGGCGGGTCGCGTCAAGGATCAGCTGCATCGCCCCACGTTCGCCTTCGCGCGCGGCGGCGACGGCGTCATCAAGGGCTCCGGACGCTCCATCCCCGGCCTGCATCTGCGCGACGCGCTCGACCTGGTCGCCAAACGCCGGCCGAAACTGCTCAAGCGCTTCGGCGGCCATGCCGCGGCAGCCGGGCTCACGCTCATGGAATGCGACCTCGCCGAGTTCGAGGCCGAGTTCGAGGCCGTGGCCGGCGCGCTGATCGCGCCCGAGCAGCTGCAGCGCACGCTGGTCACGGACGGCCCGCTCGAAGCGGGTTATCGCGGCCTCGACACGGCGCGCCTGCTCGCCACGGAAATCTGGGGCCAAGGCTTCCCCGCGCCGCTGTTCGCCGATGTCTTCGATGTCGAGAACCAGAAGCTGCTCAAGGACAAGCATCTCAAGCTGGCACTGCGCCAGGGCGGCGCCTCATTCTCCGCCATCCGCTTCAATTCGACCGAGCCGGCGCCGGCGAAGATCGAGGCCGCCTACCGGCTCGACATCAACGACTGGAACGGCCTCTTGAGCGTGCAACTGCTGATCGAGGACTTCCGCGCGCCTGTATAATCCATGGCAAATTCACGGGAATAAGCCATGGAAGCCGAACGCATCAACAGCCTCGCCAATCACCTCGCGGACCTGGGCCATCGCGAGACCGAACTGCGGAGGTATCTTTGACTTCGACGCCAAGGCGCTGAAGCTCGAAGAACTCAACCGGGAACTCGAAGACCCCGCGGTCTGGAACGACGCCGAACGCGGCCAGGCGCTGGGCAAGGAGAAGAAGTCGCTCGAAGGCGTGGTCGTCACGCTGCGCGACATCGCCCAGGAACTCGCCGACACCCACGAGCTGTTCGAAATGGCGCGTGCCGAGGACGACGACGACACGATGGTTGCCGTCGAGAGCGACCTCGGCGGCATCGAGCGGCGCGTCGCCGACCTCGAGTTCCGGCGCATGTTCAACCATCCGCTCGACCCGAACGCCTGCTTCATGGAAATCCAGTCCGGCGCCGGCGGCACCGAGGCGCAGGACTGGGCGTCGATGCTGCTGCGCATGTACCTCAAGTACTGCGAGCGCAAGGGCTTCGGCGTCGAAGTGCTGGAAGAGTCCGACGGCGAAGTGGCCGGCATCAAGGGGGC